>NC_015160.1:627469-941204 GCF_000190535.1 Odoribacter splanchnicus DSM 20712
CCGTGTATTATGTCGGGATCGGTTGTTCGTTGTCAGCGGCAAAGGTAGTTCCGGGCTTCCACGGACAAAAAAGGTCGGGGCGGCAAGCCGTTTAGACGACAATCTCCACACTTCCATTTCATTGCAGGTAGTATTCTCGCCATAAAACCTTGTTTGTCCTAAGCCCTACCTTTTTACGCCACTGAAACGAAAACGACCGACCCGACGGAAAGACGCATAAAAAAAATGTCGGATATGCGAGAAGCAGGGAAAAAGAAAATGGAAACTCAACTTCCTCACCTCTGGAATCCGCATAAAATCAAAAAAAATCAGATAAGATGAAACTGAGATACAAAATATCAATTTGGGTGGCACTTGCACTCGCAGGCTCTCTCCTTTGGGGCGGAAGCGTCTGGCTTTGGCTGGCAGGGATATGTGCAGGGAAATTCCTCATTCGGCTACTCCTAACCATTGGATCGGCGGTTTACTGTTTTCTGTCATCGCCCTGGTATTCCTTATGCCGGTATTGATGTCGTATGGAAAGAAACCGGTGAGGGATAAGCTTAATCGGTAATAAAGTCTTTGGATTGATGGGTGTAACTGCCTTTGGAAGGAATGATCAGAATCAGTAAGGAACCTAAGATGATGATTCCTCCGTAAATATAATCCTGGGTATCCAGCTGTGGACGCATGGCGGCATAATAGAGGGCTGCGATCACTTCCAGTAAATAAGTGAGCACAGGTTGAAAAGCACGTACAGCCATAAAGGTTTCTGAGGTGGAAAATTTTAAAGTTGCATAATAGAGGTAAGTAGTGGATGCATTGATGAATAAACCGGCCAGACAGGCGCTGATAATTGTTTCCGGATGGATCATTTCGGGCAGATCGGGGAGGAGCGTTAGAAAACTCAAAAAAGGAGGGAGCCGATCCCCGAGAAAAAATTTCAGGAGAGCTATGGCAAAGAAAAAGACGATCAGGGACAGGCCTCCGTAAAACATCGTATATCCTGAAATACCGCATTTTTGCCGGACGCTGGTATCCGGATTCCAGATGGTGGTTTCCTCCACGACGATCGAGCGGATGCAACTGGCTGTCGCCGACAGCAACACCAGGATGGAGACAATCACACGCATGTGTACTGGAAGGGAAAAAATAAATAATATAAATCCGAGCAATATAATGAGAATGCCCAGGAAATCCCCTTTATAAGGTATTCTTCGAAAAATGGCATAGGCCAGAATGTAAGTGATTATAATCTCTATGTTGAACAGAAGACTGGTCTCTGTCGAAGTGATATAAAGGAAGGTAGAGATCATCGTGAAACTGCGGATGATCTGCATAATGGTGTACAGCCAGGAGTATTTTACTCCGCTTTTCCAGTTTTGGGGCATGACCTGTTTGCGGATGATCATTAAAGTGACACCGGTGGCGAAAATCATAAAAGAGGTGAATACCATAATATTGACATCGTATTGCAAAACACAAAACCGGTTGACTACATTTAGAATGGCCCAGACGATAACAGTGGATAATGCGAGAAGTACACCTTTCATAGATCTTGTTTTCTAAAGCAGTTCGAATGTCTGTTGTACGTAGAAATGTAAAGATAGTTTAAGCTTTGGCCAGAGCTTTGTTCGGTAGTGTTGGTATACCGTGGCCGGTGTGCTGCCTCTGACGGTTGCTGTGAGTCGGATAAGTACTGATAGGGGCCGTTCCTTTTCCAGGTATACAGAGATACATAGAAAAGGAACAGCGTGAACAGAGTTTAACGTTTGGGACGGAGAAGATCCAGGCCATCACTTCTTCTCCGTATTTTTCACTGTATACACCGATGACCTGTACGTCGGAGACCCCTTCGTGGACGATCAGAAAATCTTCGATCTCTTTGGGAGAGATATTTTCTCCACCCCGGATGATCAGGTCTTTGATACGTCCGACTATACTCACATAGCCGTTTTCATCCATGACGGCGATATCACCGGAATGAAGCCAGCGGGTTTCGTCGATGATGGCTTTGGTGTCTTCGGGATTATCCCAGTAGCCTAACATCACCGAATATCCCCGGGTGCAGAGTTCCCCGGCTGTACCCCGGGGGACGATTGCGCCGCTTTCCGGATCTATGATTTTAATCTCTACGTGGGGGTGGACGGTACCTACCGTCGTTACCCTCAGTTCCAGCGGATCGTCCGTACAGCTTTCGGTAGAAACCGGAGAGGTCTCTGTCATGCCGTAACAAACACAAATTTCTGTCATATTCATCAGGGATTGTACCTTGTGCATGGTATCGATCGGACAAGGTGCACCTGCCATGATACCTGTTCGGAGAGATTTTAAATTGTATTTGGCGAAATCGGGCAGATCCAGTTCTGCAATAAACATGGTCGGGACACCGTATAAGGAGGTACACCTTTCATTTTCGACAGTCTGTAACACCTGTTCCGGATCGAAAAATTCTCCGGGGATAACGATACAGGCCCCGTGAGTGACGATAGCCATATTGCCCAATACCATACCGAAACAATGGTAAAAAGGAACCGGCAGACATACGATATCTTTTTCCGTGTATTTCAAGCGTTCCCCGATGAAAAATCCGTTATTCAGGATATTGTGATGGGAGAGAGTCGCTCCTTTGGGATAACCGGTTGTACCCGAAGTATACTGGATATTGACAGGATCGTCGAATTGCAGGGAGGCTTCCCGTTCGGCCAGTCGGGCATCGCTCACCTGAGAAGCGCTCGATAAAAAAGTTGCCCAGTCGCGGTCGATGATGACGGTTTGTTTGGGATAAAGACAATCCGGACGGAGCTCGTCCAGCATTTTGATATAATCGGTTTTCCGGAAGTGGGAGGAAGCGATCAAAAGATCGATCCGGCTTTGTTCCAGGGCATAACGCAAACCCGAAAGTTTGTATCCCGGATTGATGTTTACCATAATAGCCCCCATCAAGGCTGTGGCATATTGTACCAATACCCATTCGTAGCGGTTCGGTGACCAGATGCCTACCCGGTCGCCCCGGCGAATCCCGTGGGCCATCAAGGCCTTGGCTACCTGTTCGACTTGTTCCAGAAATTCACTGTAATTGGCCCGGTATTGTTGATACTCGGAAATCAAAGCAGTCCGTTCCGGAAATTTTGCTGCTATTTGTCGCAGATTCTGACCGATTGTCTCTCCTTTCAACGGAATATCTGATATTCCGCAGGCATAGGATAATGTTGCTTGCATAGCTATTAATTTATTGTCGTGTTTTGTGTGCGACCACAAAATAACGACAATAAAATGAAACAACATAGCTTATTTATCAATAAATGAGATATTTACACAAATGACGTCAAGGTGTGCAAAAATTTTTGTCTTTATTTCACAAACCGGAAATAAGTGTGAAAAATAAATGGATGGTTTCTATGCCCTGGAATATCGATAAGCGACTTTTCAAACTTGAGCTGTCTTTTGAAAAAAGAAAGATTGGCGGAACTTCATTTCCTGATCCCTGTTATCGATCAGAAACGAAGCTCCGCCAATCGGCAGAATGACCCTCAAAAGGAGGTTAACTACAACAAACCGTTGGATAGTCTCTTGTTATCAATGAGCCCACTCAGCGAAAAAATCGTTGCCTTTGTCATCGACGATGATGAAGGCCGGGAAGTTTTCTACGCGGATTTTGCGGACAGCTTCCATACCGAGTTCTTCGAAATCGACCACTTCGACCGATTTTATGCTGTTCTTAGCCAGAATGGCTGCCGGTCCACCGATCGATCCCAGATAGAATCCGCCATGCTTTTTGCAGGCATTAGTGACGTCGATCGAACGGTTGCCTTTGGCTACCATGATCATAGAACCACCTAAAGACTGGAACAGATCGACATAAGGGTCCATACGCCCGGCTGTCGTCGGTCCGAAACTACCTGATGCCATGCCTTTCGGAGTTTTGGCAGGACCGGCATAATAGACCGGATGTTTTTTGAAATATTCGGGCATCGGTTTGCCTTCGTCGATCATTTGTTTGATCCGGGCATGGGCGATGTCCCGGGCAACGATCAGGGTCCCTGATAGGTTCAAACGGGTTTTCACCGGATATTTGCTCAGTTCTTTCAATACGTTTTCCATCGGTTGATCGAGGTCGATATTGACCGCCGGAGTTAAAGCAGGACTTTCTGCCGGCAGAAAACGTGCCGGATTCTTCTCGAGTTGTTCGAGGAAAATCCCTTCTTCCGTGATTTTACCTTTGATATTCCGGTCGGCACTACAGCTGACTCCGATGCCGACAGGACAAGAAGCTGCATGACGCGGAAGACGGATCACACGTACATCGTGTACCCAATATTTACCTCCGAACTGGGCTCCGATACCTTTGTCCCGGCAAATCTTCAAGATCTTTTCTTCCCATTCCAGATCCCGGAAAGCACGGCCACCTTCATTACCCGAAGTGGGGAGATGATCGTAGTAGCCTGCCGAGGCTTTCTTGACTGTGGTCAGACAAGCTTCGGCCGAAGTGCCGCCGATGACTACCGCTAAATGGTAGGGAGGACAGGCCGAAGTACCCAGATCCAATACTTTTTGCTGGATAAATTTAGTCAGGGTTTCTTCGTTCAATAAAGCTTTTGTCTGCTGGTAAAGGAAAGTCTTATTGGCAGAGCCCCCTCCCTTGGTGATGAACAAAAATTCGTATTTATTGCCCTGTGTGGCATAAAGGTCGATCTGTGCCGGCAGATTGGTCCCGGTGTTTTTTTCTTCTGTCATGGTAAAAGGCACTACCTGGGAATAACGCAGATTGCGGTCCCGGTAAGTTTCGAATACCCCTTTGCTGATCGCTTCGGCATCATTGATCCCGGTCCATACGTTTTCTCCCTTTTTACCGATACAAATGGCCGTACCGGTATCCTGACAGGTCGGTAGTTCCCCTTCTGCCGAAACCACTTGGTTCATCAACATGGTGTGGGCAACGAATTTATCGTTGTCACTGGCCTCCGGATCTTTCAGGATGTCGGCTAATTTTTGCAAATGAGCGGCGCGCAGGTAAAAAGAGACGTCTGCATAAGCTTCGCGAGCCAATAACTCTAACCCTTCACGCTCTATTTTTAAAATCTTACGTCCTTCACATTCGATCGTTTTTACATAATCTTTTGTCAAAAGGCGATACACTGTGGTATCATTTTCAATAGGAAACGGTTCCTGATACTTAAATTCTGCCATACTTATCTGGATTGATTTATGAATTCATTATTTGCGCAACGAAATTAAAATTAATAAATGAAAATCCCGAGAGTTTTAAAGAAAAATTTCTGTAATTAGAAATGATCTGAATAAATCATGGAGGAATATATGGATTTTACTATTTTTGTAAAAATTAACGGCAGAATAGTTTTATCCGTTTATACTTTTTTATTTTGAATATGAATACTGAGGTTGTTTTTATTATTATCGTTGTTTTTTTAGTTGCTGATTTTATTGTAGAACGGATTTTGGAATGGGTGAATATGCGGGCTATGGCGCCTGTATTACCTGAAAATCTTAAGGGAATTTACGATGAAAAAGAATATGCACGTTTTCAGAATTATAAGCGCGAAACGAATCGTTTCGATCTGATCAGTTCCACTTTTTCTTTTATCGTGATGATGGTGTTTTTGTGTACAGGAGGTTTCGGTTGGTGGAATGCCTGGGTGGTGACCTGGACAGATCAGGCGGTTTTACAGACCTTACTTTTTATGTTGGGCTTGTCGCTGGTTTCCGGGCTACTCGGTTTGCCTTTCGATTGGTATGCTACTTTTCATATTGAAGAAAAATATGGTTTCAACAAAACGACAATGAAGACCTATGGATTGGATTTACTCAAAGGAATGTTGGTTTCCGGGGTGATCGGCGGACTGTTGCTGTCGGCTGTCGTCTGGTTTTATGAATGGGCTGGTTCTTTCTTTTGGTTGTATGCCTGGGGAATAGTTTCTGTATTCTCGGTTTTTATGGCTATGTTTTATTCCCAGTTGATTGTGCCTTTGTTCAATAAGCAGACTCCTTTGGAGGCCGGGGCTTTACGGGATAAAATCAATGCTTTTGCAGAGAAAGTGAGCTTTAAACTGGACAATATTTTTGTAATCGACGGATCGAAGCGTTCTACGAAGGCAAATGCTTATTTTACCGGTTTCGGTCCCCGCAAACGGATTGTCTTGTATGATACCCTGATAAAGGATTTGACCGAGGAAGAAATTGTTGCTGTCCTGGCCCATGAAGTCGGACACAATAAAAAACGGCATACCGTTCAATTTATGCTGGCATCTGTGATTCAGACCGGTGTGATCCTTTGGTTGTTTTCGCTTTTTGTAAACCAGCCGGCTTTGTCAATGGCTCTGGGAGGTGACCGGGCCTGTTTCCAATTGGGATTGATCGCTTTTACCATCCTCTATTCGCCGTTGAGTATGATATTGGGATTGGTGATGAATGCCTGGTCGCGGAAAAATGAATATCAGGCAGATGCTTTTGCTGCCCGGTATTACGATGGTGAATCGCTCATTTCCGGCTTGAAGAAGATCTCTGTGAAGTCTTTAAGCAATCTCACCCCCCATCCACTGTACGAATGGGTATACTATTCGCATCCCTCTTTGTTGAAAAGAATCAGGGCGATCGGACAGGTAGAAGCTGTGGATGCCGAGTAAATCCGGTTTACCTGAAATATAGGTATGTTTTTTCTTTCTATTCCGATTCCGGATTTTATACCGTCAGACCGGTCCGTTAAGACTTTCGTTGATTTTATCGGTTTTTCTCCTGTTCGGAAAAACAAAATCTTTTGTTTTTCTTTCGCTTATTCGAAGAACTCACTGAACGGCGGAACCCCTTACTGCGCAAAAAACTTTACGTTACGTTTCCGTCAGACACCATCGGTCGTTCGAAAAACCGAACCGGATACTCGTTCCCGCTCCAATGGTCTTCCGGCATTTTATAAACTCCAATTCATACTTCCCTCTCGAACTCAAGCGTATAAACGAAGCTATCGGCCCGGTAATAGCCGATATTCCATTCCAGAGGGCGTCCCCCCGGGTCATATACAAATCGTTTTCGGATGAGTATAGCGTCCCCGGGCTTGATTTCAAGCTTCTGAGCCAGAAATTTGTCGGCAAGCTGGGCACTGATTTCTTCTTTCGAAATTTTTGCAACAGAACTATAATCTTGTTCTAATATTTCGTATAGGGGACGGGAAAAATCTTCATTACCGGTCAGCCCTATCCGGGGATTGAAATAAGAGATGAAATAAACGAACGGAAATTCCGGATTACCCCGTAAACGCTCCAGTTTTAATATTTTCTTTTCATCGGTGATGGAGAAAAAACGACAGATCTCTTCTGAAGGAAGCGCCCAGCTGGTATGTAATTCATAGTTGGTCGGTTCGATTCCCTGCGCTTTCATTTCCTGGGTGAAACTCAACCAGTTTTTGGCTTTCGAGCTGACCGATTGGTTGACTACTATAGTACCGATCCCTTTTTTTCGGACTAATAACCCTTCAGTGACCAGGTTGTTGATCGCCTGGCGCAGCGTATTCCGGGAAATTCCCAATTGTTTCGACAAATCTACTTCGTTGGGTAACATCTTCCCTTTTTTATACTCCGGTTCCCGGATGATGTTCCTCAATTGATTTTCTATTTGTAGATATAAAGGTATCGCACTATTGTGATCGATCGATATTTTCATGATTGAAAAATTTAAGCAAAAGTAGGAAAATTGTATTTGCGAAAGTAAAATTTCATTCTTATAAATCAAAAAAAGTAATTGTTTTTTAGTAGTATGTTTGGATAATATGCTGATCGTTAGTTTGTTATTTGTTCGGCTTGTGTCGGTAAAACAATAAAAAGAGATAAACTTTGTAACAATAAAAAGAATGCACTATATTTGTCAATGTATAAATGTCTATACATATTAATGTGGGTGAAATAATGGAATATTTATTAGGAATCGATATCGGGGGAACTCATGTAAAAGGTGGGATTGTCACAGGGACTACCGGGAAGATGGATCAGAGGACTATAGTTTATGAGAAAATAGATGCCGGAGGCTCTGCTACTTCGATTATAAAGGGGATACTTCGGGTGATTACAGCATTGAAGAAAGGGCGTTCTGAAAACGAATGGCGGGGTATAGGAATTGCTATACCCGGGCCTTTCGATTATACCCGGGGAATAGCTGCTATTCATGGGGTACGAAAATTCGATGCCTTATTCGGTTTGGATTTGAAAGAGGAAATAAAAAGGGTATGCAGTTTACCGGTTGTCTTCCTGAACGATGCTTCTGCTTATGCTTTGGGAGAATATTATGGGGGAGCGGCTCAGGGGAGTGAGAGGAGTATGGTCGTTACGGTCGGGACCGGACTGGGAAGTACGTTTATGGCCCGGGAAGAAATATTGGACGAAACGACGCCCGCCGTTCCGGAACACGGATATTTGTATAATATTCCTTTTCGGGATAGTATTGCGGACGACTATTTTTCTACCCGCTGGTTTGTAACGAACTGGAATCACCGCTTTCCCGATAAAGCGGTGATGGATGTGAAGACATTGGCGGAATATGCTTATCGGGGAGAACAGGCTGCTAAAGTCCTGTTTGAAGAGTTTGCCGATCATTTTACCGGATTTATAGCTCCTTTTCTGAGACATTTCTGTCCGGACTGTTTGGTGCTCGGGGGAAATATCATGCGGGGTGCCGATTTATTTCTGGAACGGATAAAGTCTGAGTTGGAAACCCAGGGGATCGGAGTGAGAATAGATACTTGCCGTTTATGGGAAGATGCTCCGCTGATCGGGGCGGCGATGTATGCGAATCAGGTCTTGGGCCGGAGTGGGATGGAAGAAGAGACAGTAAAGAGAAATACAAAACAGTATCTGGCTCCTATGAAAGCCCAGGCAACTCCCCGGGGAGTTTATGATTTGTATCCGGCTTTTCCGGTCGGGGAGAATAAGATCTGTTCTGGGATAGGGTGTTTGGCCGATTGGATAGAGCGACACGGGCAGGTGGTTATCGATGGTTATGGAGGAGTGTTTTGGGACGAACTGGTGAGCGAACTGGGAGATGAATTTCGTCGGAGAGGGAAGTGTGTACGCTGGTTCCGTACCGATGTCGCGATGCGGGATGCTCGGACGTTGGAAGAGATGCTCGCTCCCGATCTGGGAGGAGAAGATCCGTTGTTCGGCCGGGTGACGGAGAGACAATTGAGGGATTGGTTTGATCCCGGGAAGTTGAACGCTTTTAGGCCGGACCAGGAGGCCGATATCAATGTGCTGATCGGTATAGGAGCTGCTTTGGCCGGATGGAAAGCACCTTTGATCTATGTCGATGTACCTAAAAATGAAATACAGTTTCGCATGCGGGCCGGGTGGGTGAAAAATCTGGGCATGAATAAACCGAAGAATAATCAGCAAACCTATAAACATTTTTTCTTTGTGGATTGGGTTGTGCTGAACCGGCATAAAGCGGAGTGTCTGCCACAGATAGAGCTGATTGTGGATGAACAACGCAGGGGACAGCAATTGCTGATGATGAGCGGGGAGGATTTGAGAGAGGGATTACACCGGATGGGAAGAAATTTCTTCCGGGTTCGCCCTTGGTTCGAACCCGGCGCATGGGGAGGGCAATGGATGAAACAACACATCCCGGGATTGAATGAAGAAGTGCCTAATTTAGCCTGGTCTTTCGAATTGATGGTTTTGGAAAATGGACTGATGTTCGAAAGTAACGGATATCGCTTGGAAGTTTCTTTCGATTTTCTGATGTATAACGATTACCGTCAAGTTCTGGGAGAATCGGCCGATGTGTTTAAAACCGATTTCCCGATTCGTTTTGATTTTCTGGATACTTTCGATGGAGGTAACCTGTCGGTACAGTGTCACCCCCGGACTACGTACATCCGGGAACAGTTTAATATGCCTTTTACACAGGATGAGACGTATTATATCCTGGATAGCCGGCAGAATCCCCAGGTTTATCTGGGATTTCAGGAAAATATCCGGCCTGAAGAGTTCGGCGAGGTATTGAAACAGAGCCAGGCAGAAGGTAAGACGATAGACATTGAAAAATATGTACAGAAATTTCCGGCACACAAACACGACCTTTTTCTGATACCCAACGGAACGGTTCATGCTTCCGGAAAGAATTGTATGGTACTGGAAATCAGTAGCGCTCCGTATATTTTTACTTTTAAAATGTACGATTGGCTGAGGTTGGATTTGAATGGGAAACCCCGTCCGCTGAATGTACAGCGGGGAATGGATAACCTCTATTTCGAACGGAAGGGAGAACGGGTGGCAAAAGAACTGGTTTGTCATCCCGAGGTATTGGAAAAAAACGAACATTATACACTCGAACATCTGCCGACCCATGAAAAGCATTTTTACGATGTCCATCGGTATACCGTCGAAGATGCGGTGGAAGTGGAAACCGAAGGGAGTTGCCAGGTTTGGATGGTGGTGGAAGGGAAAGCAGTAAGGGTGGAGACTCGCGAAGGAATGAGGCAACGCTTTAATTATGCCGAAACGTTTGTAATTCCTGCTGCTGCCGCTACTTACCGGATTATAAATGAAACACCGGGAGAAAAGGTGATACTGGTAAAAGCTTTTATCAAAAAAGGATATGGGTTTGAATAAAGTCGGAAAGAAGTAGGATACCGGCAAATTCAGAAAGGGATTTTGCGTACATCGGTTTTGCATCCTTGTAGAGGGAAAATATACTTGTAAATTTAATATATGAGGGTGTCCAAAAAGGCAAAATACCCCCTTGTAGAATCGGATATTTGATTTCAGTCTCCAATAGGGATACGAATAAATCGAGGGTGCCAAATACTTTTTGGACACCCTCAAAAAAAATTCTATAGACGGATGGTATGAAGAATAAGATGCAAATACTGGGACGTATATCGTTGGGATTACTGATCTGTATAATACTGGGACAGGGAATTTGGTTGTATCGGGTACGTGAAATGGAAAATCATGGATTCGAGCAGACGGTCGGCCGGGGACTGAACGATATCTTGTGGGTGGAGGTGATTTTCCTGATCGGGTTTATCGTTTGTTTAGTTTGGCAAAGGGTTGTGGCGAAAAGGATTGAACGAAGGACACTGGTACAGATGATGGGGAAGACACCTTCGGAAGAGATACCTTTAACGGAGTGGATGGCAGTGATCGACGGTAAGCTGCAATGCGAGGGGATTGCTTTGTCTGTGGAGGAGGAATTGAAATTGAATACGATAAAAACGCACTTGGTGGAAATGGCTGAAACCATCGATATGCAGCAGAGTGCTTTAAAGACCTCGGTATGGAAAATCGACCGGGAAAATATCGATCTGAAATCGGAGATGGAAATGATCGTTGAGTTGTTTTCTCTGATCCGGCCACAGGCACTGGTGGGTTACCAAATCGACGAAGGAGCGGAATATCCTTGTTTGGATAAGGTATATTTTTATTATCTGATCCTTTGTTTGGTAGATAAAGCTATTGTATCTGCCGGAGTTCACCCCGTAGTGAGGATCGAATTTTATACCGACAAGAAACATTATATGTTGACAGTCGAAGATAATGGCAGGAAAATAGATCCGGGAGACAGGCAGCCGGAACAATCCACCGGGGCGGGACTGGCCTTCGTCGTACAGCAAGTGGTCGGTGGTTATGGAGGAAAAATCCGCTTTATAAGTAAACCGAACGGAAACAAGTGTGTGATCACTTTACCACAGAAACGGAATTAATTGAAGTACGAAACGGCGATTACCGCTCGCTCCTCTTTTCTTGAAGGAAGGGCATAAAAAATAGAGAGGAACTTGAGAAGAGAGTCTGGCAGACAATCTTACTTCAAGTTCGCTCTCCTCTATAGTATAGCAACAACACTAGAGATGGAGTGTTATAATCTCGGAATGATTGTTTTCCTGAGATAAGGCATAAATGGTATTTTCTTCGGCGCTATAGCTGATCGAAGAACAAGCATTTTCCAGGCGGTAAGTACGCACGTGCGAACCGTTCCAGTCGAATACCAGTATGGTTTTGCCTTTGTCGACGTCCAGATTATGTTGTTTTAGCGTCCGTCCTGAATACAGGGCATAGATGTAATCATCCGATACAGCCAGATCACAGAACCCGAAAATATGATATTTGGAATAATTGACCGGATGGACTAAACCACGGCCTTTGGGACGGTGACGGTTGAATTTTACCTTGGCAGGGGTCAGATGCACTTCATTGACACGGATCAGTTCGTTACCGTTGATTTCACAAATGTCCAGGCAACCGGTTTGCATATTGGCGCAGGCCAAGCGTTCGAGCGTCGGTTTTACTGCTAAGGTATTGCTGGCATAAAATGCACTTTTGAGCGTATCCGTCAGAGTGGGATCGGCACAGGCCGGATAACTTACACTATAGGTGTCGTCTCCGGATACTTGACTGATGCAATAACGGCCTTGGGTATAAACTCCGGTCGACAGCAGGCGGTCACCGATCCGGATGGCTCCGATAGGGGTCTTGTTGTTGTCGGTGAGGGAAGTGAACGTAGGCTGGTAACCCGGAGTCGCATATTCGTTCAAGTTAATTTCCACGAACTTTTTAGTTCCGAAATCGAATGCCGAAACGATGTCTCCGTTTAGGTTCATACTGATAAAATACATGCCTTCTCCTTCGTTTCTGCCTGCCGGTACTAAACGGGTAACGGTTCCGTTTTCGCTGTCATAAATGGCGAAACGGTAAGCGCTACTGGGAGTAAGAAAAGCATATAAGTTTCCTTTTTTTACAAATTTATAAGGAGAGATAATGTTCAATGCCTCCACATCGATTTTGTCTGTTTGGGCATATTGAAGCTCTGTCACCTTCGTCCGTACTAACGGAGAAGATTCGGTCTCTAAGGTCGGATCGGATTGACAACTGCCGAGCAGAAGAGCAGGGATGATGAAGTAATATAGTTTTTTCATATCAATTGTCCTTCTAATTAATGTTATTCTTGTATGGCACTTAATCCAAAATGATCACCTACAATACCATCTGAGTCAATACCAAAACAAAAAGCCCCTACATATATACATGTAGCATCCGGATCAATAGACTCGTTTTCAGCTAAAGCATCTATATTATCAAAGGTAATATTGGTGATGGTAGATTCTCTAGAAAACATAAAATTAATAGACAGTGTGGTCAGAATAATAATTCCTCCCATAAAAATTCTGGCTTTTTTTCTCATTTTTATAAATATTGATTGTGACAGTACAAAGTTAGGAAAGATTCTTAATTTTGTAAAATTTTTTTTTGTTCTATAATATACTCTAAGCTAAAGTATGAAGAATAATAGTATAAAAACGATGGGACAAATGTCCGTTGTCTTATTAATATGTGTTTTATTAGGACAAGGAATCTGGTTATACCATGTACGTGAAATAAAACTTAGGGAGTTTCGTGAAAGTGCAAATGAAGTTTTATTAAATACCACTTATAAATATTTATATGATGAAGGTCTGAATTATGCTAAAAATTATAGATTAACATATGGTTTAACAAAAGATCATCATTTTTTCTATTGGTATTATGATAATAGAAAGAACATGATCTCGATTAAATCTCCTGATATGGTAGCTGAATTAGGAAAATTGGTAATTTATGATTGTTTGAGTGAACATGGATTATTTGATGTTTTTAGATTGAATGAATTGTATATAAATTATTTAAAGGAAAAAGGTATTATTGAAAATCCAACATTGAAGGTACTGAATATAGAGGGAAAAGAATTATTGTCTACTGAAAATTTTGGAAAATCCTCTAATTCTATTATGACCCTTCCTATCGAGTTAGGGTATGAGAATAAACATCAATTATTAGCAACCTTCGAACTTCCCTTTGTTTTCCGTGCTTTAAGTGGTATTTTATGGGTTGAATTGATATTCATGATCGGTTTTATCTTCTGTTTGGTTTGGCAGTGGTGTTCGATACGGATGACAGTGCGTAGTGCGCGGATACAAACGATGGGAATGACGCATTTGGAACATGAATTGAAGAAGCCTTTGGCAACGATGATTTCGGTAGTAAATGGTATTCTGGAGGGGAAAGATTCTGTCTTATGTCCCCGGGATACGACAAAATTGACTATGGTAAAGGCGCGTTTGATGAAGATGGCGGATATCACCGATACGATGCTGACTTCTCTAAAGACTTCTGTATTGATGATAAACCGGGAAGTGATCGATCTGAAATTCGAGATGGAAATGACGACCGAAATGTTTTCATTGATCCGGCCTTACGCACGGGTGGGTTACCGGATTGCTGAAGGACTGGAGTATCCATGTTTAGATAAAATATATTTCAATTATGTCGTTGTTAATTTGGTGGATAATGCCATTAAATATGGCGGTACTCATCCCGTGGTGAAAGTTGACTTTTATACTATCGGTGACAATTATGTGCTGACCGTCGAAGATAACGGTATGGGAATCGCACCCAAAGATCAGAAGCAAATTTTCAAACAGTTCTACCGTGTAAAAAATCAACAAGTGACCAAAACTACCGGTTTCGGACTAGGCTTGACTTTTGTCCACAAAGTAGTTTGTGCATACGGAGGAAGTATCCGGTTGGAAAGTGAATTGGGAATCGGCAGCAAGTTCACCATCACCATACCTCAATAGCTCACGGGGACAGGGCAGTGAGCTATTGTTACGCTTTTTCAATTTTCTCAACCGGTAACCCTGTATATTTGGATATGGTGTCGTACGGTAAACCGTCTACTTTCATTTGGCGGGCTATAACGAGCTTCTCTTTTTCTATACCTTCCACAATTCCTTCTGCTCTTCCAACTTCTATGCCTTTTGTCATTCCTTCTTTAATTCCTTTTGCCATTCCTTTCCGGATAGCGCTGTTATATAGTGTTTTCTCGACACTGATGATATCCCAGAATTTTTCGTAACCCAAAAGCTGTGCTTCGGTGAAAGCAGATTCTTCTACGGCGTTCACGGCTTTTTTTACTTCCGGATTGGCCAACAGCTCAGGCGGCACTTCGCGGGTATGTTCATTGATTTCCGTCAGGAAACGAAGCCAGAGTACTTGCATTTTCTTCTCAGAATAGGTATGTGGGTTGAATTTGGGCAGTTCGACGAAAATCAAGTGTAGGCCTTCGATCACTTTTTCAGTGTGTTCCATGTGTACTAGCTGATAATAATGATAAAAGCCTTCGAGCTCAGGCTCGAATACTTCATTTACCAGATTCAGCGAATATACCGGCTGCAACAGTTCGTATTCCTGACCGGTGTCGATTTGCCGTACATAGGCCTTCGAAGCATTGAACAATACCCGTTGGCGAAACTCCGGAGACCAGATCATTTGCATCTCGACGATAAACTGACGTCCTTCTGCATCGCGGCAGCGGACGTCCACGATACTGTTCTTGCGTAAAGGATTTTCCGGTACGAGTTCGGCCGGAAGGTATTCTATCTCCCTGATCTCATGCCTGGGGTTTAAGGGCAACAGGGCGTTCAGCAAGCTGATCACCAGGTCGGGATGCTCGCCGAAAACATGTTTGAAAGTCAGATCGGCTTTAGGATCGAGATAACGCATAAATTTCCTTTTCTTTTTAATTTAAAGCAAATATAAGAAAAAATAGGCAAATAAAAAATACTGTGTTTGTGAGAGAAAAGATAGCGCAGGGCCCTGTCCCCGCGGGCTATGTTATTTTAAAAATAATTATTTAAATTTACCCCATGTTATAGATCGGGTCTATTGTGAACTCACTCAGTTGTAATTGGTATTTAGTATGAAAAAAGTTGGTGGAAAATTATTGGGATTTGTTTTTGGTGTAGGTATATTGTTTGCTCTTTTGCCAGAGAAACAGGCCGGTGCTCAGGATTTACTTATTAACATTTAATAAAATCGTATGAAAAAAGGAATTTATCTTTTGGGATTAGGAGTCTTGCTGTTGCTGTGTATGGATTTACAGGCAAAAGTACGTCTGCCTCACTTCTTTTCTTCCAATATGGTATTGCAAAGGGATATGCCTATCCGGGTGTGGGGAAAAGCGGATAAGAATGAAGTGATTTCCGTCGCTTTGAATGGAAGTGTGCAAACGGCAAAAACCGGGAAGGATGGAATCTGGAGGGTGGAATTGCCTGCTATGAAAGCCGGGGGACCTTACGACATGCAGATCGAATCCGCAGAGGAGACGATCGGTTTAACCAATATATTGATCGGAGATGTTTGGGTTTGTAGCGGACAATCGAATATGGAGTTCGGTTTGAATAATGTTATAAATGCCGGGCAGGAGATTGCTGCCTCCACTTTGCCGGATATCCGTCTGTTGAATGTTCCGAAAAATATGCAATCGAAGGAGCAGTTCGATCTGGAGCCTTGCGAATGGACTGCCTGTAATCCTCAGACGTCTCCTCTGTTTACGGCTGTCGGTTACTTTTTCGGTAAAGAATTGCAACCCGAAATCGGAGTGCCTGTCGGATTGATTCATACTTCCTGGGGAGGTACCGATATAGAAACCTGGACCAGCTGGGAGACGGCTGTTAAAACCAACGACACTTATAAAAAATATGCCGGAAAGGATCAGGAGAAAGCGATGGGGTATTCGATGGATAATATCAGGTTATATAAAGAAGCCTTGAAAAAAGACAAAGGTTTGGTTCAGAAATGGTATGTTCCGGCTTATAAAACCAAAGGGTGGAAGACGATGGCAGTGCCGAAAGTCTGGGAGGCAGAACTGGCGAACGAAGATGGGATTGTTTGGTTTCGGAAAACCATTGATTTGCCGGCGGGTGTGACAGGAAAAAAAGCCAGAATAAATCTGGGGGCAGTGGATGACGAAGACCTGACCTATGTCAATGGGGTGAAAGTAGGAGAAATGAATTTCTGGATGCCCAACAGGTCTTATGAAATTCCGGCAGGTGTCCTGAAAGGGGGAAATAATGTGATTGCTGTTCGCATTACGGATACCGGCGGCTTGGGAGGAATCCTCGGTAAAGCTGAGGAAGTATACCTGGAAATCGATGGACAGAGATATTCGCTTGCCGGTGATTGGGTGTATAAGCCTTCGGTGGTGACTTCGATGTATAAAGTCAGTGGGATTAGTCCGAATAGCTTCTCTTCCTTGTTGTACAACGGGATGGTGCATCCCTTGATCGGATATGGGATAAAAGGGGTGATCTGGTATCAGGGAGAGAATAATGCGGGCAGAGCTTATCAATATCGTACGTTGTTTCCGGCCATGATAAACGATTGGCGGCAGCAGTGGGGATATGAGTTCCCTTTTCTGTGGGTACAATTAGCTAATTTTATGGCGGTGGAAGATCAGCCGAAAGACAGCGATTGGGCAGAACTTCGTGAAGCACAGAATATGACCCTGAGTTTGCCGAAGACCGGACAAGCCGTTATTACCGATATCGGTGAGGCTTTCGATATTCATCCCAAAAATAAACAGGAGGTGGGGAAACGATTGGCGAAAGCAGCTCTGCAGGTTGCTTACGGACAACCTGTTTTGGGAGAAGGTCCCGTTTATAAGTCTATGAAAGTGGAGGGAGAGAAAGTGATCCTGACATTCGGGAATGTCGGCGACGGATTGACGACCAGCGATCGTAACCGTTATGGGTATGTCAACGGTTTTTCCATTGCCGGAGCTGATCGGAAATTTGTATGGGCAAAGGCTTACATCGATGGGAATAAAGTCGTTGTTTTCAGTGAGAAAGTACCGAATCCGGTAGCTGTCCGTTACGGTTGGAGCAATAATCCTTATGACGACAACCTCGTAAATAGCGCCGGTTTGCTGGCTTCTCCCTTCCGTACAGACCAGTGGAAAGGAATTACCGAAAAATGAGCAGGTTTTTCTGGTTTGACAGAAAAGATCAGTAAAGGCTACGGTTTCTGGTTAGTGCTACGCTGAGTGGTGGAACTTCGTTCCGGGTAAAAAATTCCCTTTCAGAACCGCAGGTTCGCCAATCAGGAGCCTGCAAGGCGACATTGACCAGAAACGAAGTGACACGGATCCATTTAGAGGTGCTCCTTCATCACTTAAGGTTCTTGACGCACTTTATAAACCAATTTAATTCCCGGACTGAATTTTACGGAAGAATCGGTTGGGGGTTGGTATAAAATTTGTTTGCAGGAGGCATGATAGCAAAGGATTGAATAGATAATGAAATATTGACCTGATGAAAGCGATTATTATAACCATAGGGGATGAAATTTTAATGGGACAAATTCTGGACACGAATTCGCAATATATTGCCCGGAGTTTGACCGATATGGGGGTAGAGATTACAGAGATTTTATCGATCCCGGATAAGAGGGACGAGATTTATGAGACGGTGGAATATGCGATGTCTGAGGCGGATTTGATCATCGTAACCGGAGGTTTGGGACCCACGAAGGACGATGTTACTAAAAAGGTACTCGCTGAATATTTCGGTTCACAGTTGAAAATGAACGAGGAAGTATTCGCTCGGCTCGAAGAAATGTTGAAGAGGAGAGGATTGACTATGAACGAAGGAAATCGCTCCCAGGCTTTATTGCCGGATAATTGCCGGATTTTACGTAATGATAAAGGTACAGCTTCGGGAATGTGGTTCGAAAAAGGCTGGAAGTCACTGATCTCTTTACCGGGAGTACCCTTCGAAATGGAACATTTGATCGATACTTCCGTGATGCCGGAATTGAAAAAGAAGTATCCGCATTTACAATTGGAATACCGGATGCTGAAAGTATACGATGTCCCAGAATCCCAATTGGCACAAATGCTGGAAAATTGGGAAGATGCCTTAAAAGAGGGATTGAAATTGGCTTATCTTCCTTCTCCGGGACTGGTGAGATTACGTATTACGGCGAAAGGGGAAAGTGTAAAACACCTGGATGAATGTTACGAAAGCCTGAAAGAAGTATTAAAGGACGTGAGATATGCCGAGGGAGACGACGTTCTGGAGAAACAATTAGGCGAACTGTTGCGTAATAAGAAAGTCACTATGGCCACGGCCGAGAGTTGTACAGGAGGTTACATCGCTCATTTGATCACTTCTATTGCAGGGAGTTCGGATTATTTTAAAGGAAGTGTAGTTTCCTATGCGAATGAGGTGAAAGTAAATGTATTGGGAGTGAATGCCGCAGATTTGGAACGGGAAGGAGCTGTGAGTGAGGCTGTGGTATTACAGATGGCCGAAGGAGTAAGAAAGATCACCGGAGCAGATTATGCGGTGTCGACCTCAGGCGTAGCAGGACCGGGAGGTGGCACGCCGGAGAAACCGGTAGGGACGGTTTGGATCGGAGTAGCGACACCCCGGAAGAGTTATGCAAAATTGTTCACTTTTTCGTTTACCCGCGAAAGGAATATAGCGAAGGCAGCCTCTAAAGCCATGGAAATGTTGCTGGAAGAAGTGAGGGAAAACGAAAAGTAGAAGAGGATATGATGAAGCGACGTTATATGATACCTTTACTGATCCTTGTTGTTTTAGGCATTGCCTATTGGGCAGGCCCCCGGCTACCTCGTACGGAATTGAATACGGACCTACCGGATCTACCGGTTGGAATCGACCGTATCAGTGAGTATGTGCAGGACAGGGAGGCTCGGTTACCGGTGAAGCCCGATAATCAGGGAATCATTTTATGGGGAGATTCGGTTGCTCAGCCTACAACCTACGTATTGCTTTATCTGCATGGATTTACGGCCAGCCGTTTCGAAGGCCAGCCGATCATATCCGATTTTGTAAAAGAATTTAGAGTGAATGCTTATCTTCCCCGGCTGGCGGCCCACGGCTTGCAAGGTACGGAGGCTATGCTCGGTATGACGCCGGCTAATCTTTACAATTCGGCTAAAGAAGCCTTGGTGATCGCTCACAAATTGGGGAAGAAAGTTATTATAATGGGGACATCCACCGGTTGTACGTTAGCTTTGATGTTAGCGGCCGATTTTCCCAGGCTGGTGGATGCCCTGATCTTATATTCACCGAATATTAAAATTAAAAATCCTATGGCCCCCTTGTTGAGCGGTCCCTGGGGATTACAGATCAGCCGGGCCGTACATGGAGGGAAATATGCCGTTTCGGATGATCCGGCAGATAGTGAAGATTGTAAATACTGGTATTGTAAATACCGCTTGGAAGCACAGGTTTATTTACAGCAACTGCTGGATATGAGAATGAACCGACGGGAATTCGAAAAAGTCTCTCAGCCTGTTTTTTTAGGTTATTATTACAAAGATTCCGATCATCAGGATGAGACGATAGAAGTTAAAGCGGCGTTGAACATGTTCGACGAATTAGGAACTCCTAAAGACGAGAAACGGGCCGTTGCTTTTCCGAATGCAGGCGTACACGTTATTGCCTGTGGTTTATCGTCGAAAGCTATTCCTGAAGTCAGACAACAAACTTTCGATTTTGCCCGTCAAGTTTTGGGTATGAAATAATTCTTCCAACACGTTTGTCAATAAATTATACAAGTATTGTCTGTTTTTTTGACAGATTTAAGGTGCTGTTTATTTGATAAATATCTGAATATAAATTTATTAGTTAAATTGGCATGTCGATTGTGGATCTAGGGTAAAATCCATATTCCTATGATCGATATTAAATTATTTGTACGCAACCTGATTCACAATAAGCTTTATTTTGCTATTACGGTTTTGGGATTTGCTATCGCATTGACTTTTGTACTGGTGTTGAGTGTTTATATTCGTCAGGAACTATCGGTAGACCAATTTCATCAAAATAAAGACCGGATTTATCGGGTGGTCGATGAAGAGGGATCGTATTGGGGGGCTGTGATTGGTAGCGAACTGCAAAGTAAATATCCTGAGATCGAATGTTATACAAGGTATTATAATCAGAACTATATGGTAGAAATTCCTCATCAGGAAAAAATCCTGATGCAAACAGCTCTGATCGATTCTTCATTTTTCCGGAGTTGTTTTACTTCTGTCTGGGATTGGCGTAAGCGGTAGGCAGACAAAAGGGTCGCTATCAGTTTGGCATTATCCCAGGGTTTGACGACAAAGTCGGTAGCCCCTTCTTTCACTGTTTTTACGGCCAGTTCGATGTCTGCATAAGCTGTAAATAGGACGACCGGTAGATCGTTGCTTATTTTCCGTATTTCTCCCAGCCAGAAAATACCTTCGTTTCCATTATTTATACCACTGGAAAAATTCATGTCCAACAATACGACATCGATATTTTCCGTTTCCAGCATCGCAGGAATCCGGTTGGGATTACTGATGGTGATCACTTTTTTAAAAGTGCCGCTGAGCAGCATATCGATGGCTGCCAATACACCTTTATTGTCGTCAACAATGAGGATGGTACCTTGTTTTGTCATATGGAAAATTATAGCTATGCAAATATAATAATTATCGACCGGCCTGACTTCCCTAAAAGAATAAAGATAATGAACTCCGGAAGTTTTTCCTGTTCTCCCGGAGGTTGTTTATAGAAAGGGCCGTTGCTTTAATCTTTCACACCACAAGTTTCGGTGACGATCTGCCCGTCGAAAAGATTGATTACCCGATGAGCATAGGAGGCATCGTGCTGGGAGTGAGTCACCATTATGATGGTCGTACCTTCCTGATTCAATTCGGTCAGTAGGTTCATCACTTCCGTACCGTTACGTGAATCCAGGTTACCCGTCGGTTCGTCGGCCAGGATTAATTTGGGACTTGCTACTACGGCACGGGCAATGGCTACACGTTGTTGCTGTCCGCCGGATAATTGCTGCGGAAAGTGCTTGGCCCGGTGGCTGATGTTCATCCGGTCGAGAATATGGGATACAATCTCTTTCTTTTCACTGGCTTTCTTCTTCAGATAGATCAAAGGCAGTTCGACATTTTCATATACATTCAGTTCGTCGATCAGATTGAAACTCTGGAATACGAAACCGATATTTCCTTTACGTACCTGAGTACGCTGTTTCTCTTTTAGGTGTCCTACCTCTTCGCCGTCGAAATAATACTTCCCGTCTGTCGGATTATCCAGCAGGCCGATGATATTCAGTAAGGTTGATTTACCGCAACCGGAAGGGCCCATGATCGCTACGAATTCTCCTTTTTTTACTTCCAGCGAGACGTTATTTAATGCAGTAGTCTCCACTTCTTCCGTGCGGAACACTTTACTTAAATTTTCTATTTTTATCATAAGATTGAAGATTGAATTTTGTATTTCTCTATACTATTATTGTGCCAAATAATTAAGTCGCTTATATTCAATATGTTAATTGTTTTGCTCTTGAATCGGATTGTCTATTTTTTTTACATTGTTGTCTCGTTTTTTTACATATTCAAAATAGAAATCGATGTTATCTATTTGATTAACAGATGATTAATAAATTGGCATATAATTGGTTATTATCCGGTTAAAAAGATATGAATTTTTTATGTTTTCTATTTCATTAAAAATGATTTTTCGTTCCTGGGCGAGAAATAAAATTTATTTTGTAATTTCGATGTTGAGCTTGATTATTGGCTTGACATGTAGTGTTTTATTGATTGGTTTTGTAGCTAACGAGTATAATATAGCTCATGTGGTGAAAGGAGGAGGGCAATGGTATTTATTACAAGAGCAGAACGTATATTATAGTAATGAAGAGGTTATGGCCAACCATACCCTTAATGGAGGGCGTGCCGTCGCTATTCAGCGTTCTTTCCCTGAAGTCGAAGATATCTGTGTGTGCCATGACGATCACAAACAGATTAAAAAGAATAGTGGTGAAACAATACCTTATGCTGCTATTTATGCAGTTACCCCTAATTTCGCCGATTTGTTTCAGCCTGAACTTTTGGCTGGAGATCTGAAAGAGACTTTACGGGATCCTTCGGGTGTAGCTGTTACCCGCTCTTTTGCCCGGAAGAATTTCGGACGCGAAAATATTTTAGGAGAGACGTTGTTGTTAGTGGGCTATAGCCAGTACCTCAAAGATGGACGATTACAAAATGTGGAGGAAGAAAAGGCCTATATGGTAAAAGCGATTGTGGACGACAAAAGCAAAAGTTATCTGCAATATGATTTATTGATCCATTTACCGGAATCCGATTATGCACTTACCCGTGTATCCTGGGTGAATAGCTATTATAGCTTTCTGAAACTGGGGAAAGAGGGCCGGAAAGATAAACTGGAAAAAAAACTGAATCAGGACGAGACCTATCGGAAACAATACGATATTCAGGGAAAACAACAGTTAAGACCGTTGAGTCAGGTGTATTTTTCGGGTGATCAGCAAATCGGTTTTATTAAATCGCGCGATCGGGTTGCCCTGTATTTAGCCGGAAGTATCGCTATCGCTATTCTGGTGATTGCTTGCTTCAACTATATCAACATCAGTATGACGAAATCATTGCAACGCCTTAAAAATACCAACCAGCAAATGATTTTCGGAGCGACCGGACAGGAAATACGTGGCCAATTGATAGCAGAAACTTCGATACAGGCCGCTATTGCTTTGGTTATCGCTGTTTTACTGATCAAGGGGTGCTTGCCCGCTTTCAATCGATTTATGAAAGCAGACCTGGTTTTGAGCGATTTGGTAGAAGGGATTTCGGGAGGATTGATGTTGATTTTACTGGTTATAGTTATTTTGGGACCTTCTTTGTATATTTTTTCAAGGATCGGCAAAAATTCACTGAACGATATGATGAAAACCGGATTGGTGCAACGTCCTAAATTGGTTACGGGAATGGTGGTGGCACAATTCGTTATTTCGGTCGTATTGGTCGTTATGGTGTTGGGAATCGCACAACAAATGGATTACGTGGGACATGTCCGTCCGGATAGTGACCGGATCCTGAGTTTATATGCAAACCATCCGGAGGGCGGACAATGGAAACAATTTACCGGACAGTTGCAGGTGATTCCTGAAGTTGAAGATTATACTTCCAGCGATATATTGAGTTGCGGGGCTTTCTCTGCCAGAGGAATAAGTGCGATGCTTATGGGGGGAGATGAGCGTTTTCTACCGTTCTTCGGACTGAAATTAGTGAAGGGAAAAGGATTCTCTCCCTCGGCGCCTAACGATGCTGTATTGGTGAACGAAGCATTTGTAAAAAAAATGGCGATTCAGGAACCGGTGAATTATCGGTTGGTATGTAATGGTGAGCATTTAATTGTCGGGGTTGTCGAGGATTTTGTTATCGATAACCTGAGTCGACAGATTCAACCCCTTTTAATCGAATATAATTCCACTTCATACAACACTTTGGTAAAGATAAAGGAAGGAAGTATGTCGGTGGCTATTCAAAAAATAAAGGAGTTATGGAAAAAAATTTCGGGAGATGAGGAAGGATTAAAATTTCGGACTATGGCCGGAATGTATGAGGATCTGCACCAAGAGGAGCAGAGGGTGTTGCAAATGGTCGTACTTTTTTCATGGATCAGTTTGTTCCTGACTGCTTTGGGATTATTCGGTTTAGCCTGGTATTCGGTGGAAAGCCGGATGAAGGAAATCGGTTTGCGTAAGATCAATGGGGCTACACAAAGACAAGTTGTCGGATTGTTGTGTATCCGCTTTATCAAGTGGATCGCTATCGCGTTGGCGATCGGATTACCGATGGCGTTATACCTGATCGAACAATGGAGAATGCAGTATGCATTCCGGCCACAACTGACTGTCTGGATATTTATCGCAGCAGCTTTTATCGTGCTGGCCGTGGGGATACTTACGGTAATCTGGCAATCCTGGAAAGCGGCCCGGGTAAATCCCGCAAAAATTATAAAAACGGATTGAGTTGTAATATTATAAGTTTTCAATCGTCTTAGAGATTAGAGGCGGGAAATTGAACAGACTTTTGGGATGCCTTTGATGCGAAGTTTTGGACTAACCATTTAAATAGAAAACTATGCGTAAAATTTTATTCTTTTTATTCGTATGCTGGGGGACGATCGGTATGGGCGTAGCCCAGGAACAAGTGAAAATTTCCCGTTTCCAGGGAGAGCGGGTTACGGGATTGGATATTTCCGGGGCATTCGATATTACAATCCGGCAAGGAGAGGATACAGGTGTCACATTGAGTATTCCGTCTCATTATGAAGATAATCTGGTGTTTGAAAATTGGGGAGGAACGGTAAAGGTTGGCTTTAAAGGCCGGATTAAGAAACATTCTAAAAATGAAAAATTTACAGCTGAAATCGTCTGTTCCTCCCTGGAAGAAGTGCTGCTTAGTGGGGCATGTAAATTGAAAGGAACGGGTGATTTTACGGCTCAAACGGTAAAATTTGACTTGAGCGGAGCAGCTACGGCTGTTTGGGATGGTAATTTCAAGGTGGTAAAGATCGGAAAGATCGATTTGTCAGGGGCTTCACAACTACAGTTGAATGTTGAGGTTCCTGAGGTTGAGGTAGAAATTAGCGGGGCTGCAAAGCTGGCCTTGACAGGAGAGGCAGATAGCGGGGAGATCGAATTATCGGGGGCGTCGAAAGCGAATCTGGAAAATTTCGTTTTGAAAAATCTGGCTTTGGCTACTTCAGGGGCTTCAAATGCGTCGGTAAATGTAACCGAAACGCTCGGAGTAGAAGCTTCGGGAGCTGCTCATGTCAGTTATTCGGGCAATCCCAAGGTGACCTCTCACGTTTCGGGTGCTGCTTCATTGAAACAACGGTAAGACGATAAATGAAAAAGAAACCCTCTGATCGGTCTGTATAAAATCGAGAGTTTACCGATCAGAGGGTTTTGTTTTACCGTCGGGGGATGTTGCTTATCTGCAATACCGGCGTACGTAAGTTCCGGCACTCTGAATCCCTAAGCTTTGGGCCTTTCGCCAGTCTTTACAGGCTTCTGTTTTCTTTCCTGTTTTATAATAAGCTATGCCCCGGTTTGCATAAATAGCCCCGTTATCAGGGTTCAATTTTAAGGCATAAGTGAAATCCGGGATAGATTTACTACATTCGTTGATCTTCAGATAACAACTGGCTCTGTTTTGGTAGTAAGCATAGACCAATCCGAAATCTTCTCCGTTTTTCTGAGCATATTTGATAGCCAGGCTATATTCAGCGATCGCTTTTTGAAAATTGTTTTCGTTTTGATAAATGTTACCTAGATAATAACAGATTTCATCGTCTTCTTCGAATATAGCTTTAGCCTTAATTAAATACTGTTTTAAGATAGAGATTTGATTGGTATGGGAACAGGCTGTGTTCAGGGACAAATACATTTCCCGGATTTTGGGCTCTAAACGAATGGCTGCCAAAAGTTTCTGTACGGCATCGGTATAATTACCGTTTTCAATGTCTTCATTAGCTGAATTTAAGAGTTCGACGGGTTTGTTTACCGCATTAATATCCATTTGTCCAAGTACCAGCCTACTTGTGGTCATAAAAAAGATAAGGAAGAGATTGAATTTCTTCATATACAAATGTAAATTTAGTTAGTAGTGGTTATTGTTCATTCACGCTTTCAAAAATAATAAAATTCGCCAAGAAAGTCATAATTTTCCTAAAAATATCTAGTTTATTTGTTAAGAATGTAACAAATAAATACACTGGAAGTTTTTTTTATACCAGGGAAATCGTTCGGAAAGGAAAGATTTGTGTTCTTTCTGATCGCTATTTCGTTTATAAAATCGCCCCTGCAACACTTTTTACAGTTGCAGGGGCGACCGGTCGGAAGTTCCACGAAAGGGGAATTTTGCAGGGAACTATAAACTTAATAAATTTTCAGCGACGAAGGGAGTGACTTTACAAACTGCCTTACAGGCCGAGTGTCTGAAGCCCTTGCTGGAAATAAATATCTTTGGGTATTCCTGCCTGGGCGATACGATCCAGATCTTTTTGAAGGATAGAGGAAACTATTCCTTTGGTTGCAATTAGCTGGCTGGCTTTGTCGTAGTCGCCGTCTCCTTCGAGGGTGATGTATTCACCGGCGATGATTTCGATGTCTTTTTTCATTTTTTCAAAATCTATCGTATAATATCCCTTGTCTGTATCCCGGGTAATAGCCCCGCTTTCAATAAAATGGGCAAATTGCATCATATTGGCTTTTCCATGGGCACTGGCAGCGCCGAAACGGCAGGAACGGAAAATACCGGCGATAAAGGTTACATAGTTATCCATCAGGTCTTTATTCTGAATCACTCCCCACTCCGCGAGTTTGGTGATGCAGAATAACCCCAGGATATCTGCCTTTCCTTCTTCGATAGAAGTATAATTATCCTTTAGAGCACCCCGGACATCCTGGTTGCCTTGCAAGGTATACTTTACGCCGAGGCCATGGGCTACTTCATGAAACATCGTATTTTCAAAAAAAGCGTCGAAACGAATGTGTTTTTGTTGTTCCGGGTCGATGACGAGTCGGGCGATAGGCACTACCATTTTGTCGAATTTGGCTTGCATGGAATTTTTTAGTTGCAGTTTCCGGCTTCCTTTGGCTGCATGTACACGGGGATCGTTAGGTAGGTTTATGGCGATATTTTTACTACCGGCATTGCAATCACCGGCATAATAAATGACGTCGTAAGCGTTCATATCCGGATTTGCGTTGGCTTTCTCTTTTTTGTAAGCTGCGGGTACAGGGAGATTCTCCTGTAGTTTAGGAAGATATTGGGCATATAAAGAGAGTTTTTTACTCCAATCTTTATCTTTTACCAGGATCTGTCCCGAGTGAGAGGCTTTGTATCCGAACAGAGCGTCTTCATAGGTTTCGATAGGACCGATAACAATGTCTAACGTATTGTCTTTCATATCCATCCACGCCAGGTCACTTTTCAGATAATCATCGGTCAGCAAGGCTTCGGAACGGAGAGTCAGATAGTTGCGCAGACCTTCGTCTTCAGCTAGCTGCGCTGCCTGTTTTAAAAGAGAAGCGGCTTTTCTGATTTGTTCGGGATAAGCTTCGTGGTAAGGGATTACTTTCAATGCTCCTTTATCATCCCTGCGAACGATGCTGTACCAGTCGTTTTTACGCGGGTCCTGAAGAGCTTCGAATTCTGATTTGGTCATATCCTGAGGGTAGAAATTGGCACCGAGAGGTTTAGGACCGGCAGTTTCGAGAAAGGGCCGGTTGGCGTCGAGCCTATCCCAGGGACCGTAGTTGATGGAAAGGTATTTGAGCAGGGCAGGGTCTGTAATACCCTCGAAAAGTTGTTCTTTATCTCCGTAGGCTGTCTGCCAGTAGATCGCTTCCATCTGATCGGCAGCTTCGATAAGCAGAGGGAGCATTTGCTTTTCTTTTTCCGTTAGTTTACTCAAATCGGTAGTCAGGGGAAATTCAGCATATTGATCTGCTAATTCCTGATAGGGGGAGGCGGTCCGATCGGAAGCTTTTTTAGCTTCTTTGCAGGCTCCTAGAAGGAGGAGGGTAGCTAATAAGAAAGTTATTCTTCTCATATTTTCTCTATATTTAATGGTTTATTATATTTCTGTTCAATTCTCCGATCAATAGAGCTTTATCGAATAAGAGAATTCCTTCGGAAGCAACGACGATATACCGGCTACCGACTACGTATAGGGCAGAACCGAACAAACTGGAATCGATGGTTTCAAGCGTTACCAATCTAAGGTTTTCCCCGAACTCGGAAAGCGTGAGAGCAACGGAATCTATTGGCTGATTCAGGTCGGTGCGGGTGACTGGATAGCCTTGTTCTGTTTTCATCGGTTCGGTTGTTAGCCGAAGAGGCTACTTGGCCGAAAATCTTCCGGTTGATAGCCTCTTCAGATTGATTATTTTTACTTCAGCCATTTATCCAGCCATGCTTTAAAGGTCCGCTGCCAGAGAATGCCGTCCTGACAGCCGGTTACCCAGTGGCATTCGTTGGGGAAATAGAGGAATTGAGCCGGAACTCCGCGCATGCGTGCAGCATTGAAAGCCGCCATTCCTTGAGATACGTCGATCCGGAAATCTTTCTGACCATGGATGACTAAAATAGGAGTATCCCAATTACCGACGAACAAATCCGGCGAATTGGCGAAGGTACGCTGAGCTATTTTGTTATCCTTTTCCCAGGGAGCACCACCCATATCCCAGTTGGCGAACCACATTTCCTCGGTCGTATTGTATTGCATTTTTAAGTCGAAAATCCCACAGTGTGCAATAAATGCTTTGAAACGTTTATCGTGATGGCCGGCTAAATAATATACCGAATATCCCCCGTAAGAGGCCCCTACACATCCGAGCCGGTTTTCATCGATATAAGGTTCTTTTTTAGCTTCGTCGATAGCGGAAAGGTAATCCTTGATGTTCTGACCGGAATAATCCCCGCTGATTTGTTCCAGCCATTCCTGGCCGAATCCCGGCAGACCACGGCGGTTGGGAGCTACAATAATATAACCGTTCGCAGCCATCTGCTGGAAGTTCCAGCGATAACTCCAGAATTGACTGACTGTACTCTGAGGACCGCCTTCACAATACAGGATGGCCGGATATTTCCGATTAGGATCGAAATGCGGAGGATATATCATCCATACCAACATGTCTTTATTATCCGTTGTTTTGATCCACCGTTTTTCTACTTTTCCCATAGTCAATTGGTCCAGAATAGGTTTATTGACAAATGATAATTCCTCGTCTTTGCCTGTAGCCGGATCCACTTTGTAGATTTCGGCCGGTTTACTCATAGACACTTTGGTGGCAAGTAACATTTTTCCGGTCGGAATCACGGAAGTATAATTGTGAACTCCATCGGTATGTTTGGTGATTCTTCCGGTCGGAATATCCAGAGAGTAAATTTCATCGGTAGCATGCCAGTCGGAGATAAACCAGATGGTATTATCGTCTCCCCATTTCAGGCCTTCTGCGTTCTGGTCGAAACCTTCGCTGAAATCATTTTTTTCTCCGGTGGTCAGATCCATGACATAGAGACGGATTTTATCCGCTTCATAGCCTTCCCGTTCCATACTTTCCCAAGCCATGTACCGGCCATTGGGAGAGATGACCGGATTCTTGTCATATCCCATCATGCCTTCGGTCAGGTTGACAGTTTCCCCGTTCTCCGTATTATAGGCATACAGATCGGTATTCGTAGATTCGGCATAGTCGATACCGATCTTTTTGCGACAGGTATAAATTAGTTTTTTCCCGTCTTTCGTCCAGGCCAATTGTTCTACACCTCCCCAGGGACGCACCGGAGATTCCCAACGTTCACCTTCCATGATGTCTTTTCCGGTAGTAATCGGTTGTGCCGGCACGTAATCGGCTATAAAAAGATGGGTGTAAGCATCTACCCAATCGTTCCAATGGCGGTAAAATTGATCGTCGACGATGCGGGCTTTCGCTTTGGGTAGATCAGGATGCAGGTCCTGTACCGTGGGTTCGAGCTGTACATCTTTCAGATAAACGATCTTAGACATATCGGGTGCATAGACGTATCCGTTGATTCCGTCCGGTATATCGGTTACCTGGCGGGGATTACTGCCGTCGGGATTCATTTCCCAAAGCTGCCCTTTGGCCAGGTAAGTAATGAATTTACCATCCGGTGTCCATCCCGCGTCCGATTCGTTGTAGTCGGTATCGGTGAGACGGGTGGTTTGGCCCTCCGGCAGATTCATCAGGTATAAATCGCTATACCCCCGGTCTTCTTCTTTATTGAAATAAGTAATATCGTATACGGCTTTACTACCGTCCGGCGATACGCTAACGTTTCCGATTCTTCCGAAAGACCAAAGTACTTCAGGAGTCATGACGTCGGAGGAAAGTTTTATTGCGGGGGGAGTATACCCTTTTTGATTTTGAGAATTGTCGTTTGGTACATGACAAGCCATACAAGACAATAAAATAAGTGATGGAATGATCGATTTTTTCATAGTTATAAATAATGAAATATACAAGGACCGATCTTGATTTTGTTTATAAAGTCATTGCACACCCTACGCGCCCTTTTTTCAGGGCTACAGCGGTCATTCGTTTTCATAACTTTTGTAACCTCTGTAACCCTTGTAACTTCTATAACTTTAGTAATCCGACCGGCACACACGCTTAATTGTCTGTCTCTTCATTTGCAGATTCCGCTAATTCCGGTTCATCTGTTTTGCCATTGAAGGTGGCGACAATTTTTTGTTTCAGCTCTTCAGCCAGTTCCGGATTGTCCATGATCAATTGTTTCACCGTTTCCCGTCCTTGGCCCAGTTTGTTTTCACCATACGAGAACCAGCTACCGCTTTTTTTGATTACGTTACACTCTACCCCCAGATCGACAATTTCTCCGGAGAGAGAGATGCCTTCACCGTACATGATGTCGAATTCTGCTTTCCGGAATGGAGGCGCAACTTTGTTTTTCACGACTTTCACCCGGGTATGGTTGCCCAGAATTTCTTCGCCGTCTTTGATCGGGCCGATTTTACGAATATCCAAACGTACGGAAGAATAGAATTTCAGGGCATTTCCACCGGTCGTGGTTTCGGGATTTCCGAACATCACTCCGATCTTATCCCGCAACTGGTTGATAAAAATACAACAAGTATTGGTTTTACTGATCGTGCTGGTCAGTTTGCGTAATGCCTGTGACATCAGGCGGGCCTGTAAGCCCATGACACTGTCTCCCATGTTACCTTCTATCTCGGCTTTAGGGGTCAGAGCAGCGACAGAGTCGATCACGATGATATCTATGGCTGCCGAGCGGATCAGCTGATCTGCAATTTCCAGGGCTTGTTCACCGTTATCCGGCTGTGAAATAAACAAATTTTCGACGTCTACACCTAATTTCTCCGCATAAGAACGGTCGAAAGCATGTTCGGCATCGATGATTGCCGCTATACCTCCCTGTTTTTGGGCTTCGGCAATAGCATGAATAGCTAATGTCGTTTTACCGGAAGATTCCGGTCCGTAAATTTCGATGACCCGGCCTTTGGGATATCCACCAACACCTAATGCTTTATCGAGTGCAATGGAACCCGAAGGAATTACCGGAATGTTCTCTACCTGATTGTCGCCAAGCTTCATGATACTTCCTTTTCCGAAGTTTTTTTCAATCTTGTCGAGAGTCAGTTGGAGCGCTTTCAGTTTTTCAAGATTCGTTTCTTTTAATGCCATAATATTTGTTTAGTTACTGAGTTTCTGAGTTTCTGAGTTTCTAAGTTTCTGAGTTGAATTTTGATTCATTTCTTTAATATCTGTTCTGCTGCATTTTTGGTATTTACCTTAGTGATGACTCTTTCGATGATTCCTTGCTCATCGATGATAAAAGTGGTCCGAAGGACGCCCATATATTTTCGTCCGTACATGGATTTTTCAGCCCATACTCCATAGTCTTCTAAGATTTTTTTATCCGTATCGGCTATCAGATTGAAAGCTAAATTGTATTTGGCGATGAACTTTTGGTGTGAACCGGCGGAGTCCGGGCTAATCCCGACCACTTCATATCCTTGTGCAGTCAGCGTGTCATAATTGTCGTTCAGGCTGCAAGCTTCGGCCGTACATCCGGAAGTGTTATCCTTCGGATAAAAATAAAGGACTAATTTTTTACCTTTGAAATCTTCTGAGGTGATTTCTTTACCATCCTGGTTTATGCCTTTGAAAAAAGGCGCTTTATCTCCTTCTTTTAGCGATGTCATGATATCTTGGGATTTTAATGCTATATTACAAAAGTAGCGATTTTTTGCTGAATTCCGATATTTTTTATTCAATAATGTGATTCTGTTTTAGCCATAGAAATAGAACAAATGTTACGGCTACTGAAATAAATTGCAAGCCAGTACAATACGAAAAATAATATGAACCCGGAAAAAGAAGAAAAAGAAGGTTTCTATGTCCGAAGAAGAACTGTTTTTGATGAGAAAGCTTTATCTTTGGAAGATGAATGAAAAACCATTTTAAAACTTATTTAATCTGTCATGATGGAGTTTATCGATTCTTATAATTTAACCGGACTTGTGATCGGAATCAGTACTTTTTTAATCATAGGCTTGTTTCATCCGGTAGTGATCAAATGTGAATATTATTTCGGAACGCGTTGTTGGTGGATATTCCTGATTTTCGGTGTTTTAGGCATCATTTCGTCTTTGTATGTCCGGCAAGTCTTGTGGTCGTCTTTATTGGGGGTTTTCGCCTTTTCTTCTTTTTGGACGATCCTGGAGGTCTTCGAACAAAAAGGAAGGGTAAAGAAGGGATGGTTTCCGATGAATCCGAAACGGAAAAAGGAATATGAATCATGAAAAAAATAATTCGGTGTTTTTATGGAAGAGGTTTTAAAACAATTGAATGAGCTGTGCCGGGATACGCTGGTTGACAATTTGGGTATGGTATTTACTGCGGCCGGGGAAGGATGGCTGGAAGCCAGGATGCCTATCGACCGGCGTACCTGTCGTCCGGACGGAGCTTTACACGGTGGTGCTAATATGGCTTTGGCCGAGACGGTCGGAGGAGCTTTGAGTTCTATGTCGGTTCCGCCCGAAAACCGTTTCCACGTATTCGGTATCGAGGTGAATGGAAACCATATGAAACAGGCACAAGGAGGATATGTCGTCGCTAAGGGTACTTTTATTCATCAGGGAAAACGTACCCACGTCGTTCAGGTCGAAATACGGGACGAATACGGAACACTGGTAACGGTCAACCGGGTGACGAATATGATTGTCTGAGGAGTGATTTGCACAATATGATTTCTTTTTACATCCATTAAAAAAACATGGCATAAAAGTTGATAATTTTTTTACGGGAAAATAAAAATTAGTGTTCCATTAAAAACAATTTAAGTATGAAAAGATTATTTATTTTCGGGGTATGCGCCCTCGTGGTGCTGTGCATGGCCTCTTGTTATCCGGAAGGACCGGATTATGTCCATGAAAAGGACATTGCTTTGACTCATTATGATGAAAAAGCGGATTTTTCTACTTTAAAAACATTCGTTATTCCGGATTCTGTCGTGTATGTACGGGGAGATTCTAATGCGACGGGATTGGCTAACGAATTGAAGGAGGAGATACTTTCTCTGGTAAAGCAAAATTTCGAAGCGTATAATTACCAGCTGCTGACAGACGAGGAAGCTGAAGCTCAGACGCCTGATTTTGTCGTAACGGTAACTGCTTTTGCAACTCCGACTTTCAGCTACAATTCCTGGGGAAACTATTGGGGCTGGTATCCCGGTTGGGATTGGTTCGGCTGGGGAGGAGTCTGGGGTGGTTGGTATCCTTGGTATCCCTGGTATAGCGGAGGATATTATTATGCTTATGACAAAGGTACGGTGGTTATCGATATGCTGGATGCGAAAAAGGCCGATAAAGAAACCAAACGGGTACCGGTATTGTGGACAGGGATGGTCGATGGTATCCTGGCCGGAAATCAGAACTATCTTGCCGAACGCCTGGAGAAAAATATCAACCAGTGTTTTATTCAATCCCCTTATCTGAAAACGACTAAATAAAGAAAGCGATGAAAAAGATTATAATGATACTATTGGTTGTGTTCGGCCTGGGTGTTGGAAGCCGGGCACAGGCTCAGATGCTGAATCTAAATTATCAGATGTCCTTACCTTTGGGCGATCAGCATGATTTTATCTCTAAAATGAGTTTTCGTGGGTTTTCCATGGATTATCACTATTTCCTGAGCGAGCGTCTGGCGGTCGGTGCCAGCCTGGGATGGAATACTTTGTATAAGCATCTGGATTATGCAACCGGTCATTTTACCATGAACGGGGAGAAAGTGACCATCTCCGGGGACCAGTTCAGATACCTGAACGTTGTACCCCTGATGGCCAGTGTCCGTTATTTTTTTACGGATGGAGATGCTGTCCTGCTACCATATGCCGGTATCGGTATCGGAACCAACTGGGCTGAAATGCGGCTGGAAGTGGGAGACCTGCTGGCTAAAGAAAAAGGCTGGCAGTTCGCTTTTGCCCCTGAAGTCGGAGTAGTGGTACCTTTCTCCGAATCGGTCGGATTGAATGTGGGGGCACAATACCGCTACAGTGTAAAAGCCAGTGGCTTACCCACGCTTCAGGATCTCGGTATTAAAGTCGGGTTATCTTTTAACTGGTAAATAAATGGTTGTCCATAAAGTCAAGTACTTTAATGGACAACCTTTCTTTTTATTCCAGTTTATAGTCCCATTGTTTCAAGGCATAATCCCAATGTTTTTCGACTAATTCGACGGTTCGGGTTTCGTATTTATAAGCGTTTTTCTTGTAGCCTTTTTTCTTGTCTAAATAAGCCGCAATGTCTGCTTTGGCGGCTTCAAAACCCGGAATAGCAAGTGTCCGGTAAATCTTTTCGGTCATCGCCAGGGCATCCGCCTCGAAATCTTCGAATTTTATTTCGATCAGATTACCTGCCGGGATCAGCTTTTTATCTTCTTCATATTTCCGATACAAACGGGTATATACTTCGAGGATGTTTTTTTCCAGTTCCTCCGGAGAAATTTTCTGCAATTGCAAAGGGATGATGGTATTCGTGAAAAAACTCCGGGTAGATTCGAATACCGTATAAGGATTCCGCATCAAATAGATAAATTTGGCATTGGGGAACATTTCCAGGATTTCTTTCACCTTGCCGGTATGCGGGGGATTCTTGCTGAGAAATTGGCTGCCCTGGGTATTCCAGAGGGAGATTTTAATCAGTTTCAGGAATGTCTCCCTGAACATCCGGTGTTCTTCGGGAGTAGCTGTTTTCATGGTCAGAAACCGGTCACAATATTCCAGCATATTCTGAGGCAAAAACCAGAAATCATAATAGGAGCAAGGCATCATATTGGATAAGGCAAACTCTTCCTCCTGAGGCAAGTCGACGTTGAGCTCCATGTTATCGGTAGGGCGTTTGTCCGGCATTAACCACGCCATCGTTTTCTTAAACATCGGCTGTCCCCACATCATCATATGGGGAAAAACGGTTTGATAGGTCGTCGTATAACCGAAATGTTTATCATGAGCCAATACATTGTGAACAAAGGTGGTACCACTACGCCAGTGCCCTAGAATAAAAACCGGCTCCATGTTGATCGCCTGATCTTTCAGGCGTTTGTCGTATCTCCGGTCCTGTATCGGTTTCAGGCAACTCAATAACCGACAGATGGCTTTGGTCAATTGATATTTCGTTTTATATCCTTTCCCGATCGTTTGTCCTTGTGTGATTCCTTTAAAAGTTTTCCAGTCTGCACCCACCAAAGTATTTACCGGAAGTTTTTGAAATTCTAGTACACCCATTTCGATAAAATATATGCTCTTTTATATCGCCTAACTGATTTATTTATTGAATTATTTTCACCGTAATCCCTTGACGGTCGAGTTCCTTGGCCACTTTTTCGATGGCTGTAAAGTGTTCGCTGCCGATGCCCAGTTTCGAAAGACTGATTTCCGGAATTTCCAATTCCTGCATGTCTTTCCTTTCGACTTTATCGATAATCATACCGACAGCACAGGTATTGTTGGTAATCGGATCGATCAGAATAAAAGCGCCTGTGTTTTTATTTTGGGGATAAGGATCGAAAAATAAAGGTTTACCTGTCGTGAAAATGACACGTGCAATTTCATTCAATTCCAAGGCGTCTGCGGCAGATTGTTCTAAAGTATTCACATTTACTTTATACCGGATTTTATCGATCTTGGCCCGGGTCAGATTCGTAGTATGTTTAATAAAGAATTGTTCTTCCGGATCCATTTTCTTCTCATCCATCCATACCAGCATGGCTTCGAAATTGCGGGAAATAATCGGGAGATTGTCCGGATGTACGAGCATTTCTCCCCGGGAGATATCGATTTCGTCTTCGAGGGTCACCGTTATGGCCTGCGGCGGAAAAGCGAAATCCAGTTCTCCGTCGTAAGTGACGATCGATTTGACCCGTGAACGCTTCATAGAAGGCAGTGCGACCACTTCATCTCCTTTACGAATGATACCTGAAGCAACCGTACTGCTGAATCCCCGGAAGTCGAGGTTGGGACGCATGACATATTGTACGGGATAACGGAGATCTGCAAAGTTTTTATCGCTTCCTATATGTACCGTTTCCAGATATTCCAGTAATGGTTTTCCGGTATACCACGACATATTCTCCGATGCTTCTACGACATTATCTCCTTTTAATGCCGAGAGTGGGATACAGGTAATGTCGGGTATTCCCAGGGGTTCTGCAAACTGACGGTATTCCGTTACGATCCGGTCGAATACCTGCCGGTCGTATCCAACGAGGTCCATTTTATTCACAGCCAGAACAACATGTTTGATTCCCAGCAAGGAAACTAAATAAGTATGCCGGCGTGTTTGGGTGATAACGCCTGAGCGGGCGTCTACCAGAATGATGGCCAGATTGGCCGTCGAACCTCCTGTAATCATGTTACGGGTATACTGTTCGTGTCCCGGAGTGTCGGCAATGATGAATTTCCGCTTGTTCGTAGAAAAATAACGGTAAGCCACGTCTATCGTTATACCTTGTTCACGTTCAGCCTTCAGGCCGTCGAGCAGGAGGGCATAATCGATATCGTCTCCTGCATTACCGTAACGTTTGGTATCTCTTTCGAGGGCATCCAGCTGATCTTCGTATAATTTTTTACTATCGAAAAGCAAACGACCGATCAGGGTCGATTTGCCGTCATCTACCGATCCGGCTGTCAATAATCTCAACAGATCTTTCTTTTCGTCCTGATCCAGGAACTCTTTTATATTTAGTTTCTCCATGATTTTAATCTTTATCGCTTTTCGCCTTAAAAGTATCCCTCTCTTTTCTTTTGTTCCATACTGGCATCCTGGTCGAAATCGATTACCCGGGTGGTCCGTTCGGATTTGGTGGTGGTCATCATTTCTTCTACGATTTTTTCAATCGTGTCGGCTTCCGATTCGACAGCTCCGGTCAATGGCCAGCATCCTAAGGTACGGAAACGTACTTTCCGCATCCGGATCTTATCCCGGTATTGTTCCGGTAAGCGTTCGTCGTCGGGCATGATCAGGTTACCGTCGATTTCGACGATGGGACGTTCTTTGGCAAAATACAAAGGTACGATAGGAATATTTTCCATGCGGATGTATTGCCAGATATCCAATTCCGTCCAATTAGACAGCGGGAATACCCGGATCGATTCGCCTTTATGAACCCGGGCATTGTATAAATTCCATAATTCAGGACGCTGGTTTTTAGGATCCCATTGATGAAATTTATCCCGGAAGGAATAAATACGTTCTTTGGCCCGTGATTTCTCTTCATCGCGGCGTGCACCACCGAAAGCGGCATCGAACTTGTATTTACTGAGCGCCTGCAATAAAGCCTGGGTCTTCATCAGATCGGTATGTACTTTACTACCGTGTGTGAAAGGACCTACCCCTTCCTGGAAACCTTTCATATTGGATTCGACGATCAGGTCCCAGTTATTTTCCCGGGCATATTTATCGCGAAATTCGATCATTTCTTTGAATTTCCACTTCGAATCGATATGCATCAAAGGGAAAGGTACTTTCCCCGGATAAAAAGCTTTTTCAGCTAAACGGACCATGACGGAAGAGTCTTTACCGATAGAATAGAGCATAACCGGATTTTCAAACTCAGCGACAACCTCACGGATAATATGGATAGACTCGGCTTCCAGTTCTTTCAAATGACTTAATTTATATTCTGACATTGTTTTATGTGCTAATGCTAATAGGCGGATTTACTCCAGCCGTTGGCAAAGTTTATTCATTTTGCAAAAATAGTCGTATCCTGATTCAAAAGCATCAGTATTTTTACCGAAATTCATTTCCGGTTATTTTCGGAGAAACGGCTTCCAATAAAATTTTCACCGAATCGGCTAAGGATTGCCGTGAGGTGTCGATCGAAATAAACGGATGTTCCGGGGCTTCGAAAGGCGATGAAATACCGGTGAATTCCTTGATTTCACCCCGACGGGCCTTGGCATACAAACCTTTGACATCCCGTCGCTCACATTCTTCGATGGGCGTACTGACATATACTTCCAGAAAATCATCCTCACCGATAATTTCAGAAGCCATCCGGCGGATAGCATGGGTAGGACTGATAAAAGCAGCGATGGTCACGATACCGCAATCGACGAATAATTTGGAAACTTCTGCTATGCGACGAATATTTTCCGTTCGGTCGGCTTCCGAAAAACCCAGGTTATTATTGATGCCACTGCGGATATTGTCTCCATCCAGGATACGGCAGAGTATACCTTGTTTATATAATTCCCCTTCCAGGGCAATGGCTAATGTGCTTTTACCGGAACCGGACAATCCGGTAAACCAGATCATAATGCCTTTTTGTTTCAATAAAGCTTCGCGGTCTTTCCGCTGTAACATTTTTTCAAAAATCGGATAAATATTTTCTGCCATATAAACTTAGTTACTGATTTACACCACAATTTCAGTATTTCATATTTCCTGTTTGTTTTATTTTACAATAAACCAGGGATTTAATAGATCTTCTTTGTTGTAGGCCAAGGGAGTGCACCCATCCTGGTGATATAATTCTTTTCCGGCAGCCTTTGCGATAGCATGACCTGCAGCGGTATCCCATTCCATGGTCGGAGCAAAACGGGGGTAAATGTCAGCAGTTCCTTCTGCTACCAGGCATATTTTAATCGAACTACCGATAGAAGTCAGTTTGACTTCTCCGTGTTCTTTTTTTAATTCATCGATAAAATTCTCTGTATCGGAACTCATGTGCGATCTTGAAGCCACAACGGTATAAACCGGATCTTCGCGGTCCAGAGGCAGACGCCGGGCTTGATTTTCCAGTGCGTCGAAATCCATATCCGGGGAATATTCCGGATGATCGGCCCGATAAGCTCCGTTTCGGATCGTTCCGTAGTACAGGATTTTTTTTACCGGAATATAAATTACCCCTAAGGCAGGACGTCCGCCGTAAACGAGAGCTATATTGACAGTGAACTCGCCGTTCCGTTTGATAAATTCTTTTGTACCGTCCAAAGGGTCGACGATCCATACCGTTTGCCATTGTTTACGAATAGCATAGGCTGTGGCCTTGTTTTCTTCGCTGATAACCGGATAAGGCGTATTTTTCAACTGTTTCAGGATAATCTCGTTGGATACCCGGTCGGCAATAGTCAGCGGAGAATGATCCGCTTTGTGTTCGATTTCGAAATCCGAAGCCGGATCGTCGTATATGTCTAATATAGCCTTACCAGCTTGCAATGCTGCTGTTATAGCCGTCTGTAGTAATGAATTCATAGTATTTTCTGCATGCCTGGCAAAGGTATCAAATTTTTTTATATTTGCAGTATTTGCCGGATATTATCTGGTCCGGCCGTTCCGTCCCGTTTCGGGAATCGTTATTTTAATTTTTCCTGTCTATTCTTTATTTCCCGGTTATGGTATTTCAATAAGAAATAGTTATCTTTGTGTGCTTTTGATCACGTGAAAATAAATTATTATATTAAAGCATGACTATAGTTTTCTATCAGAAAGACGCCACGGTATATGCCGTACAGTATCAGACGTCTGAAAATTCTCTTGATGTCAGTAAATTAGAATGGTTGTTCAGTGGTGCGCACAAAATACAAGGTGATGCCCTGAAAGGTTATTTTATCGGTCCTCGCAGGGAAATGATTACGCCGTGGAGTACGAATGCAGTCGAGATTACGCAGAATATGGGGATCGGGGGGATTCTCCGGATAGAGGAATTTACACAGACGGCTTGTGACAATATACCTTACGACCCGATGTTGCAGGCATTTTATAAAGGTTTGGACCAACATATCTTTACAATCGATAAACAACCGGATCCGATCATTTACATCGATGATATTCGTGCCTATAATGTGAAGGAAGGATTGGCTTTGAATCCCGATGAAATTGCTTATCTGGAAGGATTGGCTGAAAAATTAGGACGGAAATTGACCGATTCCGAAGTATTCGGTTTTTCGCAGGTCAATTCGGAACACTGCCGTCATAAAATTTTTAACGGTACCTTTATTATCGACGGAGAAGAGAAAGAAAGTACACTCTTTAAACTGATTAAGAAAACTTCTCAGGAAAATCCGAATCGGATTGTTTCCGCTTATAAAGACAATTGTGCGTTTATCGATGGGCCGCAGGCGGTGCAATTCGCTCCGCATACCCATGATAAGCCGGATGTTTATGAGACGAGAGAAATAGATACGGTCATTTCGCTGAAAGCCGAAACGCACAATTTCCCGACAACCGTAGAGCCCTTCAATGGAGCGGCAACAGGTAGCGGTGGAGAAATTCGTGACCGTATTGCCGGAGGGCAAGCAGCCCTTCCGTTGGCCGGTACAGCTGTGTATATGACCTCTTATCCCCGTTTGGATGCTTCCCGGATTTGGGAACAGCATATCGATCCCAGAAAATGGCTTTACCAGACTCCGGAGGATATTTTGATCAAAGCTTCCAATGGTGCTTCTGATTTTGGAAATAAGTTCGGTCAGCCGTTGATCTGTGGCTCCTTATTGACTTTCGAACACGAAGAAGACGGACGTACCTATGGGTATGATAAAGTGATTATGCAGGCCGGTGGTGTGGGCTTCGGTAATCGTCAGCAAGCCATGAAGAAAACACCTGGAGTAGGAGATAAAGTGGTGTTGTTGGGAGGTGACAATTATCGGATCGGTATGGGAGGTGGTGCCGTTTCTTCTGTCGATACCGGGGTTTATGCCGGGGCTATCGAGTTGAACGCGGTACAACGGTCTAATCCTGAAATGCAGAAACGGGTTTGTAATGCGATCCGGGCAATGGCCGAGAGCGAAGTGAATCCGATTGTTTCTATCCACGATCACGGTGCCGGAGGACATTTGAATTGTTTATCCGAGCTGGTGGAAGAAACCGGAGGTAAAATACATATGGAAAATCTCCCTGTCGGCGATCCGACCTTATCTGCAAAAGAAATCGTGGGGAATGAATCACAGGAACGGATGGGATTGGTGATGAAGGAGAAGGATGTGGCCGAACTGAAACGTATTGCAGACCGTGAACGGGCTCCGATGTACGTCATCGGTGAAACCACCGGAGATATGAAGTTTACTTTTGAGAATGCAAAAACTCATGAGACTCCGATCGATTTGGAACTGAAAGATATGTTCGGTAATCCTCCTAAGACGATTATGGAGGATAAGACCGTTAAAGAAAAATATGCCGGTCTGGAATACTCCGCCGATAAATTGGAAGAATATTTGGAGCAAGTGTTACAAATAGAGGCGGTTGCTTCTAAGGATTGGTTAACGAATAAGGTAGACCGTTCAGTATCGGGCCGTATCGTGCGTCAGCAGTGTGTCGGTCCTTTGCATTTGCCTTTGAGCGATGTTGCTGCCGTCTCTTTGGATTATAGCGGACACCGTGGGATAGCAACCTCCATCGGACATGCTCCTGTAGCTGCCATGGCCGATGCTCCTGCGGGTTCACGTTTGGCTATTGCCGAAGCGCTGACTAATCTGGTATGGGCGCCGATCGAACAGGGATTGAAAGGAATCTCACTTTCTGCCAACTGGATGTGGCCCTGCCGCAATGAAGGAGAAGATGCCCGGTTGTATCAGGCGGTACAGGCTGCCAGCGACTTTGCTATCGAGTTGGGAGTGAACATTCCTACCGGGAAAGACTCACTTTCTATGACCCAGAAATATGGGGACAAAAAAGTGTATGCTCCGGGAACGGTTATCATTTCTACTGTCGGCGAAGTAACCGATTTCCGTAAAATTGTCATTCCTGTATTGAAAAATGATCCGGCTACCGAGATCGTCTATGTCGATTTCTCATTCGATAAATTGAAATTGGGTGGTTCCAGCTTTGCCCAGATTCTGAATAAAGTGGGCAAAGAAGTGCCCGACGTTAGGGATAGCGAGTATTTTGCCCGTGCATTTACAGCTATTCAGCAATTGGTGGATGAAGGTATCGTTTTGGCCGGACATGATATTTCTGCCGGAGGTATGGTAACGGCACTGCTCGAAATGTGTTTTGCAGATAATCGTTTGGGTTTGGATATCGATTTTTCATTCCTGGCTGAAAAAGATATGATTAAGATCTTATTCGCTGAAAATCCCGGCGTACTGATTCAGATAGCGGATAAGGATGCTAAAAAGGTTTCCGCTCTGATGGATAAAGCCGGTGTTGCTTACGCTTTCTTAGGAAAGCCGGGTAAGGCGGGATTACTGAACATCAAGAAGGATGCGGATAGCTGGTCGTTGGATATCCCTTCTTTACGTGATCTTTGGTTTAAGACTTCTTATTTACTCGACCGGCGTCAGAGTGGCGAAGAGAAGGCATTGGAGAGATACAAGAGCTATAAACACAATGAGTTGAAATATAAATTCCCACAAGGTTTTACCGGCAAATTGGCTGATTTGGGCTTGCAGTTGAACCGTACTGCTAAATCGGGTATCCGGGCTGCTGTGATCCGGGAGAAAGGGTGCCAGTGTGAGCGTGAAACGGCCTGGGCTTTGCATTTGGCCGGTTTTGACGTGAAGGATGTACACATGACCGATTTGATCAGCGGACGTGAAACTCTCGAAGAGGTAAATATGATTGTCTTTGTCGGAGGATTCTCGAATTCTGACGTGTTGGGTTCTGCCAAGGGGTGGGCCGGCGCTTTCAAATTCAATGAAAAAGCACGACAGGCTTTGGAGAATTTCTATAAACGCGAAGACACCTTGAGTTTGGGTATTTGTAACGGATGCCAGTTGGCTGTTGAACTGGGACTTATTTATCCCGAGCATGCTGAAATGCCTAAGATGTTGCATAATGACTCCCATAAGTTTGAATCCGGTTTTGTCAATGTAACGATTCAGCCGAATCATTCTGTAATGTTAAAGTCTTTGGCAGGTAGTCGGTTAGGTATCTGGATCGCTCATGGAGAAGGTAAATTCAGTTTGCCTTATGCCGAGAGTGAATACCATATTCCGATCAAATACAGTTACGATGCCTATCCGGGTAATCCGAACGGTTCACCGTTCGCTACAGCGGCGATCTGTAGTAAAGATGGCCGTCACCTGGCGATGATGCCTCACTTGGAACGGTCTATCTATCCATGGAATTGGGCATATTATGCTGAAGGACGCAGTGAGGATGAAGTGAGTCCGTGGATCGAGGCTTTTGTCAATGCCCGGAAATGGATAGAGGAAAAAGTGAAGGCATAAGCTGAATGTAGTAAGATCGTGTTCATAAACGACGAAGATTATATCGATTTATAACAGGAAGGTTCGATCGCCTTCCTGTTTTTTTTACTTGGACGAGATGTCGGAAAAAAGGTGATGGATAAAGAGTACCGAATTATGAAAACGATCTACAGATATGCAGCAGGACCGGGAGAGGAGATTCGGGAAACAGTGCGGTAAACTGATTTGTATGAATACTACAAAATGGTAAATGCCTTCCTGGGGGATGTGATTATCGAAAAAGCTTTTCAAAAAGAAGGGAACTTTGGAGGGGAGAGGTTATACATGTCGGATCACTCGCTATTATCGGCAGTCTGGAAAATGAACGTATTCAGATCAGATAAGGAAGAAGTATCAACGGTTGCAAGAGTTGGCCTTGGTCAGTCTGATCGTTGTCACTCTTGTAACCGTTGAATTTTTAAATTTACATTGTCGTTCCGATAATCCCCTTTTTAGATTGTTCGATAAAATCTACCAGGTAAGTGATTTCCGGACTGAGAGGAATAATATCTTTGATTCTTCGCAGGGCATTTTCCAGACTGGTACCGCATTGATAAATTTGCCGGTAACATTTAGCTATATTATCGATCACATTTTCGGTGAGATGGCCTTCTTTAGCCAGGATCAAAGCATTGATTCCATAGTAACTGATCGGATTGTGGGCCGCCACGATATAAGGCGGAACATCTTTGTTGGCGCGGCAGCCGTCACGCAATAGTGCCCAGCTTCCGATACGGCAACCGTGTTTGACGATCACTTCACTACCTAAAATCGCCTTGTCGTCGATAATACAGTTTCCTGCTGTTTTGGCACCGTTTCCCAATACACAATGGCTGCCTAAATGGGTGTCGTGTGCCAGATGTACGCCTTCCAGCAGAAAGTTACCGTCTCCGATTATCGTACAATCGGTTGTGTTCGTGCCCCGGTTAAGGATCACTTTCTCCCGTATGGTATTGTGATTACCGATTTTCAGGAGGGTATCCTCACCCTTGAATTTAAAATCCTGAGGAGTAGCACCGATGATGGCACCCTGATAGATGATATTATCCGTTCCCATACGGGTGCCACTGAGAATACTGGCATAAGGCATGATCGTACAATTGTCTCCGATTTCGACATTCTTGTCGATATAGGCAAAAGGATGAATGGTAACATTCGCTCCGATCCGGGCTTCTTTATCTACATACGCTAAAGGACTGATCATATTTTTTGTTTTTAAGGTTAGTGTCGTTATTTAGTGCCTCCACCCAATGCATGGTATAGGTTTACTACGGCCTGCAAACGCTGGAACTCATCGGAAATTCCGGACAACTGAGCGTTTAACAGCGATTGTTGTGCTGTCAGTACTTCCAGGTAATTCGTATTAGAGGTACCTAAAGTTAGTAATTCCTGTGTATACTCCACCGATTTTTCCAATGAATTTATTTGTTTCACCCGTTGTATCCGTTTATCTTCAGCCGATTGATACAGACTCAGTGCATCGCTGACATCGGCGCCTGCATTCAATATCGCTTGTTCGAAACTTAACATCGCCTCTGCTTGCTGGGCTTTGGCAATCTTTAAGCGGGCAATATTCGCTCCCCGGTAAAATAAAGGTTGAGTCAGTGAACCGATAGCCGAGGCAATCATTTTTCCGGGATTGATGATCGTGTTCCCGGCTTGATTGGTCCATCCATAAGTCCCGCTGATGGAGATCGACGGATAGAAAGCAGCACGTGCTTCGTTGGCATTATAATATGTTCCTGCTAATGCCATTTCTGCCGCTTTGACGTCCGGACGGTTGGATAACAATTGTACCGGGACGCCGGTATGCAGTATTGTCGGGAGTTGTTGGTCCTCCAGCTTGCCGCGTTCGATTTTCTGAGGAGCTTGTCGCAACAGTAAGGATAAGGCATTCTCGGTTTCCCGGATCTGATTTTTCAGGTCGGAGATAGAAGCCAGCACCATATAATAATTGGCTTCGCTTTGTACAACTCCTGCTTCATTGACCATCGCCGCCTCTTTCATCGCTTTCATGGTCTCGACATTTTCTCCCCATAATACGGCAGTTTCTTCTGTGATCTGCAACTGCTTGTCGAGCATCAGTAAGGTGTAATAATAATTGGCTATTGCAGCGACAACCTGGGTTTGCACAGCTTGTCGATAGGCTTCACTCCGTAATAAGGCTGCTTTCGCCGCCCGTTTTGTATTTAGAATCTTTCCGAAAAGATCCAATTCCCAACTTGCTGAAACGGGCAGGGACCAGCTCCAACTGCCTTTCATCCGGTCGAAACTACTCACTCCGCCTTGGGGGGCAAGGGTAAGAGAAGGAAGGTAGGATAAACGCGAAGTCATCAGGCTGGCTTGAGCTTCTTTTACCTGCAACATAGCGGTTTGCAAGTCTGTATTTCTTTCGAGACCCAAGCGGATCAACACTTGTAATTGAGGATCGGTGAAAACCTTCTCCCAGGGTAGATTGGCCATATTGACGGTATCGGATACCAGGGTATCGTTCACCGAAACAGGATCCCTGTACAAGCCTTGCGTATCTACTTCGGGACGGCTGTATGGTTTGTATATATGGCAGCTGCCCAGTAGAGCTGCCATACATAAAGGATATATAATCGTTTGTATTTTCATGGTATTTCTTATTTCGTATATTGTTCAATTTCAGAGGCGATATCCGTATTATCCGTATCATGCCATTCCAGCGGTTTGACTTTTTCCTGGATATGTTCGAAAACAACAAACAAAGCCGGAACAATAAAGATCTGACAGATCATTCCGATAAACATACCACCGATCGCTCCGGTTCCCAAAGTGCTGTTACCGTTGGCTCCGACTCCATGAGCGAACATCAGCGGCAGCAATCCGATGACCATAGCCAGGGAGGTCATTAAGATAGGGCGTAACCGGGCAGAAGCTCCCGATACGGCTGCTTCGGTAATGCTCATACCGGTTTTCCGGCGGTCTAAGGCGAATTCAGTAATCAATATCGCATTTTTAGCCAACAGACCGATCAACATAATCAAAGCGATTTGCATATAAATGTTGTTTTCTACTCCCATGATCTGAGCGAAAATAAAACTACCCATCAATCCGGAGGGGACGGAAAGCAGTACGACCAGAGGCAGAATATAACTTTCATACTGTGCACTCAGCAACAAATAGACGAATACGAAACACAGTGCGAATATCATCGCTGTCGTACTCCCGCTACTACTTTGTTCTTCCCGGGTCATTCCGGAAAATTCGAATCCATACCCTGTTGGCAAGGATTGGGCGGCAACTTCTTCGATAGCTTTAATCGCCTGTCCGGAACTATAGCCGTCAGCCGGCGAACCGTTCACACTCATGGAGGTAAACATATTGAAACGCTTGATGTTGTCGGGACCGTATACTTTTGTCAGCGTCATAAATTGACTGATCGGTGCCATTTCGTTTCCGTTCCGGATTTTGACGTTTTGCAGAGATTCCGGATTGATCCGATAACGGGGATCTGCCTGAATCATTACCCGGTATAATTTACCGAAACGGTTGAAATTGGATGCATATATACCGCCGTAATAGCCTTGCAAAGTAGTTAGGATATCGTTGGGACTGATACCGGCTTGCTTACATTTGGCTGCATCTATATCGATCATATACTGAGGGAAAGTGGGGTTGAAAGACGTTTGAGCCGTAGCGATTTCAGGCCGTTCTTTCAATTTTCCCAGAAATTCCTGAGCAACTTCATAGAAAGTATTCAAATCTCCACCGGTTTTATCCTGTAAGTTGAACTCGAAACCGTTGGTGACACTGTAGCCGGGGATCATCGGAGGGGCGAATAACAATACTCGGGCATCTTTGATCAGAGATTGAGCCTGCATATATAGGGTACCGATTACCGTATTGGCATCTTCCCCTTTACCCCGTTCTTTCCAGTCTTTCAATTTTATGATCAGCGTCCCGTATGAGTTACCTTGTCCTGCCAGGAAGCTGTAACCGGTTACCTGGGTCCTGCTCTTCACTGCCGGATTGGCTGCCACCAAACTGTCTACCTGTTCCATAACGGCTTCGGTTCTCTCCTGGGCGGTACCCGGTGCCATATCGACTACGGCGAAAATGGTTCCGGTATCTTCATTGGGAACCAATCCGGTAGGAGTGATGTTCATCAGGAAGATCATAACGACGATAGTCGCTATAACGATGGCAAATGATAAAAATTTACGACGGATAAAGAATGTGATTCCTCGTTCGTACTTTTTCAGGGTAACATCATAAGCGGCATTGAATGCGATGTGGAAACGTTCGATCAGAGAAGTCTTTTTCTTCTCTCCGTTTTTATCGTGGGGATGTAAAAATATAGCACACAATGCAGGACTTAACGTTAAGGCATTGATTGCCGATAGGCCGATAGCAATAGCCATCGTGAGCCCGAACTGCCGGTAGAAAGTTCCTGAGGTTCCTGTCATAAAACTTACCGGAATAAATACAGACATCATGACCAGGGTGATGGATACAATGGCTCCCCCCAGTTCGCTCATCGCATCGATAGAAGCCAGACGGGCCGATTTATACCCTTGGTCGAGCTTGGCATGAACCCCCTCGACGACGACAATGGCATCGTCGACAACAATGGCAATGGCCAATACCATGGCACATAAGGTTAGCAGATTGACACTGAAACCGATCAGGTACAGACCGAAGAAAGTACCGATCAGCGCAACAGGGATTGCTATGGCCGGGATCAAGGTGGAACGAAAATCCTGCAAGAAGATATATACCACTAAAAATACCAGTACAAATGCTTCGAGCAAGGTTTTCAATACTTCGTGGATAGAAGCGAACAAGAAGTCGTTGGCATTCAACAATTCTACGACTTTGACTCCGGGAGGTAAGGTCGGTTCCACTTTTTTAAGGTATTCCTGAATGTCCTGGATGATGGTCGTAGCATTGGATCCTGCCGTTTGGAAAATGATTGCGGTTACTCCCGGATGTCCGTTGACATTGTTCTGGAAACCATAAGTCAACCGGCCTAATTCGACTGTTGCAATATCTTTCAAACGCAAAATTTCTCCGTCGGAGGTAGCCCGGATAACGATATTTTCAAATTCTTCCTGCGTTTGTAAACGCCCCTTGTATTTCATGACATATTGAAAGGACTGATTACCCCGTTCTCCGAATTGTCCCGGAGCAGCTTCGATGTTTTGTTCTGCTAAAGCAACCGATACATCACTGGGCATCAGTTTGTATTGGGCCATAACATCCGGTTTCAACCAGATACGCATCGAATAGTCGGTTCCCATCACCATGGCGTCTCCAACCCCCTGAATACGTTTAATTTCAGGGATAATGTTGATGTTCATGTAGTTCTCCAGAAATTCGTTATCGTATTTATCGTCGGAACTATAGAAAGAAAAACCTAGCAGCATACTGGATTGCCGTTTTTGGGTGATGACTCCTACCTGGGTGACTTCGGCGGGAAGGAATCCCTGGGCTTTAGCTACCCGGTTTTGCACATTTACTGCAGCCATATCGGGGTCGGTACCCTGCTTAAAATAAACTTCTATGCTGGCTTCTCCGGTATTGGTCGCTGTGGAACTCATATACATCATGTCCTCCACACCGTTGATTTGCTCTTCCAGCGGAGCGATAACACTGTTCAGAATAGTCTGTGCATTGGCCCCGGTATAGGTTGTGGTGACCCGGATGGTTGGAGGGGCGATATCCGGATACTGCGATACAGGTAAGGATACAAGTCCTAATATACCCAATATAACGACGACAATGGAAATTACCGTTGAAAGTACCGGACGGTTAATAAATCGATCTAATTTCATTTTCTTAAGCTTTAAAGCAGATTATTTATTCACAGGTTGGGTGGCAGCTTTGATTTTGGCAGCTGCAGCCTCAGGAGTGATCGGTTGGATCTGGGTGCCGTCCCGGAGCGTTCCTACTCCTTCGATAACGATTCTGTCTCCCGGATTTAATCCCGAAGTAACGACGAAATTTTTACCGTCATCCAATTTGAATACTTCGACTTCAGTATTTTTTACCTTCGAGTCGGCATCTACGACAAACACAAAACGTTTATCCTGAAGTTCGTAGGTGGCTTTTTGAGGTACCACCAACACATTCTGAAGTTGGGAAGGAATGATAACGGAACCGGTGCCTCCGCTTCTCAATAGACGTTGAGGGTTGCTGAAGGTGGCACGTACGCTTACCGATCCGGTTGTTTGGTCGATTACTTCACTGATCGTCTCGATTTTTCCTTGCTGGGAATAAGGACGGCCGTCTGCGGTGGTTAAAGATACCGGAGGCATTTTTTCCAAAATCTTACTGGAAGTGCTGTCCTGACGGATCAGGTCGAGTAATTGTTTTTCAGTCATAGAAAAATAAGCATACATTTCTGAAATATCGGAAACCGTTGTGAGCGGAGTCGTCATACTCGGACTGACCAGGGAACCGACCCGGAAAGGTACTTTTCCCATGACTCCGTTGACGGGACTTGTGACTTGCGTATAGGAGAGATTTTTTTCGGCGTTGGTCAGCTGTGCCTTCGCCTGAGCCAGGGCTGCCTCGCTGGAAGCCAGCGCATTCTCTGCTGTCTGAAGATCGAATTTACTGATAATATTCTTTTGTTCGAGTTGCCGCTTGTTTTTTGCCGTCAATTCTGCGGTCGCAACATTGGCTTTAGCTACTTCTACAGCAGCTTTTGCTACGTTGACAGCTTCTTCGTATTGAACAGGATCGATAACAAATAAGGTTTGGCCTTTTTGGACACTCGAGCCTTCGTCTACACATAGTTTCGTAATAAAACCACTTACATTCGGACGGATCTCGACATCCTGGCGTCCTTTGAAAGTTGCCGGATAAGCAGAGGTCAATTTTACCGTTTCGGGCTGTAAAGTGATTACTGCAAATTCGGGAACCGTTTGTTGTCTTCCCTGATTTTTTCCTCCACATGCGACACACATTGCACTCAAGGTAATGATGAATAAGTTGTGCATTCGAGTCATTTTCAATTTTTCAATTTTCATATTGCGTATTATTATAAATTTATTTTTGCACTCTTTCCCTTATACATAATTCGTGCTAATTCTTTCAAATATTTCCGGGTATTAAGAATATTTGATAAAAATTGGATTTGAGAAATGTAAGAAATGTTAAGATAACGTTTGAGAGATGTAAAATGCCCCATCTTTAAAGAAAATGAAATGACTGATCGGGTATAAGTATCACTCATAAATGGGTATGATTACTAACAAGTGACAAAGATAACAGATATTTTTATTTTTCGTAAATAATGTAATAAATAGATGACAGGAGGTTGTTTTAATTTTAAAATGAAGAGATATGGCTTTTAAAATTGCATTTTTTGATACAAAACCTTATGACAGGGCTTCGTTTGATGAGGTGAATGAAAAATATGGTTTTGAGATTCTGTACCACAAAGGGCAGTTGAACCGGAATAATGTGGTCTTGACCCAAGGAATGGATGCGATCTGTATTTTTGTGCATGACACGGCGGATACCGCAATTATTGAGCAAATGGCCGGTTACGGGGTCAAACTGATCGCTTTAAGGGCTGCCGGATATAATAATGTAGATTTGGCTGCTGCTAAAGATAAATTGAAAGTGGTTCGGGTACCTGCTTACTCTCCTTATGCAGTTGCCGAACATGCTGTTGCACTGATGTTGGCTTTGAACCGGAAAATTCATCGGGCTTATTGGCGTACCCGGGATGGTAATTTCGCTTTACATGGCCTGATGGGATTCGATATGAATGGGAAAACAGCCGGAATTATCGGGACTGGGAAGATTGCACGGATTCTGATCCGGATTTTGCAGGGGTTCGGTATGAAAGTAGTGGCTTATGATCTTTATCCGGATGAAAAATATGCCCGGGAGGTCGGGATCTCTTATGTTTCATTGGATGGTCTGTATGCACAAGCAGACATGATTTCTTTGCATGTTCCCCTGACTGATCAGACCAAAAACATGATCGACGCACAGTCTATCGCTAAAATGAAAGAAGGCACGATAATCATAAATACGAGTCGGGGACAATTGATCCATACCAATGCCTTGATCGAAGGGTTGAAAAGTAAAAAAATAGCAGCTGCCGGATTGGATGTTTATGAAGAAGAAGAGGGGTATTTTTATGAAGATCAATCGGATAAAATTATCGATGATGATGTCCTGGCCCGTTTACTCTCGTTCAATAATGTCATCGTTACCTCACATCAGGGATTTTTTACCCGGGAAGCAATGCACAATATTGCAGAGACTACCTTGCAAAATATACAGGATTTTATCGATGGAAAGACATTGGTAAATGAAGTTTCCTAAAAATAACCTGGATGTTTAAAATTAAAAATTTGCAATTTATATATACTTTTGTCACAGATTTTATAAACTGAAATTTATCGTAACGATAAATTTAAACCGATGGATTCAGAAGAAATTTATAAGCAGGCTATTTTATTCCGGCGTTGGTTGCACCGGCATCCCGAAGTTTCTACCCAGGAATTTCAGACGCAAGCTTTTGTCATCGACGTACTGAAGGAATATAAAATACCTTATAAAACTTACGGGACAGGAATTATAGCCACTTTGGGTGAAGGAGCCGATTGTGTCGCTTTACGGGCTGACATGGATGCGCTGCGGGTACAGGAAGATACCGGATTACCTTATTGTTCGGAGACTTCCGGGCTGATGCACGCTTGTGGACATGATATGCATACTGCTATGTTATTGGGGGCGGCTATTATTTTAAAAAGTAAAGAGGCAGAGTTGGGTGGGACCCTGAAACTTGTTTTTCAACCGAGTGAAGAAAAACGTCCCGGAGGAGCAAGATTATTATTGCCTCATTTGCTGGAACCTCCCGTACCGAAAGCCATATTCGGTCAGCATGTATTTCCCGGATTACCGGTTGGACAGATCGGTATACGTCCGGGAGCCTTTTTTGCTTCTTCCGATAATATTATTTTTGCAGTGGAAGGAAAAGGGACACATGCGGCCATGCCTCAGCTGGGGTCCGATCCTATTTTGGCAGCTACGGCCCTGATCCAGTTTTATCAGACTATTATTACTAAGTTCCGTAATCCTCTCATCCCGGCAGTGCTTTCGATTACTTCTATTCATGGGGGAACAGCCAATAATGTGATACCGGATCGGGTAGAGGTGATGGGCACGGTGCGTACACATGATAATGCGTTGAGGCACCGGATTTTTGAATTGATCGATGAGAAATCTCCGGCTATTTGTGATTTATACGGTTGTCGTTTTGTACCCGATATGCCTTGGAATGGATTACCTCCGTTGGTCAATGATCCGGTATTGACAAAGGAAGTGAAGAAGCTGGCGGCAGGCTTGCCGCAAGTGCGGCAGATCGTCGAATCGGAACCCTTGACTTTAGGGGAAGACTTTGCTATTTATTTGCAGGAATTGCCGGGTGTTTTCTGGACTTTGGGGGTGCGGCCACCGGAAGCAGAGGAAATGTGTCCTTTGCATAATCCGGGAATGGCACCCGACGAGCGGGCTATACGGGTCGGAATCGATATGCTGGTTGCGACGGGCTTGCGTTTTTTGAAAAAAGGATAGCCGTACAAGGACCTGTTTTAAAGGTCCTTGATTTTTATGATATTGTAGGAAATATCTTTGTCGTAGACATCCGTTTGGTCGATCTTTTTGATGTATTTTACTACCCGGATCGTGACCGGAAGTATGATCACTTCATAGAAGGATTTCAAAAGAGCTTGTGTGGCTATCATAACCAGTAAAGCTTGAACAGGAATCAGTCCTCCGAAAGCGAGTGGAAAGAAGAGCAGTGAGTCGGCACTCTCCCCGGCAATCGTGGATAAAATAGCCCTGAGAGAAAAATATTTCCCCTGGGTAGCTACCTTCATTTTGCTCATGATATAGGCATTGAGAAACGATCCGAGTAGAAAAGCCAACAGACTGGCAATAGCTATCCGTGGGGCCAGACCGAATATGAAATTGAAACTTTCTTCTCCCTCCCAAAAAGGTGCTGCAGGCAAAGTAATAGCCAGACGCGCAAAACCGATGGTTAGAAAATTCATGGCGAAACCACTCCAGATAATGAGCCTGGCTTTTTTGAATCCCCAAACCTCAGCGATACAGTCGTTGATAATATAAGAAATCGGAAATACAATCAACCCTGCAGTAGCCGTAATGGGACCCAATTGAATTACTTTGGTTTCCAGTAGATTGGAAGCTACTAAACATACATTGAATAAAATCCCCAATAACATGAAGGGGAGAGATACTGTTTTTTGCATAATTCTTGTTTTTTACGTGGTTGAGCAAGCACACGCGGTAAAGTATTACCGGATATAAGATCGATCAGAACCGGTAATCGACACACGCCCTGTCCACTTTGACCGGTGCGATTAAAGTTTTGACGATTTCCTGATGGGCCGGGTGGTTGGCATATACCTCCAGAGCGTGAAGATCGGCTACTACTGCTTCCAGACTGAAATCCCATTTTTCTTCCGGGTTGACATTGATACCTACCTGCATTTCTTTTAATTCAGGAATCACTTGTACCAAAGCTTCCAGACGGTCCCTGATTTCCTGTAACCGGACGTTTTTATGCTCACTTTCTTCCAATTTGAAAAGTACGATGTGTTTAATCATGGCATTTAAATTTGTTGGTCAAAGATTGAGACACCGGGAGGCAAACATAAATTTTGCCTTCGGGGCATATCTTACCGGCGTAAAGATAGTGAAAAACCTTAAAAAGAGAATAGAAACCGGAAGCGTTTTACAGGGAACCGATGAATCGAAAAATTTTTACTGAAAAAATGTATTTTGTGTGTTAAATTCTTGTTAAATTGAAAATAATTTTCTAACTTTAGGACAAGAAAATAATTTAGTCATCTCTTAATAATAAAAGTCATGAGAGCGCGAGGTAACCAATTATTGATCCAGATTCTGTTAATGATTATCATTACTGTAATCGTAGCCTACACTTGTATGAATTTGGCCGAATTAGTGAATATGTATTCCGAAGCGATCGGAAAGGCAATTACTCAAATCAATGCGGGATTCTGATTAAGGTGTAATTCTAGTTATTCGGGTCTTTTGAAAGCAGTGAAATAACTGAAAGGGAAATTATGGCTCTTCTCTAAAACTTTGTCCTTGTTTTTTCGTTAAAGTTTCCTATATTTGAATTTATTTTAGATTTCGAGCTATGCTGAAAAAGATTTTATCCAGTACCATTATTAAATTGGTGTTGGCTGTTATTGCCGGTATTTTATTAGGTTTTGTCGTAGGGGAAGGGTTTATGAATGTCGTTGTCACCCTGAAATATATTTTGGGACAGCTTATTTTCTTTATGGTACCCTTGATTATTCTGGCTTTTATATCTTCTTCTATCGCAAAAATGAAAGGGAATGCTTCACGGATGCTGGGATGGGCATTAGGATTGGCTTATCTTTCGTCTGTCGGAGCTGCTTTTATGGCCATGTTTTTAGGCTATTGGCTGATCCCGTTACTGACTATTAGTCCGGCTACCGAGGGGTTGAAAGAAATTCCGGAACTGGTTTTTAAACTGGATATTCCTCCGGTGATGAGTGTGATGACGGCTTTGGTGGTGGCCATTATGGTTGGCTTGGCTACTGTTTGGACAAAATCTCAGATATTTGAGACTATTTTGGACAATTTCCAAAAAATGGTATTACTGCTGATCAATCGGATTCTGATTCCGATTTTGCCTTTTTTTATTGCTGCAAATTTTTGTGCCTTGAGTTATGAGGGATCTATCACCCGTCAATTGCCGGTCTTTCTGAATGTAATGGGAATCGTTTTGACCGCGCATTTTATTTGGTTGTTCTTTTTATATCTGTCTGCGGGTGTGTTTTCCGGGAAAAATCCCTGGCAGGTGGTACGGTATTATGGTCCGGCTTATCTGACAGCAGTGGGAACGATGTCATCGGCGGCTACTTTACCGGTTGCGCTTAAATCTGCCAAAAAAAGTCCTGTACTCAAAGGAGAAGTGGTCGATTTTGCCGTTCCTTTGTTTGCTAACATTCATTTATGTGGTTCTATATTGACCGAAGTGTTCTTTGTCATGACGGTATCGTTGATTCTCTACGGGGCTTTGCCGGCTATGTCTACGATGGTGCTTTTCATCGTTCTGCTGGGAGTTTTTGCTATCGGAGCTCCGGGAGTACCTGGGGGAACGGTTATTGCTTCTCTGGGCATCGTTATTTCCGTATTAGGGTTTGACGAAACCGGAACCGCTCTGTTGTTGACTATTTTTGCTTTGCAGGATAGCTTCGGGACAGCTTGTAATGTGACCGGCGATGGGGCTTTGACGCTTATTTTATCTAAATTGGATAAATAATTATCATTTATGAATAATACAATTGTCGGAATGGGAGAGGTCCTGTGGGATATGCTCCCGGAAGGTAAACAACTAGGCGGAGCTCCGGCTAATTTTGCTTACCATGCTTCTCAGTTCGGGTTCGATAGCCGGGTTATTAGTGCTGTCGGGGATGATCGGCTGGGAGACGAGATCCTGGAAAGTTTTGACGATAAACAATTGAAATATTTCATTCAACGGGTTCCCTATCCGACGGGGACGGTACAGGTACAACTGGATGAGAACGGAATTCCGGGTTACGAGATAAAGGAAAAAGTGGCCTGGGACAATATTCCCTTTACTCCCGGATTAGAAACGCTGGCACGCCAATCCCGGGCGATTTGTTTCGGATCGTTAGCACAGCGTGACGAAGTGTCGCGTGCGGCAATTAACCGTTTTCTCGATGCGATGCCTGAGGAAAATTCCTATAAGATCTTCGATATCAATCTCCGTCAGGGTTTTTATTCTCAGGAAGTGCTTTGTAGATCGTTCGAGCGGTGTAATATTCTGAAATTGAACGATGAGGAATTGATAACGATTAGCCGGATGTTCGGATATCCGGGGATCGATCTCGAAGATAAATGCTGGATATTGCTTGGGAAATATAACCTGAAAATGTTAATTCTTACCTGCGGGATCAACGGAAGTTACGTCTTTAGCCCCGGTGCAGTTTCATTTGTAGAGACTCCTAAAGTTAAGGTGGCCGATACCGTCGGAGCAGGAGATTCTTTTACGGCAGCTTTTTGTTCGGCTATTCTGAAAGAACGTTCTGTACACGAAGCCCATCAATTGGCGGTAGAGGTTTCTGCCTATGTGTGTACCCGACACGGTGCTATGCCCGAATTACCCTCTGAATTGAAAAACAGGTTGGTATAAAATCGGTGATCCCTTTGTCTAAAAGGGGGAAGTGGTTTGTAAGCTGAATGGTTGCCGAACGATGAGGATCGGTACAGTTAGGGGGAACGGTGGGTATATTTTGTGTCGTTTTCTGATTGGATTGAGGTATTAATTTTTATTTTTGTGTTTCGTTTTAAATAGGATGATCGGTATAAGAAAGTTATACGGAAGATCATCGGTTAGGATTTAAGTAATTTATAGTGAATTTATAATGAACACAAAATTTTATTTTCCAATTTTAGCTCTGGCTTTAAGTGTAGCCGCTTGTAACGACAAGAAAGCAGCTACCCAAACCGGAGGGATTGATGTTGCTAATCTGGATAGATCGGTAACTCCTAATCAGGATTTCTATCAATTCGCCTGTGGTGGATGGATGCAGGCACACCCTTTGACCGATGAGTATGGACGGTTCGGCTCTTTCGATCTGCTGGCTGAGAATAACCGGAAGCAGATGCAAGGGTTGATCGAAGAACTGGCAGCTAAGAAGTCCGAACCGGGAAGTGTTGCCCGGAAAATCGGTGATTTGTATAATATGGCTATGGATACCGTCAAGCTCAATGGAGACGGAAGTACTCCTATCCAGCCGGTATTGGAAAAAATAAAGGCTGTAAAAACTCCGAAGGAAATGGTGACTTTGGTGGCTGAAATGACCCGTCAAGGTTTTGGACCTTATTTTGGTATTTATATCGGTCCGGACGATATGAACAGCAGCATGAATCTGGTGCAGACCTATCAGGGAGGTCTGGGGCTGGGTGATCGGGATTATTACCTGAAGGAAGATGAGCACAGTAAAGAGATCCGTACCAAGTATCAGGAACACATCGTGAAGATGTTCGAGTTGGCCGGTTGGGAAGAAAAAGAAGCCCGGCAGGCTGCTGCCGACGTTATGGCTATAGAAACCCGATTGGCCGAAGCTGCCTATGAAAAAGTAAAAATGCGGGATCCTCATGCCAATTATCATAAAATGTCGGTAGAAGAATTAAAAAAAGAAATTCCCGGAATAGATTGGGAGGTTTATTTCGCTACATTGGGGTTGCAGGGGATTACGGAATTGAATTTGGGCCAACCCGAGCCTGTTAAAGAGGTGGCTCGTATTTTGAACAATACCGACCTGAAAGCCCAGCAAGCTTATTTGGAATGGAAAGTGATCGATGCAGCCGCTCCCTATTTGAGTGACGATTTTGTTGCAGAACATTTTGAATTTAATGGAAAGGTACTTTCGGGTGTGAAGGAAATGGAACCGCGCTGGAAAAGAGCTGTCGCTGCTGTAGACGGGGCTATGGGAGAAGCTGTCGGACAGATGTATGTCGAGAAATATTTTCCTGCTGCTGCCAAAGAACGGATGGTGAAACTGGTTGGTAACCTTCGGAAAGCTTTGGGGGAACGTATTCAGGAACTGACTTGGATGAGCGATGAAACAAAAGCCAAAGCGTTGGAAAAATTGGCGGCCATATATGTTAAAGTCGGCTATCCGGATAGCTGGAGAGATTATGCCGCTTTGGAAATTAAAAACGATTCCTATTGGGCTAATATTTTACGGTCTAACGAATTTGAATTCGATTATATGCTGACGAAAGCCGGCAAGCCTGTCGATAAGACCGAATGGCTGATGACTCCTCAGACTGTAAATGCCTATTACAATCCGACCACCAATGAAATTTGTTTTCCGGCAGGTATTTTACAGTATCCTTTCTTCGATATGAATGCTGACGATGCTTTTAATTATGGTGCGATCGGAGTGGTCATCGGACATGAGATGACACACGGATTCGACGATCAGGGGCGTCAGTACGATAAAGACGGTAATTTGAAAGATTGGTGGACTGCCGAGGATTCGAAAAATTTTGAAGAGAGAGCTAAAGTGTTGGTCGATTGGTTCGATCGGATAGAGGTCTTGCCCGGACTTCATGCCAACGGACAGTTGACCTTGGGTGAAAATATTGCGGACCATGGCGGATTGCAAGTGTCTTTCCAGGCATTTCATCATGCAATGAAGGATCAGCCGCTAGGGATTGTAGAGGGTTTTACCCCCGAACAGCGTTTTTATTTGGCTTATGCAAATGTATGGGCAGGAAATATCCGCGATGAACAGATTCGTTTGTTGACTCAGATGGATGTTCACTCTTTAGGACGTTGGAGAGTGAATGCCGCTCTGCCACATATAAACGGCTGGAATGAAGCTTTCGGTATACAGGAAGGAGATCCGATGTATCTGGCACCGGAAAAACGGGCTTCGATCTGGTAAATTGTTGACCGCTCATGCCTACCAGGAAGTAATGCATATCGCAATCGGATATATGAAAATGCTGGGGAAACTGTTGAATTATATCGTTGGGCTTCGGAAACAGTGACAGAATATGCCCCGTCGGGACGTATGTTTTCTGACAGGTCCTAACATGGCAGGGAAGTCGACTTATATGAAAACTTTGGGGATGGCGGTTTATTTGGCACATGTCGGTCTGCCGGTACCGGCAGACCGACATGAAAACGGTAGTTTTTCAGGGGTTATTTTCAACGATCAGTTTCACTATTCGGGCTCCTGATCCGACAAGCTGATCCGGAGCCTTTTAGGTCAGGTATCTGTTGGCAGAGGCATTGGCCTGTAGAGGATATACCAGTATAAAACTATTCTGTTGGAAATATTTGTTCAGATAACCCGGGATACGATTCATGCTGGGATTAAAAGAGATACCATTGTGGCGGCTCATTACGATCCATAAATTATCGTCTTTGTGAACATCCCGGAATACAATCAGAAAATCTTCCCAATCGCTGAATTCGGTAAATTCCATTTCCCCTCCTCGTTTCCCAAGCAATGTTTTGAGGCGGCCGAGGGTATCCGAAGAACCGTAAAATATGGCTTTGGCCCCGGTATTCTGAATAACGTTCCACACCCGGGCAACCCATTGGGGAAATCCGGCCTCTTTTTCGGCTTGAACAGGGATGACTACCAGATGGCGCTTCATGGTAGAGAGGGGTTGTGCTGGTTTATATATCAACGTAGTAACATCGCTGTAATCCAGGATACCTTCCGTGATTCTTCCCAAAAAAGAACTGGGTATTCCCTTTTCTTTGTGTAGTCCCAATACCAGGTCAGTGATACGGTGTTCGAGGATCACACTTAATATGGCGTTCGTTACATTCAGGTCATAGCGTTGCAATTCCTGAAGATGGGTATCTGTCGCTGCTGCCGTTAAGGCTGCATTTTCCAGCAGACGCCGGGATTTCTTCAATTGCTGGTCGTCTCCTGAAACTTTATTGTCCAGAATATTCAGCGCATATAAATGATGAGTATTCTTTTTCGATTTAGTAGCCAAACTGAGATTCACCAATTCTTCTGCCGTGTCTTCGTTACTCAGCGGGATTAGAATACGTTCTTTGTGGTCTCCTGTTTCATCGGTTTCGGATGAAGCCGTGGCTGCCAGATTATGAGCCCCTCTTTGAGCAGAGAAGGAAGCCATTGTACAGGTAACCAGGATCATCAGGATCGTGCCGTTCAATACGCTTTCATTTAAGAGACGGATTGGTTCGCCTTCGGGGGTTTGACCGAGAATGACGTTATATCCCACCATGACGGCAGCCAGCGTTGCTGCAGCCTGGGCATTACTCAGCCCGAAAATGATTCTTCGCTGGTCGACGGACATACGGAAAGTTTTTTGAGTCAGCCAAGCTGCAGCATATTTAGCTATTGTGGCGACAATGATCATGACAATACCGACTTTAATTGTATCGAAGCTGGTGAAAAAAGCCCGGTAATCGATCAACATACCTACTCCGATCAGAAAGAAAGGGATAAAAATCGAGTTACCGATAAACTCTACCCGGTGCATCAGCGGAGAACTCCGGGGAATCAACCGGTTGAGGGACAGACCGGCCAGGAATGAACCGATAATCGATTCGATACCGGCTAGTTCGGCCAGATAAGCACCCAGAAAAACCATGACCAAAACGAAAATATATTGTGATATGCTGTCCTGTACATGCTTGAAAAACCAACGTCCGGCAATAGGAAATGCGATTACTACAAATAAAACGAATATGACGATCGATATACTCAATCGGGTCCAGAAATGTTCTCCAATGACACCGGTTGCCATGCCTACGATTACTGTTAAAACAAGTAATGCCAGCATATCGGTAATCATAGTGCCTCCGACGGTTATCGTAACCGATTTATCTTTCGTGATTCCTAATTTACTGATAATCGGGTAGGCGATTAAAGTATGTGAAGCGAACATACTGGCCAATAGGATGGAGGTTTCCATAGAAAAATGAAGTACGTAAAGGCCGGCAACGATTCCCAAAGCCATCGGAATCAAGAACGTATACATACCGAAAACGAAACTCCGGCCACTATTTTTCTTAAAATCCCCCATGTCGATTTCCAGGCCGGCCAAAAATATGATGTACAACAAACCTGCTGTACCCGATAGAATAATACTACTATCCCGAAGAACCAGGTTAAGGCCGTTAGGCCCGATAATCGCACCCGCTATAATCAATCCCAATAAATGAGGAATTTTCAGTTTGTTGAGGAGCAAAGGGGCTGATAAAATAATTACCAGTATCAATAAAAATTTCAATACCGGATCAGTCAGGGGTAGTTCGTGGGAGATAACAAAAGGTAACAACATCTCTATGTGCGTTTTATAATAATTAATATCTATTTCTGTTCGAAACTTTTCTGTTGTAACAAATATATGAAAATGCTTACTTTAAAATAGAAATGATTTATTTTAATTTTCTGAAATAATTTAGGGAAGTAGGCTATTTTTTCTATTCGCCTGATAATTACTGAGACGCGCACTAAAATGGTCGGTCGGTGTTTAGTTACAAGACTACGATACCTGAAATTAACTAATAAAACTTTTGTAATCTTTCCTGTTTTTTATAAAAAACAAAAATACAATGATTTATGAGTTTTTAAGAAAAAATATAAAGATCTTTGTCTTGAATTCAAGTAGCTATGAAAATGAAGAAAAAATATGGATTTAGCTGGGGTATCCCTCTGTTTCTGATAGCAATGATCGGTATATTCCGCATGATACCGTCTTGGGCCGAGGCGTATGCCTGCCTGTTTTATCCCTTTATTTCGACTTTGCTCTCTGCTTTTTCTTCTTTATTTCCTTTTTCTGTGGGCGATTGTTTTATCGTCGGTACTTGTCTGTGGATTTTGATTTATCCTTTTTATGCCTGGCGGAAAAGAAAAGGGGCGAAAAAAACAGTCGGGACGATCATACGTGTCCTGATGTGGGTATATATTTGGTTTTATTTTGCCTGGGGATTGAATTATTTCCGTTTCCCTTTTTACGAGCGTACCGGTATAGCTAAAGCAGCATTTTCGGCAGAAAAATTTCAGGATTTTCTAACGGGATATGTCGGCAAACTGAACGAGAGTTACAGTAAGGCAGGAGATACGCTTTCGGGCTGGTATTTGGAGCGATATACGACGGCCGGCCCGATGAGTAAAATTCCTGTTGCCGGAGTTATACAGGAAGGATATGGAAAGATGGCTTCCCGTTTCGGTTTAGTTGAACCTGGAAAATTTTTACGGGTAAAGCCGATGTTGTGGAGTCGGTTGATGTCCCGGGTGGCTGTGACAGGATATATGGGGCCTTTCTTTACTGAATTCAATTTGAATCAGGAGTTATTGAGTGTCGAGTATCCTTTTACTTATGCTCATGAGTTGGCTCATCGTCTCGGGATCGCCAGTGAAGCCGAAGCCAATTTATACGCCTATCTGGTTACTTCTGCTGCTCAGGAACCTGCTATTCGTTTCAGCGGTTATTTCTCTATGCTGGGCTATGTGGTAAACAATGCCCGGAGATTACTTACAGAAGAGCAGTACCAGGAAATTGTAAAACGGATCCGACCTGAAATAGTAGAATTGTATAATAGCCATCTATTATATTGGCGTGAAAAATATAATCCCGGTATGGGACAAATACAACATCAAGTGTACAATGCTTACCTGAAAGGGAATCAGGTGAGTAGCGGTACTAAAAATTATTCTGAGGTAATCGGATTACTGATGTCCTTGCAAGAAGATCGAATCGTTTTGTAATAGTTATTTATTTTTTATGGACAGCAAAAGTTGCCTGCCGATTAACTTTTTGTTTTCCCGATAAATTTCAGATTTGATGATGCCTATTCCTTGGGCATACCAGGTAGAAATTTTATAACGTGTCGTTATACCTAAACAAGTGGTCTGTAGGTTAGATTCGATTTTATAACAAATAAAATCTCCTGCTGGTACTTTTATACGGGTTTGAGCCGTTACAACCCGGTTCTTTTGACTTATTCGGGTTTGCAGACTGCTTTGTTGGATGGTCATATATCCGTCTTCGAGGTGTTGTCCGACAGAGAGTGAACCGGGAAGTAAGAAGCCCGGGCCGGTGAATTGGCAGGTCTCGTTTTTCCGGATGTGAATAAAATTGGGCAGATAAGTATTCACATGCTTTTGTACACAGGAAGTGGTAAATGAAAAAGAGGGAATGACCACAGTTCGTTTTTTATCCCAAAGGGTTCCTGTATAGTGAATGACTGACAGCGAATCAGTGTTTTCGATCTTTTCTGTCGTCTGTTGGAAATAGTACCTCTCTGCCTGTTCACTGTCGATTTGGTAAAGAAGTTGTGTTCCTTTGTCGACGGAACAGAAAGGAGCTTTATGGTCGGTGATCCAGGCAGAACATGTGAGATATAAAATCGTAAAGATAAAGAACATTTGATCTTTCATAAACGGACGTTTTAATTGGATAAAAAAATATCTCTTTAGCTGGACAAAGATAATTATTTTTCTTTTTTTAAAACAATTATTTTCAATCTATTACGTATACATCAATCAAAATCTATCAAAACTTATTGTATTCCAATTAAAACGTCCCTTTCTTTGAGGTGAAATTCCGATCGCAGCTCGTCCTTTTCTGTTGGTTATCCATCGGGAATCGTCTTGATTCGTATTCATCAGGTAGGTGGGAGGGGTGACTTTACCGGCAGGAGTGAAAATTATCGACGGTAAAAGTGGTAGGTTTAGTTCGTTACTAATTCTGCATTTAGTGTAAATATGTATATAAATAACTTTATGAAATATCCCGGATTTTCACTTGAATGTTGTCTTCCAAATCCAGCATTGCATTGATCAGAAAGAGATACCGGAATCGGGGGAGGTCTCCGAGGCCGATATCCTGTTCTTTTATGATGCCTCTTTCGAGAAGATAACGACGTTTCGTGCCATTGAGTAAATAAGTAGAAGGGGTAATGTATTGGTTTCCATCGTAAAAAACGACATTACTGTAACTGGTATCGGTGATCCTACCGTTTTGATAAATCAGGATTTCGTCGCATGTTCCTTTAGATTGCTGCAATTGGATCAGTTTATCCCGATCTGCATATTTAAAAGTATAATCGATGCCGCTGCCGTCGACAAGTTTTAAAGTATGAACCCGGCGGGGAGAGTAGGTTTCGAAATCGATTTTTCTGATTTCCTGATCGTAAATGATGCGGCATTTTAGGGTACCGAGACGCTTGTCTGGCGGTATTGATTCGGAGGATAAAGGAAGGAAGGTACTGTTCCCGAAATGTACCCGCTGGGTGTCGGTTATACGTTGCCAGTGAAGTTCGGGATGTATGAAACGGCCGTCGACAATTTTCAGACTTTCTATAAAGGCGTTTTTTATCATTATTTTATTTCTATTTCTGGATGGGTAAGTAAATTTTTTCGAGTATTTCCTGATATTCTTCTTTTGCCTGACTATTGACCGTAATACCACCGCCACTGCGGAAGTAATACCGGTTATCTACTTTCTCTATAAATCGGATCAGTACGGCACTATCGAGCGTTTGGCCGTCGAAATAACCGAATACTCCTGAATAATATCCCCTGGGCAATCCTTCGGCTTGACGGATCAGCTTTTGGGTTGCTGCTTTAGGGGCACCCGAAATAGAACCGGCGGGTAATAGCTTGAATAAAAGTGTTCCCAATTCGTTTTGCCATCCGTCGGGTAATTGCCCGCTGATTTCCGAGCTGGTTTGTAATATCTCACCCTGGGAAGTGTGAATCTTTTCTACGTAACGAAAGCGTTTCACTTGTACACGAGTGGCTACAATATTCAGATCGTTCCGGATGAGATCGACGATCGTATAATGTTCGCATGTTTCTTTATGATTTTGAAGCAAGCGGTTTTCTGCGTCGGGTAAAGTGGCATCGATGGTTCCCTTCATCGGGTAAGATAGGATCTCATTATTTTCGATCCGGACGAAGCTTTCGGGAGAAAAGCAAACCAATCGGTCAGGAAGTAAAAGTTTATAGCGGGCCTGACTGTGATAAAAGATTTGTTCTAAAGTGAGATTGGTTTCGATGGGGGTTCTTTCGGTCAGGTTGAGCAAAAAACTATCCCCGCGTGACAGGCCTTGATGTACGATCCTGAATTTTTCCTGGTATGTTTCAAAGCTACTGTGAAGAATTTTTATACGAGGTTCCGGAATAGGGGAAAGGGGCGTTTTATAATGACCGATGGTTCCGATCGTAAAATAAACGGATGGATCACTTAAGGGCTTTTCGACGAAAAATCCATGGATACCCTCGAAATCTACTCCAAATAGGAAAGGAATGCCGGCTCTACCACAACGGTTCATCTCTTCCCGTACAATTTCTGCTTTCATCTTTGTGTTATAAAATCCGTGGCAAAGATAATTCGGATTGCAGCATGTTGCGAAATAAATCTATTTTATTTGTTATTTTTGTATTCATGAAAAAAGTGCTCGTTATCGATAATTACGATTCGTTTGTATACAATGTGATTCAGTTGCTTCGGGAAGCTGTTGTTCCTGTTGGTTATGATATAGTCCGTAATGATAAGATCGATTTTTCTGGCTTAGGGGATTATGGAGGGATTCTTTTGTCGCCAGGACCGGGTATTCCGGCCGAAGCCGGGGAACTGTTAAAACTGATCGAATTCTGTAAGTATACTCATCCGATATTGGGCATTTGTTTGGGACATCAGGCGATTGCAGAGACATTCGGAGCTTCGTTATATAATTTATCTCGCCCTTTGCATGGACATCGCAGTGTTTTGAAGAAGGTAGATGAACACGATCCCCTGTTCGAAGATTTGGCCGATCCGATTCAAGTGGGCCGCTATCATTCCTGGGTGATCGATCCCGAAACAATGCCCGGAGAATTGATTACCAGCTCAATAGATGAACAAGGTCATATCATGTCTTTTTATCATACTGAATTACCTATCCATGGTATCCAGTTTCATCCGGAGTCTTACATCTCGGATTGTGGGTCTGGAATAATCAGGAATTGGTTGAAAATGGTCCGGTAAAGGTTTCCTGCAGAAGCTGCTGTTTACTTTACCTGATAAGGGGATAATTATATCAAGCCCATTTGTTTTAAAAGGATACTGGCGTTCATATTACTACTGATACCGGGATGAAGTTTGTAATCGTACGTAATTTGACTACCGGAATGGACAATCTCGAAGCAGACATTGAAAAAATGTTCCGGGAAATCGTCAGCCAGTTCTCCTAAAGCCAAATCGTGGGTTGCAACGAGGCCGGAGATAGGGTAAGAGAGTATCCTTTTTAAGAAAGCCAATGAACCGTTTAATTTATCCACCGAATTTGTTCCTTTCAGCATTTCGTCCAAAATGATGAATACTTTGTCTTCCTGCTGTGCGATGTTAACTAGTTGTTGAAGCCGGAGAAGCTCTGCGTGGAAGTAGGAAGTGTCTTTAGACAGACTATCGGTAGTCCGCATACTGGTGAAAAGCGTCATGGGCTGAAAAGCAAAATAGCGGCTGCAAACGACATTCCCGGATTGAGCTAAAATCAGATTTACCCCGATTGTACGCAAAAAGGTACTTTTACCGGCCATATTGGCTCCGGTGACAATGGCGATTTGGTGTAAGGAGCGGATACTGAAATCATTGGTGACGTTTCGTTCGCTTTTTAGTAAAGGATGTCCTATTTCTTCGGTGTCTAATAATCGATCCTGACAGATGACCGGGAGGCAATAAGCAGGATGGTTGAAACGATAATTGGCCATGCTGATCAAGGCATCGGCTTCACTAAGGACGTCTGTCCAGGTTTCGATGTCAGGTCCATATTTCTTTCTCCAGTGATCCAGACGGAGCAGGGTATGGAAATCTTTGAGGTATAGTCCGTTTAAAATGAAAGCGATGACAATGTTACCCCGTTGGTCGAGATTGTTCTGTATCCGGTGAAGTTGAGTCAAAGCTTGCAGGGAATTACTCTCCGGGGTAAACAAGCTGTGTCTTATTTTCTGAAGATAAGGGGAACGGAAAGATTGATCGTGGATTAACCGGACTAAAGGAAGATAATTGCTGATGGTTTTCAGAAACAGGTTGAGCCGTTGATGATAGGCATTGATTTTTTTGATATATAAGGCCAATGCCGAAAGTTGTAATAGGGATAGCACAAGGGAAATGGAAAAAGGCAGGGGGGTAAAGCTCGTTACCGCCCACGAAACGATTACAATCGTGTTGGCTATCCATAAAATCAGACGGACTGTGCTATGTTTTGAAAAGAATGGGGATTCGGTCGGTCCTGATTTTAAAATGACCGCATCGAGGGCTTGGGTCGGATGGAGTGCTCCGGCAGCACGAAAGTGTTGACACCATTCCGGTTCGGCGCATAATTCTTCTGCCGCTTGCTGACGGGAATGAATGACTTCCGGGTCTTTGCTGAGAGATAATAACCAGGATACCAACTTTTGGGTGCCGGAAAAAGTCACTGTCCGGTTTAAATGCTGGAAGAGGGAATCTTCCCCGAATAGGTCCAGGTCATGGGCATAAGGGTGGGCAGGATCGTTGAACCTTTCGCCTTGGTCAAGAGCAGAGAAATTACCGGCTAAATAATCCGATTCCAACGTGTTTATACGAAGTAGTTCTTCGATGAGATGTTGCCGGTAGATGATTTGGGAATCCCATAGAGTCAAAAAAATGAATACGAGAATAGCTCCTATACCCAAAAGTAAGAGAGGTTGAGTACTATGGTTGATCAGGAGGTAGATCAAAAAGATCATATAGCCGAAAGTGAGCAATTTGGCCAATGTAATCAGATTGCGCCGTTTTTTTATTTGCTTTAAACGGGCGGTATAGTGGTCTATCTGTTTCTGGTAATATTCATCGGGTTTCATTTTCGGAAATTTTGATTGTACAAAAATAAAAGGATAAATGGAAAAATAGTCAGAAATTTATACTTTTGCGCTCTCAAAATCGGACAGTTATTTTTTACAGGTAGTTAATTGAAGAGGAACGATGAATTTTCTGACGCTTATTGATTATATCGGTACATTTGCGTTTGCCATTAGTGGGATCCGTTTGGCTTCTGCTAAACGCTTCGATTGGTTCGGGGCTTATGTGGTTGGATTCGTTACAGCTGTCGGAGGAGGAACGATTCGGGATTTGTTGCTGGATGTTACCCCGTTCTGGATGTTGCAGTCTTCCTATCTGATCGTGACTGCCCTGGCTTTGGGATTTGTTATTCTGTTCGGGCGATATGTCATCAGGTTGAATAATACTTTTTTTATTTTCGATGCCATCGGTTTAGGGTTATTCGCCGTTGTCGGTATCGAGAAAAGCATCACTTATGGTTACCCCATGTGGGTAGGATTGATTATGGGTACTCTCACCGGAGCCGCCGGAGGAGTTTTGCGGGATACCCTGATCAATGAAGTCCCCTTGATTTTCCGAAAAGAGATCTATGCCCTGGCTTGTGTGTTCGGTGGCTTGGTTTACTATCTCTGTCTGTATTCCGGTTTAAATTCGACACTGACACAGATCATCGGGGCTGTTTCTGTCATCCTGATCCGGATTCTGGCTGTAAAGTATCACATCAGTCTGCCTAATCTGAAAGGGGAAAACTGAGTTGGAAAGTCTTTATGTAAGATTAATATCGAAAACGTTGTCATTTAGAATAACAAGTTTTATCTTTGTTCTGTTATAATTAGTCAGAAAAAAGTCTGAAATACTATTAATTTGAAATCAATTTTCTGATTTTTATTCAGAATGTATATGAAACCTGAAAATATTTTTGCTCAGATAGCTGAGGCTGGTGAAGAGGAACAGTTCGATTTGCTTTTTAAATCTCCTAATTGCCGGATCGACCGGATCGTTTCTTCCGGTCATAGTTCGCCCAAAGGATTTTGGTACGATCAGGAGAACGATGAATTTATATTATTGATTCAGGGAGAGGCTACGCTGGAATTTGAGGACCGCAAAGTGACATTGAAAAAAGGAGACTACCTGCATATTCCCAAAAATTGCAAACATCGGCTCGATAGTACCAGTATCGAGCCGGTATGTGTATGGTTGTGCGTGTTTGATATCGAATAGGGAAAAGGTTATTTTATCGATGTTATTTTGCAAGATGATTGCTGTGCTTTTGAAGCTTTAGTTCAGAAGTACGGGGAGAGTGTGGAGTTATCTCCGGTACTTATTTTTTCGGTGCCGGAGGTACGGTCGTTATTTTTTTACTTCTAGTTTTTCATTAATAATGTCTGTTATTTGTTCTTTCGGACGTAACCCGGTTACCGTAAAAGGTTTGCCGTTTTTGGGAATAAAGAGCATCAGTGGGATGCTGGAGGCATTGAATAATTGAGCTAATGCCGGTTCTTTATCCACATCCACTTTATAGATCTGAAGCTTATCTCCGTATTCTTTTTGAATCTCTTCCAAAATAGGAGATAGTTTTTTGCAAGGTGGACACCAGGTGGCATACATATCGATGATGGCCGGTTTATCACCGAGATACTTCCAGTCTTTATTCTTTTCGAAATCCCAAATCTGTGCTTTGAATTCTTTCGTATTCAAATTTTTCACACTTTGGGCATCGGCATATGACAAAATTCCTGCTGAAAAAAATATCAATAACAGGATCCATGTTTTTTTCATAGCTAAAATATTAAGTAATTATTTGAACGACTATCGGAAATATATACAGATTCCCTGTGGACGAAGTTACAAAAAAAGGGTATCTTTGCAAAGTTTAAAATAAAAGATTACTCCATGGTTGTTTTTCCACATGCGAAAATAAATATCGGTCTCTTTGTGACCGGGAAGAGAAATGACGGTTTTCATAATCTGGAAACGATTTTTTTCCCGGTGGGATGGTCTGATATACTCGAAATTGGGCGGGGAGAAGGAGAAAGCGGGAGTTTCCGATTTAAGAATACCGGTCTGGAAGTGGGAGGAGATCCCGGGAAAAATCTGGTGATTAAAGCTTATCACTTGTTGGCTGCCGATTTTCATTTGCCGGCCATACAAGTACACTTACATAAGATCATCCCTTTCGGTGCCGGTTTAGGGGGGGGATCGGCGGATGCAGCTTTTATGCTGAAAGCTTTGAATGCTTTTTTCGATCTTCGTCTCTCCGGGCAAAAGATGGTAACTTATGCTGCCCGCCTGGGGAGTGACTGTGCTTTTTTTATCGATGATCGTCCGGCATTTGCTTCCGGTAAGGGGGAGTTGCTGGAGCCGATAGAGCTTACGTTGGCCGGTTATCGGATCATCATAGTGAAACCCTCTTTCGGAGTATCTACGCCTGAAGCATATGCAGGGATCACTCCCCGGCCGGCCGGATATGATCTGCGTCAGCTCGGACAACTTCCGGTAAATACATGGAAAGAATATATCCGGAATGATTTTGAAGCGACTGTTTTTCAAAAATATCCCTCTCTAACTTTATTGAAGCAGCAATTGTATGAGCGGGGGGCTGAATTTGTGAGTATGAGCGGGAGCGGATCGGCTATTTATGGCTTGTTTAAGAAAGACCGGGAAATCAACCTGGATTTTCCCGATTGTTGTGTGTGGCAAGGAGAGACTTTAATTTAAAATATAACCTGTTCGAATTGTAATGAGAGCTTATCTGACGATTATATTAATTGGTTTGGTATCGGCATTTATCGGTATCATTCCTTTATTCAAAAGAAAGGCAGATAAATATACTGTTTTATCGGCTTTTGTGTTGTTTCTGATCATGCCCTATGTGGTTTATCACCTGAGTTTACCTTGGACACAATGGTGGTGGAAAGGTATGATCGTGTCTGCAGTTTTGACCCTCCCTCTGGTGATTACCTCGGGGCGGGGAAGTTCAAGATGTGCATTCCCGCTTTTATTGGCTTCTGTCGTAGTCGGTGCTTTTATTTCCTTTTTGGGACATTATTTATTGTAAATACCGGGGGAAAAAGGGAGGACAAGCCTTTCCGGACAGATTAACGGTTTTAAGCCTGAAGGACGAATCTTTTCCGAAAGTTGATCGGTGGAATTAGTCTCCCGATATCATTGTATTTTATCGAAGATTGTAGTTCCACCGATTGACAGGTTGTCTATACCGTCCAAAGGAAAGAGGTAAATTATAAGATTTCTCCTGTTGGATTTTAGTTTTTCAGGCTAAAAGAATAGAAAATGGCGGATATACCTCCGAAAATAAAGGCCAGACCTGTCCATACGATAATATTGAATATACCGAAAAGCGGATGGAAAATAATCAAAAAGGCAAAAATTAAGGTCAGGATTCCTCCTGTCAATACCCATCCCCAATTAGGAATACGGAAAGATTGCATTTGACTGGATTGACCGATAAAACCGATACCTACGAACATTAAGATAAATCCTACGACATAAGGTAACAGATCGGCTGCCCAGGCTAGATTACCTAATAATATAAATCCGATGACCAAATCCAGTATTCCGACGGCTAAGCCCCAGCCCCAGTTCCGGTAGCGTTGCCCTGCAAATGCATTTACAATTTCACCGATCCCATACAGGATAAACATGATACTGAAATAAACCGCCAGCGCAAAATAGGATTCAACCGGATTTCTGAATACCCATATACCGCAAAGAATAGAAAGAATACCGATAATTAGCATTAGCCACCAATATCGGTTGTTAGAAGAGTAAGTTTCTGTCGTTTCCATAACTATAAGTTTTAAATTATAGTTATTTAAACGAAAAAAGGCTGGTAATGTTTTAAGGGGGATTTTTTACTGTCGGCAGGATCATGATCTAGTCCTGCCGACAGTAAAAAGATTATTTTTCGTTATAGAGGTGTACATCCATTTGCGGGAAAGGAATATTGAGGTTTTCCTCTGCAAAGGTCTTGTATACTTTTTCGTTCATATCGAAAAAGACACCCCAATAATTTTCTGCTTTTACCCAGGCCCGAACGACAATGTCGACAGAACTGGAGTTAAGAGCGGTTAAAGCGATAAAATAATTGGGATCTTTCAATACTCTGGGATCATTATCTAAAAGCCGGGCAATGACAGCTTTTGCATGTTCGTAGCTATCACCGTAGCCGATTCCGAATACCCAGTCGACCCGCCGTTGCGATTCTTTCGAGTAGTTCATCATAATTCCGGTAGATAAGCCTCCGTTAGGAATGATGATCACCTTGTTATCGGTAGTCGTAATGATGGTATTGAAAATCTGGATCTCTTTCACTGTTCCCGACTGACCTTGTGCTTCGATATAATCTCCCACTTTAAACGGTTTGAAAAGCAGTATCATCACTCCACCGGCAAAATTTTGCAGTGTACCGCTCAATGCCATACCGACAGCGACACCGGCAGAAGCAAATAAAGCGATGAATGAGCTTGTCTCGATACCTAAAACACTGATAATGATAATCACTAAAGTGAAATTCAGGGTGATACTCACCAAACTCTTGGTAAAAGTGGCCAATGAAGCTTCGACATGCCGTTTCGTAAGTATGTTTATAACTAAACGATTTAATTTTTTTACAATCCAACGACCGATGAAGAACACCAGAAGTGCCACCAGCAACTTGGAACCGAATGAAACACTGAGATCAATAAGTTTATTGACCAATGTGTCCAAAGACATTGTAGATAAAGAATTTTCCATAATTAATTGATTTTTTATTTATCACCCACTATAGAGATTTTTTATTTTTCTTCTTTTAGAGTTTCATTTATTGGTATTTTGAAGTATACTGAATCCTTGGGACATATCAAATTACGCTCCAAAGTTATCATATTTATATTTTTTTACAAAAATTACAACCGTAAAAGGCTTTATTCCACTTTCATTTTTAATGTTTCGCTAAATAATTGTATTTTTGTAACCTGTGAAAAATTAATCGTCAGAATACTATGAGCATAGAAAGTTTGTTGACCACCAAGGTGATAGAAGCTGTGAAGCAGTGCTATGACGCTGATGTGGATAAGGATAAAGTGCAGTTACAAGCTACCCGGAAAGAGTTTGCGGGAGATTTGACTGTAGTTGTTTTTCCATTTACGCGTTTTTCGAAGAAATCTCCGGAAGAGACGGGGAAAGAATTGGGGGGCTACCTGAAACAACACATTGAAGAGATTAAAGACTACAATGTGGTGAAAGGATTCTTGAATATCGAGATTTCAGCGGCTTATTGGGTAGGTGTATTGAACGAAGTGGCTCAGGACCCGAAGTATGGATATGTGCATGAAAATAGCGGGCATTCTTACATGATCGAGTATTCTTCGCCTAATACGAACAAACCTTTACATCTCGGTCATATCCGTAACAACCTGTTGGGTTGGTCGGTATCCGAGATACAAAAAGCCAATGGACATGAAGTGAGGATGGTAAATTTGGTGAATGACCGGGGAATACATATTTGTAAGAGTATGATTGCCTGGAAAAAGTTCGCTAATGGTGCTACTCCCGAGTCTACAGGTACGAAGGGCGACCATTTTGTCGGCGACTACTATGTTCGTTTCGATAAGGAATATAAAGCTGAAATAAAAGCTTTGATGGAAAAGGAGGGAATGGAAGAAGAAGAGGCCAAGAAAAAAGCTCCGATCTTGCTGGAAGCGCAGGAAATGCTGCGTAAATGGGAAGCCGGTGATGAAGAGACCGTGAGTTTGTGGCGTACTATGAACGATTGGGTGTTGAAAGGTTTCGACGAAACCTATCGCTTGATGGGGGTGGGTTTCGATAAAGTATATTTCGAATCACAAACGTATAAAAAAGGCCGTGACATTGTCCTGAAAGGTTTAGCTGACGGTGTACTCTACCGGAAAGAAACCGGTAGTGTCTGGGCCGACTTGACCGGAGACGGGCTGGATCATAAATTACTGTTACGGGACGACGGTACTTCGGTTTATATGACTCAGGATATAGGTACGGCCTACGAACGCTTCAATGAATTCGATATGGATGAAATGATCTATGTCGTCGGAAATGAACAGAATTATCATTTCCAGGTACTTTCATTGATTTGTGGTAAATTGGGTTTCCCCTGGGCGGATAAAATTAAGCATTTGTCTTACGGAATGGTTGAATTACCTGAGGGAAAGATGAAATCCCGTGAAGGTACGGTTGTCGATGCCGATGATCTGATGGCTGAAATGATCGATACAGCCAGAGAAACTTCTCAGGAATTAGGAAAATTGGACGGCTATTCCGAAGCTGAGGCCGAAGAGGTATACCGGAAAGTGGCTTTGGGGGCGTTGAAATATTTTATTCTGAAAGTAGACCCCAAAAAGACCATGATGTTCAACCCGAAAGAATCGATCGATTTTAACGGAAATACCGGTCCTTTTATACAATATACTTATGCGCGTATTCAGTCGGTATTACGTAAGGCCGCAGACGCAGGGGCATCACCTTTGTCGGCGGATACACATATTCAGCTCTCGGAAAAAGAACAGAATCTGATTAAATTGGTGGCTAAATTGCCTGACGTGGTGAAAGAAGCAGGGACAACCTATAGTCCGGCATTATTGGCTAATTACGCTTATGACCTGGCTAAAGAATTCAATCAGTTTTACCATGATTTTTCTATTCTGAAAGAAGAAAATGAAGCTTTGAGAAATTTCCGTTTGTTGCTGGCTAAACAATGTGGTGAGGCGATTAAAAATGCCATGGGAATGTTAGGCATTGAGATGCCGGAAAGAATGTGATCGGGAAATGGGGTATGAATCTGACCAATTATCATAGTCATTGTTCTTTTTGTGACGGAAAAGCTCCTATGGAAGATTTTGTGAAGTCGGCTATCGCTGCCGGCTTTACTTCTTACGGTATATCTTCACATGCTCCGCTTCCTTTCGAGACGTGCTGGACTTTATCGCAAGAGCGGGTGCCCGATTATTTACAGGAAATTGGGCGGTTGAAACAGAGATATGCAGGAGAAATCGAGATCTATGCCGGTTTGGAAATAGACTATCTGAATGAAATTCAGAATCCGGCTAATTCCTATTTTCAGGCTTTACCGTTGGATTACCGGATCGGATCAGTCCATTTGGTGTATACTGACGAAGAGGAAATTATCGATACAGATACCGATCCTGAAAATTTCCGGTATTTATTGGAAAAGCATTTTCGTGGGAATTTGCAGGAGATGGTCACCCGCTATTTTGTTGCAGCCATGCGTATGGTGGAAGCGGGAGGTTTTGATTTTGTCGGACATGCCGATAAGATTTCTTATAATGCCGGGATTTGTCAACCGGATCTATTCCGGCAGGGCTGGTTTACCGATATGTTGAAGGAATACTTTACGCTGATTGCTGAAAGAGGTATCATGATGGAAATCAATACTAAAGCTTTTTTACGTAAAGGGTGTTTTTTTCCGGATATCCGGCATTTTGCCTTTATTCGTGCTTTGGGGATACCGGTACTGGTTAATTCTGATGCCCACCGTCCGGATTTGATCAATGCCGGGCGGGCGGAGGCTTTACAGGCGCTGAAAGAAGCTGGATTCCATACCGTTAGACAATTGCAGGGAGGAAAGTGGATCGATGTGCCGATTGCTTGAGAGATCAGTAGGGATGAACCTGGAAAGTTCCGGAAAAATTCGAATAAAAGAATTGATTTTTAACTGACAAACTTTCTATACAATGGACAGTTGGGTGATCGTACAAACCTTTATAAATCCGCAGGAAGCCTATATGGCTAAGGCTTTTTTAGAATCTGCCGGGATCGAAACCCGGATGCAGGATGAATTGACGGTCCGGACGGGGATCCATGCACAGGCAATCGGTGGAGTAAAGCTGCTCGTCCGGCATGAATGTTGGCAGGAAGCTCTGAAAGTCCTTGAAGAAGGTTTCTCCCTTATTCCGGCCGGCCTGGAAGTGCCGTAGTTGTGGAAAAGCTTGGAAATATAAATAATTTAAACGATGAAAAAATCGATTCATTTTATACCATCGTCGCTCGTTTGTTCGGTAGCTATTGATTTGACCGTGGAGGATGGGGTGATCCGGGAAGTTTGTTTCGAAGGAGGATGCAGCGGAAATCTGCAAGGAATTTCGATGTTGGTAAGGGGAATGAAAGTAGAGGAGGTAATAGAAAGATTGGAAGGTATACAATGTGGAAGTAAACGTACTTCCTGTCCGGATCAATTGGTGAAAGCGCTGAAAGAAATAGAACGGTGTTAAAGGATTTTTTGTTTTTAATGGGAAGTAATTAAAATGAGTATTGATTTAAATCAGGCATTGGAATATGCGGTAGCCTGGGCGAAAGAAGTTGGAAAGATACAGCTTTCCTATTTCAGGGGAAATGATTTGGGTATACAAACCAAATCGAATGTGTACGATGTGGTAACAAGAGCCGATAAAGAAAGTGAAGCTTTTCTGTTGGATAAGATTCAGAAGCACTATCCCGGGCATGCAGTCCTTGGCGAAGAAAGCGGTGCTCATGCCGGTACTGCCGAGTATCGGTGGGTGATCGATCCTTTGGACGGTACGAATAATTATAGCCAGGGATTACCTGTATTTACAGTATCTATCGGGTTGCAATACCGGGAAGAAACCATTCTGGGGGTTGTTTATGCGCCGTATCTCGGCGAGTTGTATACGGCAATCAGGGACAGAGGAGCCCGGTACAATGGAAAAGTGATCCGTGTTGCTGAAAAACAGGATTTGGCTCATTCTGTTTTGGGAACAGGATTTCCTTACGATAAAGATGTAAATCCGGATAATAATGCTGCAAATCTGGCTGCAATCCTGCCTTCCATCCGGGGGATAAGACGAATGGGCTCGGCTGCTTATGATTTATGCTGCGTCGCTGCCGGTTGGTTGGACGGATATTGGGAATTGGCATTACAGCCCTGGGATATGTGTGCCGGAGCCTTGATTGTACAGGAAGCCGGAGGCATCGTCCGCAGATTCAGGGAAAACCGGGGTATTTCTATACTGGCAGGAAATGCGGCGCTCGTTGAGAAAATGGGTGAAAAAATACAATGATTTGATTTGAAATTAAGTTATGGCAACTTCCAGAGAGATGACAGCAGGGCCCGCGCTGCCACTTATTTTCAATTTTACGATGCCCTTGCTTTTGGGCAATTTGCTTCAACAGACTTATTCGTTGGTAGATGCTGCTATTGTCGGAAAATTCTTGGGAATAAATGCGTTGGCTGCTGTCGGAGCCAGTAGTTCCGTGATTTTCCTGATTTTGGGTTTCTGTAATGGGTGTAGTTGTGGTTTCGGTATTCCGGTGGCCCAGAAGTTCGGTGCCCGTGATTATGTCATGATGCGGCGTTATGTGGCTGTGAGTTTGCAGCTTTCGTTGGTGATGTCTGTTATGATTGCTTTGATTACCAGTATCTATTGTGCAGATATCTTGAGGATTATGCGTACACCGGAGAATATCTTCGAGGGTGCGTATGCCTACTTGCTGGTGACTTTTATCGGAGTACCCTGTACGTTTCTGTACAATCTTCTATCCAGCATTATCCGTGCATTGGGAGATAGTAAGACACCGTTTTGGTTTCTGCTCTTTTCGACTATACTCAATATTATCCTGGACCTTTTCTGTATTCTGGTATTGAAATGGGGAGTTTTGGGAGCGGCGATCGCTACTGTTTTTTCTCAGGGAATTTCTGCCTTATTGTGTTATGTATACATGTACAGGCATTTTCAGATACTGAAAGGGGAAGCCAAAGAGCATAAATTTCAGTTGCATCTGGCAAGGACTTTATTAAATATCGGCGTACCGATGGGATTACAGTTTTCGATCACTGCGATCGGTAGTATTATGCTTCAAAGTGCAAATAATGCCTTGGGAACGGCTTGTGTGGCTGCTTTTACCTCTGCTATGCGGATCAAAATGTTTTTTATCTGTCCTTTTGAAAGTTTGGGAATCGCTATGGCGACTTATTGCGGACAAAATTACGGAGCAGGTAAGCCGAAACGTATCTGGCAAGGGATCAAAGCCAGTGGGGTGATGATGCTGATTTACGCCTTACTGACCTTTGTCGTTTTAATGGTCGGGGCGAGGACATTGGCTTTACTTTTTGTAGATACTACCGAACTGGAAATATTGAAAAATACGGAGTTGTTTTTGCACGTATCTGCCTATTTCTTTCCTTTCCTGGGATTGCTTTGTATCCTGCGTTACACCATTCAGGGGGCAGGGTATACAAATCTGGCTATGCTTTCCGGAGTTTCCGAAATGATAGCCCGTACCCTGGTCAGCATATATGCCGTACCGGTATACGGTTATATTGCAGTTTGTTTCGGCGATCCGACAGCCTGGCTGGCAGCCGATCTCTTTCTGATTCCAGCCTTTATTTATGTCTACCGGAAATTGAAAGAGCTCAGATGTCCGTTGACGGAAGGCTGAAAGGATAAGCTGACCGGACGATCAGGCCAAAACCTGATGCCGGGTCTGTAAGATCGAATTTTTTAGAATACGTTTGGCTGTGAGATATCCCTCTTCATAGATCTCTCTGATGTGTTCCAGATCGAACATGCTGTATTTGGTCATATTTTGGGGGGATATGAATACATCGCACATATTCCGGTCGATATCGGTATTCCGGTCCAGACCCAGATGAAAAGAACGGATAGCCATACCGATCATGTTGGTGATTTTTTCCGAAGTATCTATCGAATTGATTTCGACGGCTATAATTTTCTCGCAACGCTTGCGTATGGGACGTACGGGAAGATTCATAAAGACTCCTCCGTCGACATAATCGACATGATCGATTTCCCGGGGAGTAAAGACTACCGGGATAGAGCAGGAAGCAATAATGCAGGGGAGAAGTTCTCCCTTTTCAAAATGGACGGGTACAGCTCCGTTAATGTCACTGGCTGTAATAACCAGGGGAATTTTCAGTTCTTCAAAAGTCTTGACATGCAGAAATTCTGCCAGCCGTTCTTCCATACCGTTCATAATCATGATCCCTTTCTTCGACATGGTGGGACGGGCAAAATGCAAAATTTTTTTCCCCAGGAAAAAATTCAAACATTCTTCGGGGGTATGACCGGCGGCAATCATGGCTCCGACAATCGAGCCGGCACTGGTGCCCGAGATGATATCGGGACGGAGGCCTGCTTCATACATGGCTTGTACGACTCCGATGTGGGCGAAGCCCCGGGCTCCACCGCCGCTGAGCACCAATCCTAACCGATATCGAGGTGTTGTATCCATAAATAATAGTTTCTAATTACCGATTTGTACGAAAATCCCGAGGTGGGGTTTTCATTGGCCAAAAATATAAAAGAAATTGTTTATTTGAGAGTATTCTTATCAGTTTAAATAATAGTTCTAAACCTGAAATTTATGAAAAGATATTTTTTACCTTTTACCTTTAATTTTTATCTTTGCACCTCAAATCAAAACAAATAAGATGCAGGAAAAAATTTTGATATTGGACTTCGGATCGCAGTACACCCAGTTGATTGCGAGAAGAGTCCGGGAATTGAATGTATATTGTGAGATTTATCCTTACAATCATTATCCGGCTCTCGACTCCTCTGTAAAAGGAGTTATTCTTTCCGGAAGTCCTTTTTCCGTCAGGGATGATAAAGCTCCTCAGCCGGATCTGACGGCGATAAAAGGTCAGTTGCCTTTATTGGGAGTGTGTTTTGGCGCTCAGTATTTGGCTCATCATTTCGGAGGAGAGGTAAAGGCTTCTAACAAACGTGAATATGGCAGGGCGAATTTAGCTTTCGTCGATAAAACAAGTAAGCTGTTTAAAGGTATCGGCGATAATTCACAGGTATGGATGTCACATGGAGATACGATAGAAAAATTACCGGCAGGCTGTCAGGTGATTGCCAGTACCAAAGATGTGAAAAATGCCGCTTTTAAGGTAGAGAACGAGATTACTTACGGTATTCAGTTCCATCCTGAAGTATATCATAGTACCGAGGGAACTTGTCTGCTTCGCAACTTTGTGGTGGGTATCTGCGGATGTTCACAGAACTGGACCCCCGATTCTTTTGTAGAGACGACAGTGGCTGAATTAAAACAGAAATTGGGAGACGACCGGGTGATTCTGGGATTATCCGGTGGGGTAGATTCTACTGTAGCAGCTATGTTATTGCATCGGGCTGTTGGTAAAAATCTGACCTGTATCTTTGTTGATAATGGTTTGCTGAGAAAAGACGAATATAAAACGGTTCTGGAGAATTATAAAGAGTTAGGACTGAATGTGGTCGGAGCGGAATCCGGAGATTTGTTTTTAGGACGTCTGGCAGGTGTCACCGAACCTGAAAAGAAACGGAAAATTATCGGAAGTACTTTTATCGATGTTTTCGATCAGGAAGCTTCTAAAATAGAAGATGCCAAATGGCTGGGACAAGGTACGATCTATCCCGATGTGATTGAATCGCTTTCGGTAAACGGACCTTCACAGACTATTAAATCCCATCACAACGTAGGAGGTTTGCCCGATTATATGAAATTAAAACTGGTAGAACCTCTCCGTTTGTTATTTAAAGATGAAGTTCGCCGGGTAGGAAAAAGTCTTGGTTTGCCGGATAAATTCCTGCAACGTCATCCTTTCCCAGGTCCGGGCTTGGCTATCCGGATCTTAGGCGAGATCACTCCCGAAAAAGTAAGACTTTTGCAAGAAGCCGATCACATTTTTATTTCTATGCTTCAGGAAGAAGGATTGTATAATAAAGTCTGGCAGGCCGGAGTGATGCTGCTACCGGTACAGAGTGTCGGTGTGATGGGAGATGAGCGGACTTATGAAAGTGTGGTTGCGCTTCGGGCAGTTGAATCGACAGATGGCATGACCGCCGATTGGTGTCACTTGCCTTATGAATTTCTGGCCCGGGTTTCCAATCGGATTATAAATAATGTCCGGGGGATCAACCGTGTTGTTTATGACATCAGTTCAAAACCACCTGCAACAATCGAGTGGGAATAATCTATAAACCAGTCCTAATGACTGTTTTTTATAACTCACGGAGGTAGGAGCTATGCCTCGTGAGTTATTCTATTTTAAAAATAGATTTAGTTTTATTACCTTTGAAGCCGTGAGATCGTAAATTATCACGTGGGAATAACTGGCTGGTAAGTTGTCCTTGGGGGCAGCTTATTTTTTTAGAGATAAAGGTAGATTCCTGTATAATAGGAAAATAAAAACAATTGGTTTATGAAAAATAATGCGGATGAAATAAGGAGATTAAAAGAACGATTAGGGCAGGGGACTTTAAAAACGGTGATTATTCCTCATATTTCGGCAGATGGTGATGCGGCAGGCTCTTGTTCGGCTTTGTCTGAAGTGTTGCAGCAAGTGGGAATAGAATGGCATATCCTGACCTGTGATTTTATTCCGGAATATCTCCGTTTTTTGAAAAATATCTCTTCGGCTATTTCTTTTCAGGAAAAACCGGAAGAATGTAAACGCTTACTTGCCGATGCCGACCTTATTTTTATGCTCGATCACAATACGGTTGCCCGGGAAGGTGACCTTGAAAATTGGGTGGTGGCTTCTCCTGCCGGGCGTGTAATCATCGACCATCATCCGGATCCCGATCCGCAACAATACGTAATCTCCGATACTCAGGTTTCTTCGACTTGTGAACTACTCTATATCGTCATGTCACAGATTTGGGGAAAGGAGATCGTTACTCCGGATATCGCCGGCGCTTTGTACACCGGCATTAATACCGATACGGGAGGATTGAGTCATAATTCTTCTCATCCGCAGACCTATCGGATTATCGCAGACCTGTTGGAAGCGGGATTGGATAAAGCTTATATCCATGAACGGATTTATCAAATGAACAATTTATCCCGTCTGCGTCTGATTGGAAATGTTTTACTCAATAAACTGGAGGTGAATGAACAATATCCGGTGGCTATTATGCCGATTACCCGGGAAGAATTAGACCGCTATAATTACAAAGACGGAGACTTGGAAGGGTTGGTCAATATTCCGCTCTCTGTTCACAATGTCTGTGTATCGGTACAAATCACGGAACGCAGGGAAAGGGTAAAATTATCTTTTCGTTCTAAGGGAAATGTGCCGGTCAATGAATGGGCTAAGGCTTTTTTCAATGGGGGAGGTCATTTGAATGCTGCCGGAGGACAGATGGATTTGCCGCTGGCAGAAGTGGTGAGAAAGGTAAAAGAAACGATTCCCTGGTTTTTCGAACAACTAAAAAACAGCGGTATTTAAATATTCATATTCTACTAAAAACTTTTATTGTTATGCCTTTTTTTAAATTTCATTTTGTAGAAGCTTCCCGGATGGCAGGTGTGAGTCGTCGGATGGCAGACCGGCTACAAGAGACGATCGGATGCCCGCGTGAACATATCGTGTTCGAGCTGATTCATTCCAGCGTGGTCGAAGATGTAACCATTAAGAGCGGTAATGATTGGCCTTATGTAGAAGTAGATTATTTTGAACGGCCTCCGGAGGTACAACACGAAGTTGCGAAAGTCATTTATGAATGTCTGATGGCCGCCGGATATCAGAATTCGGATGTATATTTTCGTTACCTGACTCCTGAGAATTATTATGAAAATGGAGCCTGTCTGAAATAAATATGTTGATAAAAAACGGGCCGATTTGGTGTGAAATATAAAAAGAATGCTTATGTTTGCGTATAGTATAAAACGCAACATAAACTATGGATGATGTCAGAGAATTAGTCTCTTATCTCAGTAAAGCTGAGCGGGGATATACCAAAACTTTAAATCGTGAGTTTTTGAAAGCCGGATTCGATTTGAGCAGGGAACAATATGAATTATTACAGGTGCTCTGGGCGGAAGATCACGTGAATCAGCAAACTATTTCCAAGAGGCTTCAGAAAGATAAATACAATGTGACGAAACTATTGAATACCCTGACGAAACGTGGGTTTGTGCAGCGGAAAATGTGTCAGGAAGATAAGCGGAATAATTTTGTGGTCCTGACCGAAAAAGGCATAGAGGCCAAAAAGGTTTTGACCAATATCGAAGAGCAGGTACATGCTGACCTGACTTTTACCATTGCTCCGCAGGAAATTAAATCTTGTGTTTGGGTGTTGAAGAAATTAACGGATATGATGGGCTAACGTCATATCCGTTGTTGTTAAATAAACCATGAAAAACAAATAAAATGGAAATTTTTAAAGGATTACAACCCGAATTGGTGTGGAGTTATTTCGAAGAGATCTGTAAAATTCCCCGCCCATCTAAAAAAGAAGAAAAAATAGCTGCCTGGTTGATGGAATTTGCTAAGAAACATCAGCTGGAAGCTCGTCAGGATGAAGCAGGTAATGTATTGATTACGAAGCCGGCTACTCCGGGAAAAGAACAAACCCCGGGTGTGGTTTTACAAGCACATATGGATATGGTTTGTGAGAAAAATGCAGATACCGTTCATGACTTCGATAAAGATCCGATAAAACCTTATATAGACGGTGAATGGGTAAAAGCCAAAGGTACGACACTGGGAGCGGACGATGGTATTGGAATAGCTGCTGCATTGGCTGTTTTGACAGATGAAAATATTCAGCACGGACCTTTGGAATGTCTGTTTACCGTTGACGAAGAAACCGGATTGACCGGGGCTTTTGCTTTACAGCCTGGATTTTTTCAGGGCAAGATATTATTGAATCTGGATTCGGAAGATGAAGGGGAAATTTTTATCGGATGTGCCGGTGGAATCGATACCGTTATTCGCTTGCCTTACCGAAAAATGGTTTTACCTGCCCATAAATTTGCTGTTCAGGTTAAAGTGAAAGGATTGCAGGGCGGACATTCCGGTGATGATATTAATAAAGGGAGAGGAAATGCGATCAAGATATTGAATCGCTTTCTGTGGGATTTGAATGAGCGGTATGGTCTGTTGGTTGCATCTTTGGAAGGAGGAAACCTGAGAAATGCCATAGCCCGGGAAGCTAATGCGGTGATCGTTTTCGATGAAGTCCTGAAAGAAAATATCCGGGTTGACTTCAATATGTATGCAGCTGAGATGGAGGAGGTTTGGAAAATAACAGAACCGGGACTACAGTTGGAACTGGAATCTGTCGATTTACCTGGAGAGGTATTGACTCAGGAATTTACCAATAAATTATTGAATGCCTTGTATGCTTGTCCTCATGGTGTATTCACGATGAGTTATCGGATGCCTGGAATGGTAGAAACTTCTACTAACCTCGCAGCAGTGAAATTTATCGAAAACGATACGATCTTGATTACTACTTCCCAGAGAAGTGATGTCGACTCGGAGAAGATGAATATTGCTCATATGGTGGCTGCAGTATTCCGTTTGATCGGTGCTGAAGTGGAGCATGGAGAAGGATATCCGGGGTGGGCACCTAATCCGGAATCCGCTATTTTGAAAATTGCAGTGGAATCTTATAAACAACTGTTCGGTTATGAACCTGTAGTCAGATCTATCCATGCAGGATTGGAATGTGGACTGTTTTTGGAGAAATATCCCGGAATGGATATGATTTCCTTCGGCCCGACCTTACGTGGTGTGCATTCCCCGGATGAGAAAGTAGATATCGAAACAGTCGGGAAATGGTGGAAACATTTGGTGGATATTTTGGAACGTTTAACAAAAGAGGCCTAATGAACGATACAGGTAAAAGTGCTAAACTAGCCAAATATGACCGGCTGTATGAGCAAATTAAAGGTTATATTCATACCACTGAAGATATTTGGGCACGATTAGCGACCATGGAAGCTGTTTTGCACCATAAAATGCAGACATTTTTTTGGACCGGAGTATATGCGTTGATCGATGACGAACTGATCGTCCGTTCTTATCAGGGGCCTGTGGCCTGCCAGAAATTACGGCATCATACCGGAGTATGCTGGGCTGCTGTTTCTTCTGAAAAGACCGTTATAGTCGGGAATGTTGAAGACTTTCCCGGTCATATTGCTTGCAATTCCATGTCTAAAAGTGAAATTGTCATCCCTATTCGTGATCCCGAAGGAAAGGTTTTTGCTTGTCTGGACATAGATAGTGATAAGCTTGATGCCTTCGATCAGGAAGACGAAGAAGGATTGAAAAAAATTTTATCCTTGCTCTATGAATGAATAGAAAAGTAACCCCTGCATGTGAAAATAATAGCTCATTTGTAAAAAATCTGAAAATGATTTTGAATTTTAGAGAGACATTTTTACCTTAGGGGCTGTAACTATTATAAAAATGATAACTATTAAATATTATTCTGAACTATGAAAAGAATTGCATTTTTAATTTTAAGTGTTTTATTGACGGTAAGTGTTTTTGCTCAGGATCCGGGGGCTACAGAAAAAAATGCCGGTAATGCAGCTGTTAAAGCTAAAAATTATCCAGAGGCTTTCAAGCAATATGAAGCTTATCTGAAAATTGTAAACAATAAAGATAATGCAACTGTCTATAATACGGCTTACTGTGCTACTAAAATAAAGAATTACGCAGCTGCTGAGAAATATTTTGATATGTCTATCAAAAATAACTACAAAGGTGCGTCTTCTTATCTGGGAAAAGCACAGGCACAAAAAAGCCAGAATAAAACTGCAGAAATGTTGACCACTTTGCAGGATGGAATGAAAGCATTTCCGGGAAATATGAAGTTGGAAACCATGTATGCTGCTTATTATATGAAGGAAGGACAGACATTCCAAAAAGCAGGTGATGAAGCGAAGGCTGCTGAAAATTATACTAAAGTGGTGAATTTGACAACCAAGAGTTTTAAAACCCAGGGACTGGCCAGCTTAGCTAGTTTATACTTTAACAATGGAGCAAAGATTTTGCAGGCAGCAACTCCGATAGCGAATAGCGATAAAGCAAAATATGATGCTGAGAAAGCTAAAGCGGTGAACGACTTCAAAAAAGCAAAGGATTATCTGGTACAAGCTCAATCTTTAGATCCGGCAAATCAGGATGTAAAAGATCTGATGAAACAGGTAAACGAAGCTCTGAAATAAAAAACGGTTTCTTGAAAAGGATTCCCTTTTTTGAAATTCACTGATCGATAATGTGTTAGTTGATCGATAACTAACACATTATTAATTTATACCCTATGCCTTTAATTTGTTATACTGCGTAGATTTGCTGATGCACAACAGCTGCGCGGCATTCCTTTTATGCTCGCCCATCGGGACGGTTGCGGCGTACAAAGCCGCCTACGCTGTTGTATTGCAGGCCTAACTTCAGAGCGATGGATTTCAGCGGTTCGGTCGTGGTTGCATACAGGTGCACCGCTTCGTCATATTTCTCCGCGCACCGGGCCAATACCTGCTTGCCGCTCGCAAGTCGCGTCATACCGAGTGAGGCAGCGAGTTCCGGCTTGTGTTCATACAGGTACTCCCTGAATGTTTCGGGGTTCCGGCCAAACTTTTTCGTCCCTTCCGCCGTTGGACGTCTGCTTGTTTTCAAGTGTCCGATGGCTTCGACATACTTCGCGGCAGTCGCTTTCAGATAACGTTTGGTGCCGGATAAACGGACTCTTTCTCTTTGGCTGTCGGCATCGCGGTGTTCCTGGCGGTATAGCTCCAATGCCGTTTTGTAGTATATACGGCTGTCGTGTATTATCCATGTAAATCAGAATTTGTAGTCTCTATGCTTGAATACAGATTTTTGGAATACGAAAAATTTCAATTAAATTTGAATCGCCCGTGGAGGGTGTATACGCTGATGCGGAGTGGCTGATGACTGTATTTTTGTATAATTAGGGATATTCAGTAAATGTCCCTAAAAAGTAAGATGGCATATAAAGTTGATAGAGTATAATCACTTTATATGCCATTATTATTGCCCTTTTTCTGTGTTTTTTCACATAATCCTATCTTGTTAGACACGACGCTTCGGAAGAGGTCTGATGCCCCCTTCTGGTTCTGTCGGTAAATTTATGTCATGCCGCTTTATCCGCCCGGTTCCTGATTTTATCTATCATCAGTATGGCATTTGCCGTATGTATTCCAAAGAAAATCCATAGGATTTCCGTCTTCCTGTTCCGTGCCTTTATCCTTGAGAGTGAGTAATGCTGCTTCTGTGTGCCGAAGCTGCCTTCAAGTCGGGTGGCCCTTTCTTTGGAGAGTTCACTTCTGAGAACCTTTCTCAAGGATTCATCCCTGGCCGCCCTTCCCTTGCGTACAAAGGATGTGGATATTCCATATTTTGTACAGAACTTTCTGTTGGCATTATTGGCATATATGGAATCGGCAGCCACGCATCTTACCCTCACATTCATGAGCTTCTGCTGCATGCGGATACGGTCCTTCAGGCGTATACCTTCGTTGAAAGCCTTGAACGAGAGGTGTTCGATGAACGATATGCCGTCTATCTGTATGTTGTTGACCTTCGCACCGAACTCGACGGACTTTGTTTCCTTGCCTCTTACAATGGGACGTACATAATGACGGTCAATGCTGACGATGCGGTCCCTGACCTTCCTGCCTTCAAACAACTCCTTTTCCTGTACAAGAACCTTTCTGATGATGGAAAGACGCTTCTGGTAATCCTGGGTATATCGGAGTGAGGTTCCATGTTCTCTATGGATTTCATCCCTCTGTATGAGGAGCTTTTCAAGGAGTCTGATCATACGACGCTTGAGCATCCTTGTCCTTGAAGCCTTCCTCTTTCTCTTCTTGCAGTAGGACAGGTAGGACTTCGCCACATCCGCATACTTGTTGCGCGGACGCCTTATACCCAAATCTCTGCAATGAAGGCAGATTTGCCTGTAGAGCCATTCCAGACTTTCCCAAAGGAGTTTCATATCCGTAGGAAAACGCATATGGCTCTCATAGCATGTGGCATCGGTCATACAGACGTGAAGGCTGTCAAGATAGGGTTTCCAGTGTGAAGCCAGCACTTCCTGGAGGGAATCAACATCAAGACGGGACGCTATCTCATTGCGGATGGCACTGACTATCTTGTAGTTGGTTATGGGAAAGGACGGATTTATCATAATCCCGCAGAACATCTGGTAGTGTATGTTCCCGTTAAGATGTTCCACCAGCTGCCTGTCAGAGAATCCGGTGTACGCCTTCAGGACCATAAGGGCGATCTTCGCCGAAGGACTGAAGATGTTCCTGCGTCCCAGTCGCTGTTCCGACAGGCCCATGGTCTTTGCCATACGCTCAAACGGAAACACCGAATGAAGCCTGCCAAGCTCACTCTCATGAAAACTCTTGCGATATTTTTCTATAATATCAAATTCTGTAAAGCCCAAAGTAGGGTGAATTTCCGAAATATTTTGTATCTTAGCCATATCTTTGTTGGGGAATTTCCCCCGTTTTGGATTCCAAACCTTATTTGCGGGGGAATACCTAAAGATACAAAAAAGCCAACTAATTCGCAACATTTTGTGTATGAATTAGTTGGCTAATTTTATACTATTTACTGAATATCCCTAATTTACTTTGCCATTTTTCGACACTGCAAAGTTATCGATTACATTTTTTTATACCAGAACAAAAGGATAATCTTCATATTATGATTTAAATTTTTACGCAGTTTCTTTATGACAGATTCCAACAGGGATTTCACCGTATTAATGGAGATATTTAATTCATCGGCAATTTCTTTATATGTCAGTTTGCGATAAAAAATGCCGACTATAATTTTTTGTGTTTGTGGAGCCAATATGAAAATTTCTTTTTGCAGGTTGTGAATGAGATCCTCGTCTACACTTGCAAATTCTTCATCTATCACTTGATAATTAGTGAGATCTGCTGTAAATAAAAAATGTTTTTTCTTTTTTAAAATGTTTAAGCAGCTATTTCGGACCGACTTTAACAGGTAGGATTTGATGGCAATATCGTTAAACGGAAAGACTTTCTCTGTTTCCAGTAGCTGCAGGAAGACCTCCTGTACCACATCTTCCGCCTCCTCTCGGTTGTTCAGATAAGAGTAGGCATAATTACACAGTAAACCACCATATTTCTGAAATGCATGCATCAATTCCATTATCGGTTGTATTTATATTGCTATTATATGTTTTCACCTGTACTGAACACTCACAAAGATATTGTTTTTTCAAAATAGATTTATATTTCTACGATAAATTTGCTTCAGACAGGTTCTGACTATTTTCTATAAATATTGAAAATCAAATACATATATTTATCTGATATAAATATGATAAGAATAGAGCAAGAAAAGTGTTAAAAGTACCCACCCATTTTTAAAATTTATTGTTTTTAATTTAAAAATGCTTTTAAATGACAATAGTTTGTTAAAAAATCGCCAAGCCTAAGCGGCTCTGGCAGTAAATAAAATGAGTTCTTTGAAAATTTTGTCAATTAATGTCGTGTCCGGCTGAATACCGAACACGCAAATAAATCGTTCAAGCATATACGCATTGTGTATGAAAGACTTGCAAGAGGATATGGAATAGGCTATTCCGAGCCTCTTACATGCCGCTTTGGCCAAGTTGACAGCAGCAAGCGATGCATTGAAGTGAAAATCCAACTTTCTGAAGTCAGTTGACTGACAGTTGGTAATTCCAGCATGCTGCTTTCCATCTCTAAAGCAAAATTCCAATTGGAACCTGGTTCTGTAATAATCCAGGACTTCGCGTCCATCCATGGAATCGTCTGTAGAGAAATAAAGTTGCCACTTGTCTGTCCTCCCGTCCATCGGATACCGGACGGCCAAGGAAACATACCTTTTGAGGGCTTTTACATATACCCTCAATCCGTATAGTTTTCCCTTGTTCACCTCATATTCCTTGCACCGGGTCAAATCCAGATTGGCAAAGTCGATTTTGCCGTCAAACCACTTGGGATGCCCACGTTTTCCTGTTTTCTTTTCCAATGTCGGATAGTACAGGACCACGTCGTTCCTAAAGCGGCTGATGACATGGAAATCGTTCTCGCACATAGGCGTTATGAAAGTTTCCTTGGAAAAGAATGCGTCTGCAACCACCGTTCCGGATATGCCCTGTAGCTTGTCTTTTCTACTGATAAGATAGCTGCTATACCAGTCAACCAGGTTCTTGCCCATATTATCCAAGGTCTTACAGTCCGGCGTCTGAATGGAGCCTAAAGTCATGCATTCATGGTTGTCGATGTCAATGACACCGATGCCCATGATTTCCAATCCTCGCTTATAATCCCCGGCACAGCCTGACCGGAAGTAACCGATCCAAGGTGTCTTATGACCGGACTTGGGGATATAGGAAGGATCGATGGCGATGGCTTTTCTTTTGCCTGTGAGATGCTTGCCGATGATAGAGGCGTTGAACGCAAACCAGTCGAAAGTCTCATTCTCAAAAAGGTTACGGTAGGTCTGTTCCGAAAAACATCCATACCTGCCCAATTGGAGGAAGTTTATACGATCCGGGATGGCCATGAATAATTTCATGGTGTCCATGAACGTTTTTTCAAAAGGTTTGTGTATATTCACGACTGATTTGAGAGCCGACAGGCACTCGGATTGGTATTGCATAAGGAGTGTTTCTTTAGTCATAATTAGATGAGTAGTTAACTTCTAATTTACTAAAAATAAACGAATTATGCAATACTTTTCACCTTTATTATCAGCAGGTTAGCCCATTTTTTCAGCACATTTCTTCATGCTTAACCATTCGTTTTTGACAACATATCAATGACCTCTTTAATGTTTTCGAACCGACTTTTGCCGGTTCTATTGTTTAACTTTTAATTTTTCGGTAAAAATTTACCGAAGTATTGAATGATATTTATGGAAGATATAGGTTTTGATATTGACGAAAGGATACTGCGGGTATTGAACGGTGTTGCATCTTCCCGAGAGAAGGCCTCGTTGGACGAATGGTTCCAAAGCTCGGTTGAACACGAGGATTATTACAGAGAAAGGGTACGTGATTTTCAAAGAATAAAAATGTTGGTGAATATAACTCGGGCAGAAGATATGAAACAACAGGTTTGTAAGACTCTGAATAAAGCTGTCCGGAAACAGACTAAAGCGAAAATACGGATGTCTAGAAGAGGCTGGTACAAAATTGCCGGAATGGCAGCGATATTGATTGTCGGTTTTATGGTCAGATTTCATGATAAAAATACCTCCCATGATCATCTTTTGAAACAACCAATTATTTATCCGGGGAAAAGCGTGGCTACGATCACACTGGCCAATGGAGAAGAGTTGGAGGTAGGTAATCGTGGTCTGAATGTACGTGAGGAAAACGGTATGTTTTTAAAACTGGATTCTACAGTAATTACCTATTCGGGCAAACAAGCCGATTCCGGAAAAGTCGTTTATAATACACTTACAGTTCCGGCCGGGGGAGAATATCGATTGGTTTTATCCGACGGAACGAAAGTATGGATGAATGCGGATTCCAAACTGAAGTATCCGGTTGCTTTCGGGCAAAGTCAGCGGGAAGTTTTTTTGGAAGGAGAAGCTTATTTTGACGTAAAAAAAGACCCGGAGTATCCTTTTACCGTACATACTTCGAGGGGTGACGTTCAGGTATTAGGTACAGGCTTTAATATCAGAGATTACCGGGGAGAAGCCCGGGTGGTAACGACTCTGGTAGAAGGTAAGGTGGTTTACAAGGCATCGGAACGACATGAAGCTGTGATTATTTTGCCGGGATACCAGTTGATAGACAATGGTTATGAAGAACTCGCACCTCAAGAAGTAGATGTTGAGATGTATGTCGGATGGAAGGATGGGAGGTATATTTTCGAGGACGCTACTTTGGAAGAAATCATGCAAGTATTATCCAAGTGGTATAATGTTACGGTTTTCTATAAAAATGAAAAAATGAAAAATCTTCATTTTACTGGAGACATAGAAAGATACGAAAATATCAATGATTTTCTTCATTTTATGGAATTGGGGGGGAAAGTCGTTTTTAATATTCAGGATAAAACTATAATTATAGAATAAAGAGAGAACACAGGTGAAGGTTTGGCGGCTGACACCTATGTTCTCGGATAAACTTCAGTATTCACTAAAATTTAGACAAAGCTATGAAAAAAAATGATGGCTGTGGGCAAAGTGTCCCCATAAGTTTTACTTTGTTATTACGAATTATGAAATTGGGTCTTATTTTTTTGGTTGTTTTGAATTTTTCTTCATTTGCAATCACCCGGGCTCAAGAGAAACGGGTTTCCTTGAGTATGGAAAATGCTGAATTGCATCAGGTGTTGAAAAAATTTAAACGACAAACGGGGGTGCGTTTCTTTTATAACGGGGAGAGACTGAAAAAAGTTACCCCGAAGAAGGTAAATATTCATGACCTGGAGTTGGAAAAAGCTTTGGAAGAAGTGTTGGAAGGTACCGATCTGACCTGGAGTTTCTGGAAAGATGTGGTGGTTATCAAGGATCGGGAAGAAAATCCGGAAATCAAAGCGGTGACCGAAAAAGAAAAGCATTTGGTTAAGGGTACGGTGAGAGATGAAAAAGGTGAATCCCTGCCAGGGGTTTCCGTTCTAATTAAAGGAACATCCATTGGTACCGCAACAGATATTGATGGGAGATTCATCTTTTCGATACCAGTCGGAAAATATGTATTACTGTTTTCAATGGTTGGAATGGAATCTAAAGAAATTGTTATTGATAATAACAAGGAAATTTCAGAAATTGTTGTTGTATTGAAGCTGGCAAAAAATGAGCTGGAAGATGTTGTCGTGACGGGTATCTTTAAAAAAAATAAAGAATCTTATACTGGAGCAGTAAGTACTATCACTGAAAAAGAGTTGAAAACATTTGGTAATAAAAACCTATTGACCACAATTGGCAATATTGACCCTTCTTTCAATATACTAAGTAACAATGAAATGGGATCTAACCCAAATTATCTGCCGGACATCCAAATTCGTGGAGCAGCCAGTCTGCCCAATTTGGAAGAGTTGCAAGACAATAGCAAAACCAGTATTAATCTTCCACTCATCGTATTGGATGGTTTTGAAATCACTTTGGAACGGATGATGGACTTGGACGCCAATGAAGTTGCTAGTATCACATTATTAAAAGACGGTACCTCCACTGCCATTTACGGATCTCGGGGAGCTAATGGAGTTGTAGTTATCACCACCAAAGAGCCTGAAATGGGGAAATTGGCATTGACTTATAATGGAAGTGTCAATATCGAAGTCCCCGATTTGACAGAATACCGTTTGTTGAATGCCAAAGACAAGTTGGAATTGGAACAACTTTCGGGATATTATGAAAGTTATTCTCCTTCTAGAGACTATTTGTTAAAAACCAAATATACATCCATCTTGGCCGATGTAGAAAGGGGAGTGAACACCTATTGGCTATCCAAACCGTTAAGAACGGGCGTAGGTCATCGCCATAACCTCCGTTTGGAAGGTGGAGACAAAAGTTTCCGTTACTCTGCTTCCATTCAATACAATAACGTAGCTGGAGTTATGAAAGATTCTGACCGCAACAATTTCAATGCAGGAATCACTTTGACCTATCACCATGAAAAATTAATCTTCCAGAATGCGTTGACCATCGGTCTTACTAAATCCAACGATTCTCCTTACGGTTCATTTTCCGATTATACACAATTAAATCCTTACTGGAAACCATATGATGACAATGGAAAAATCGTCAAATTGTTCGATAATGACACCGACTATTGGGGAGGATTAAGCAGTTTGCCTAGGAATCCTCTATATAACGCTACTTTACATTTGTTAAAGCAACAGCAATATACCAACATCACCGACAACTTCTCCATTGAATGGAGACCATTTGAAGGATTTATTGCTCGCGGAAGAGCCGGGATTTCCACCCAAAGTTCTGAATCGGACGATTTTAAACCGGCACAACATACTGATTTTGAATCAGAACAATATAAAACCGATAGTGGAATTTTTAGAAAAGGACACTACAATTACGGTACCAGTAAAACTTACGATTACGATTTTGCCTTGACCTTGAATTACTCCAAAATATTTGCCGACAAACACCTGCTCTATATCGGTTTGAATGTTGATCTGACTCAGAAAAAATATAGAAACTACAACTTCGTAGTAGAAGGATTTGTAGAAGAAACATTGGATTTCCTCTCCGCTGCTTTACAATACCAAGAGAATGGCAAACCAACAGGTTCTGAAAACATCACTCGACGGATGGGTATCGTTGGAAACTTAAACTACTCTTTCGATGACCGTTATTATGTAGATTTTGCTTACAGAACAGATGGCTCTTCTCAATTCGGAAAAGACAAAAAATTTGCACCATTCTACTCTGCCGGTATTGGTTGGAACATTCATAACGAAAAATTCATGAAATCGGTTGATTTTATCGATCGTCTGAAATTAAGAACTTCTTACGGACAGACTGGTTCTCAAAATTTCAGTGCCTACCAAGCCATCTCCACTTACTCTTACTATTTAAACGACCGCTACTATCAATGGATGGGAGCTTATCAAAAAGCGTTGGGCAATCCTAATTTGGAATGGCAAAAAACTGACAAATACAATTTAGGAATTGAAATCAATACATTCAATAACTGTTTGAATTTCATCGCAGATTTTTATTTGGAAAAAACCTCTAATTTGCTTTCTTCTTTGGAGTTACCGTTGTCTAACGGATTTACCTCTTACGTAGAAAATATTGGTAAGGTGGAGAATCGTGGATATGAATTGAAAGCCACCGGATTTTTGATTCGGGACACCGAAAGAAGATTAATCTGGACTTTGACCGGTTCGTTGGTACACAACCAAGATAAGATCGTTAAACTATCGGATGTTCTTAAATCGGAATACTCTAAACGGTTGCTGGAAGGAGGAATCCTACCGAATAAAGTGCTTCGGGAAGGAGAATCCCAAAATAGCATTTATGCAGTTCGTTCCATGGGTATAGATCCCAGCACCGGACGCGAAATGTTCTTAAAACAAAATGGTGAGATATCTTATACTTGGGATGCAAATGATCGGGTATATTGTGGAGTTAGTGAACCGAAATACCGGGGGAATTTCAGTACCATGTTCCGTTGGCGTGACCTTTCTATCAACTTATCGTTTGCCTATCGTTTGGGAGGGCAATTGTATAACTCCACTTTAGCTTCCAAAGTGGAAAATGCAGACAAACGATACAATGTAGACGAAAGGGTATTTACTGACCGTTGGCAAAAAACGGGTGACCAGACCCTATTTAAAGGATTGAATAACGAATCTAGTACTTATGCAACCACTCGTTTTGTACAGGATGAACGCACTTTAATTGGTCAAAACCTGTACATTAGCTACGAGTTTTTGAATAATCCTTGGTTACAGAAACATTTAGGCATACAGACCTTGACATTAAGCGGAGACCTGAGCGATTTGTTCTATTGGTCGACCATTAAACAGGAAAGAGGATTGTCTTATCCATTTTCTCGCCGTTTCTCCTTTTCATTATCCATGCGATTCTAAATTTGATACTATGAAACAGATAAATTACATACTCATAATGTTGCTGCTGTGTTGTATCACTGCATGTAACGATTGGTTGGAGGTTGCTCCACAAGCTGAAAAAGAAGAGGCTGAAATGTTTGAAAAAGAAGTAGGATTCCGAAATGTTTTGATTGGCGCATACATCCGCATGAAGTCGAATAACCTGTATGGAGAAGATCTGACTTACGGAAGCATAGAAATGTTAGCACAACATTGGACTAATACTGACGATTTAGGCAAATATTTAAAAGCTTATAATTACGAACAGAGTGTTGTGGAAACTAAAATCAATAGTTTCTATGGAAATCTATACAAAGTAATTGCTGATGTCAATGGCCTATTAAATAACATCGATGCTCGAAAAGAGATGTTCGAGGGCAATAACTTCGAAATTATCAAAGGAGAGGCATTGGCTATCCGGGCTTTTTGTCACTTCGATGTATTGCGCCTATTCGGTCCCATACCGACTAATTTGCCCGAAGGAACCATTCTTCCTTACGTCACTACAGTCTCTATTGTCCCTAATCGTTTAGTCTCCTATAACGATTTTACTACCAAATTATTGGCTGATTTAGATGAAGCCGAAAGATGTTTGGAAGGGAATGACCCAATTCTTACAGCTTCTATCAAAGAGTTAAGTACATTGGAAGTGGCTCAAGACGATAATTTCTTGTGTGACCGTCAAATGCGTATGAATTATTATGCTGTTTGTGCCTTAAAAGCTCGCGTACAGTTGTGGTTAGGGAACAAAAATGAAGCATTGAAATATGCCCAAAAAGTAATTGATGCCAAAGATCCCAATGGCAACGTGATGTTCCGTTTGGGCTCTGCCACGGATTGTGCCAATGGAGACTTAATCTTCTCTTCTGAACACATCTTCAATTTGAACGTGTACAATCTGAGTGATTTTAAAATTAGTGCTGCTAATACATTCTACACCAATAGCACGGCACTAAAATATTTCTGGGCTTCGGAAACCACAGACATTCGTCGTGGGAAAATGTGGAAAGAGGTATATGACAATTATTGGTGGACCTATTACTACTATATGACCAAATATACCCAAGCTACCAATATGCCGGTTTGGGCTAAAAACTCTATTCCTTTATTCCGCTTGGCTGAAATGTATCTGATTGCGATGGAATGTGGATCTATCCAAAATGCAAACGACTTATATAAAGAAGTGTGTATTGCTCGCGATATTACTCCGGTAACTTTTGGCAGCACGGAAGAATTATCAGAAACGTTGATTTTAGAATACAATCGGGAATTTTACGGCGAAGGACAAGCTTTCTATGCTTACAAACGTTTGGGTAGAAGCAAAATTTTCGGAACCTCTACCGTCGGATCTGCATTAATCTATGTATTGCCTTTACCGAAAGCAGAAAGTCTTTACATCCAATAAATTGAATATCATATGAAAAAAGTAACATATTTATTTATACTGTTTTTGGGCATTGCATCTACAGGATGCCAGGAAGAAAAAGGATTCTTGTTTCAAGATGTCACACGTATCAGTTTTAGCCCGAAAGAAGCGGGGAATTACGAAATGACCTACTCTTTCATTTGGGGAACTCAAAATCGAGACACCGTTTATTTGCCTGTCTCTATCTCCGGAAGAACGGCTGACCACGATCGTCAGATTGAAGTTGTGCAAATTCCGGGATATGATGTTACCTACAATTACGATGATCAAGGCTATTTGACTGATTCTATCATTACGGAATGGAGCAATTCTGCCGTTGCCGGGAAACATTATATCGCCTTTGATGATGCTGAAGCAAAAGCATTATTGAAAATCAAAGCAGGAGAGATTACCGGATATGTTCCTGTCATAGTTCTCCGTAATACCTCTTTGAAAACAGAAAAAGTTCGTCTCCGAATACAATTGGTGGCTTCCAACGATTTGGAATTGGGGCAAGCTAAAAATTTAATTATGCTGTTAAATATTTCAGATCAATTGGAACAACCTGTTAATTGGACTCGATATAGCACTGCACAGAGCTATTTGGGCACCTACAGCAAACCGAAACACGAACTGATGATCAAGGTATTGCAAGACAAAGTGGACGAAGAGTGGTTGGAGCAGATGGCCAATGATCGACCGAATCTGATTTTTTGGAGAGGAAAATTCCAGGAAGCATTGAATGCCTTCAATAACGACCTGGTAAATATCGCCAGTGGAAAAGCTCCTTTGCGAGAAGATCCGAACGATAGCAATAGTGCAGAGGTTACTTTTCCAAGCAACGTTTAATCAGATGATTTATTTTAATTGACAAATTATGAGAATATTACATTTTATATTTACCTTGTGTATAGCCTGTTTAGAAATCGCCTGTTATGAAGATAAAGGCAATTACGACTATACAGACAAATTGGAAATCACTGTTTCGGGAATACAAGAAGCCTACAACCGAACTGTTGGCGAAACCATTTCACTAAAACCCCAAATTACACCGGCCAATCGGGAATACGACTGTTTTTGGGGTATTATCGCATTCAACAGTGGCTCCAACAACATAGACACTATCTCTTATGAACAGGACTTGGATTACAAGATCAGTTTAAGAACCGGAAGTTATAATTTGCTTTTCTGTGCAAAGGACAAAGCAACAGGTATTTATGCTTATGAGAGATACAACCTGACCGTGGGAACAGAAACCACAGATGCTTGGTGGGTCCTAAAAGAAAATAGCAATGGCACCGATTTGGATTTGATTACTCCTACCAAAACCATGCCCGATTTTATCTCCAGTATCAACGGTAAACAGATGGCCGGAGCTCCGGTATCTTTAGCTTTCACTCTTTATTATAGCGAATTCGATTCAACAACGAACACTAACGTAAAGATTAGTTCTGTCTTTGTCGCTAGCGAACAGGACATTGTGGCTTTAGACTATTATAGTGGAAGATTAATCAGAGATTATGACAACTTCTTCTATGAATTCCCTCAAAATCGGAAAGTAACCCACCTGTTTAATGGTCCTAGTGATATTCACGCTGTGATTGACAATCACGTCTACACCATCCCAGCGATGAAAAGTAGTGCCCCTTACACCCGATTTTCAATTAAAGTGGACGGCAATTACCAGTTGTCTTCTCAATACCATGCTGTCGGGGCAAAACAACCGCTGTTGTATGATGAAATCTCTTCCTCTTTCTGTAGCGTAACAAGAGGAACTTCCCTTCTAATGTACACAGATAACTCGGGCATTTCACCCAACAACATGAATATGGAATTAATTTTCATAGGTAGTAGATCTCCCAATATATATGCTCCAGGAGACGTGGCATATGCTATCATGAAAAATGGAAACCAATATTACTTGATAAACATAGATGGTACCCTCATCAATCGAGTAAACAGCAATCCCATCAAAGAAATGGTAAAGATTCCTTCCGATAAGGGAGTATTGAATGCAGATTTTAGAACACTCAATGAAAACAACGATATCATTTATTATACCAAAGGTAATGACATATTTGCTTGTAAACTAGATACTTTTGAAGAGATTCCTCAGAATCTGGGCATTGGCAGTGGAGAAACTATCACCTATATGGAGTATGTTAAATTTGCTCCTTATGGTGGTAATACGGACTGGTTTGATTATGTTGTCATTGCTACCCACCAAAACGGACAATACAAACTCTACTTGCATCCGATACAAGCCGGAAATATTCAGCCGGCAGAGAAAGTATACACTGGAGAAGGCAAAGTAAAAAAAGCATTATTTATCAAATTGGTACAATTTTCTTGGGGAACGGGAGTGCACGATTCTATCAGTTCTTAAAATGAATGATACGTTTAAGTAAAATACTTCTTACAACAATATTCAAAATATGATCACGAAACAACTCATAGTTTATTTACTAGCCTGTATGGGATTATTGGCCTGTAGTGCTTCTTCTGTGACCATCGAAGGAAAAGATGGAATAAACCGGCAGAAAGAGTACTACCTATACGGTTGTCAAGCGGGTAGTTTAATTCCTATTGCTTCTGCTCTAATCGATTCAAATGGCTGTTTCCGTTTAAATGTTCCATTGCCTCAAGAAGGTTTCTATTTATTGGGAACAGAACAGGGCGTTATGCATCCGTTCTATCTGAAAGGAAACGAAACGATTCGGCTTCGCTTTCAAACGAATGGAATGATATTAGAAGGAGAACAGACTCCTGAAAATCAAGCATTGTCCCAATGGGAACAAGCCGCAACTTTGGTCCGGGAACATGCTTTTCTATATGAACGTTTCGGAGGTGGATACAGCACAGATCCGGCAACTTTCACACAAGAATTGGAAGATTTGCTTCGAGTTCGCCAACAACTCAAACCGGAAAAGGCTACCGGCAATGCCACTTTCAACTCTTTGTTAAAGGCTAAAATGGAAGCTGATGTCGATTTCTATGCCCTTGCTTACCTGCAACGAAATGCCGGAAATCTTTCCGATACGATAAGATTATCCAACTATTATCAAAAAATGCAACCGGAAAAAACATTGCAACAACCTGCATTGTTACAACTTCCTTATGCCGGAGAGATGTTACGAACATACGTGTGGTACAAATACGGAGATCCTATCGAACTGCGAGAAGCATTCAAGTACAAATCAACCTGCCTGATAGACTCTACATTTCAACAACACTATTTGTATAATGAAATCAGGCGTTTTCGTTATTACGAACAATACCAACAGCTGATAGATAGTGTGGGAAAGACATTTTTCGGGAAATCCTATCAAAACGGATTAGAAATAACCGAAAAACAGTTGGCTTGGTCAAAACCGGGTATTCCTGCTGTTGATTTCAAAGGAATGCAACCGGATAGCAGTTCATTGGCCCTCTCTGAACTATTCGGAAAAGTCATTGTCGTAGATGTTTGGGCCACCTGGTGCTCCCCTTGCCGAATGATGATACCCTATTTCAAACAGTTGGAAAAAGAGTTGGAAGGAGAAGAGATAGAATTTCTAAGTGTCTGCATCGGAACCTTCGTCGAATGGGATAGGTGGAAAAAGATTATTGCAACAGAAGAACTTACCGGCCACTTGATTTTTATTAACAGCTGGATCAAAGGTTTTGCCAAAGAGTATCGAATCGTTGGAGTTCCTCGGTTTCTAATTTTCGACCGCGAAGGCAGAATCGTTTCCGTCAATGCTCCTGCACCAAATAAACCAGCCCTCAAAAAGTTGATTCTAAAAACGTTGGGGAAATAATGTATAGGATGGGGATGACTAAAAAGTCTTAGTCATCCTCTTTTTATTCGTACTCCTGATGGAGATTTCTTTCGAATATTCAATTCTCAGAGGGATATTTTTGACTTTTTATTCACTCCCTTTTTTTGAATCTTGTTCGCTTAATATGGGGTATTAATTTGATTGATAGTGAAGTATAAGTAGAAGCATACGTTTTAAAATCTTGTAAGCATCTTCCGCCTAGCTTCGGCCAACCGTCTTGATGGTGAACATTCGGAGAAACAATATAAATACCATCAAATTATATTATCTTTTCCCAGAAGGTTCATGAAGCTTTGCAAGATATCCGGATAAAATATCGCTGGCAGACTCTCGAAGGAGAAATATGGCTGTAAAAACCTTTGGTTCAGAATGCCAGCCAGAAGTTTAAAAAAACAGCGATACGCTTAAGCCACTCTTGGGCAGGAACAGGTATCTGTTATACAAAATCCGGGAGAAGTGGAGTGAATCTCAAAAAACGAGAGTGTAACTTTTATTTTGACGATATCCGGAGGTTGAAAGCATACATGCATTCCATTATAATGGTGATCCCCAAAACGTTCCAAAACAGGGGGAAAAAGAAAAGCAGTTACTTTCGTAACTACTTTATTTTTATGTGGTAGCACCTGGAATCGAACCAGGGACACAAGGATTTTCAGTCCTTTGCTCTACCGACTGAGCTATGCCACCAGTGCTGTTTTGCGAGTGCAAATATAGGGCATTTCTATAAATCTGCAATAGTTTTGCGGGTATTTTTTATCTTTTTTCATTTCTTAGTCTGAAACACAGATAGATCATCAGGATAATCAAAGAGATAGAAGCCATGGGTACGGCTGGCTGAGCAATGGCCCAGACCGGTATAGCTATAGCCAGGATAGCCAGATAGAATTTCAGATATTTTCTGATGAATAGAGGAAGCGCTTTCCTGAAAATAAAAGGGATTACAAATAAATTGAGCGGATTGGCCCATAGGATATTCCAGTTTGGAGCAGTGATGGGGTGTGCTGTAAAACCTCCTAAGAATACAATCAAAATCCCTACAATTCCTGTGAAAAGGAGAAAAATAAGGGAAATGACATTCAATAATGACCGGCTTTTAACATATTGTAAAAGTAGGATCAGTAGCAGGCATCCTAGAGCAAAAACGAAAAGGGGAGTCCCATACCAGGAATTGGATAGGTTCATTTCCGGAGCCTGATATAAAACTTCGGCAGGTTCGGCCAGCAATTGTCCGTCGTATCGGGCATTTTTAAGTCCATACATCAGATAATCCGGCAAGAACATATATTGAAAAGTAGTGGCCGTACGATTACCCCTTTGCCCCAGGATCGTATGTATGCCCCATTGTACCCAAGGGGAAGCTTGCAAGTACTCATCCAGTAGATTCCAGAAATTTTTGTTTACATCCGGCATATTCCAGGCGACACTGTCGGGTAAACTTTTTAATAAGATATCCCTGCTTCGGGTGGTACAATTATCGAATAGAAAGTTGTAGAGATAATAGCGGTTTTGCGGGAGCAGGTTCTCTTCGAGCAGATCGAAAATCCGTTGTTTTTCCAGCGAATCCAGCCGGATAGTTTGAGCGTAGACCGTACGTTCTTCCAGCTGATAATTGTATATGAAATGGGAGAATTTCTGAACAGTCAGCTGATAAGGAAGCAGGCCTCGTGCATATTTTAAATAAAAATGGGGAGTAGAGAAGTCGAAAGTGCCATAATTGTACACCCTGTCGATTTGGTGTCGGGGATCGTTGATCCGGATGGCCGTATGACCGAAAAGAGAGTATAATTCGTTGCCGGGAGCACAAGTCAGGATACTGACTTCGGTCTCCGGAGAGAGTGTTAATCCTATTCCTTTAATAGAAATCAGACTGCTTATTATAAATAAAAAGATGATCTTTTTCATTTTATATGTCTTTTTATTCCGGATATTCAATATGACAAAGAAATAGAGCCTGTGCAGGAACAGAAGTACCTGCATTACAGCGGTTTTTAGATTCTATAATTTTGCGAACATCTTCTGGGGTCAGTTTACCTCTTCCCACGTCAATCAACGTACCGACAATCGCTCTTACCATATTCCGCAAAAAACGGTTGGCTTTTACCGTAAAAATCAGCTGTTTATCGGTCTCTTCCCACTGAGCTTCATATATAATACAATTATTGGTTTTGACGTCGGTATGAAGTTTCGAAAAACTGGTAAAGTCCGTATAATCGAATAACACCCGGCAGGCTTCGTTCATTGTCTGAATATCCGGCAGGGGATAAGCTTTCCAGGCAAATGGATAGGTAAACGGATCTTTTGTTTTATCGATATAATATTTATAGGTACGGGAAATAGCCGAAAAACGGGCATGTTTATCCATAGGTACCCGGTATATTTTGTAGATTGCAATATCTTTATCCAGTAATCCGTTCAGTTTATAGACCACCTGTTGCGGCTCCGGAAGTTCACATTCGATATCGAAATGAGCGACGAAAAATGAAGCGTGTACACCCGTATCCGTTCTACCGGCGCCGACGACGTATATGTCCTGGCGTAGCAAAGTACTGAGGGCCCGGTTGATTTCTTCCTGCACGGACGATGCTCCCGGCTGGATTTGCCAGCCGTGGTATCGGCTGCCGTTATAAGCTAATTCAATAAAATATCTGACCATTTTTTCTTATCTCCCGCGAAGATAAAAAATAATGCCGAATATTGTATATCCGGATAGGGGTTTCTTTATTCTACAACGACTTTACTCTTTCCGTTGCCGGTCTTTACCAGACAAATTTTGGCAGGAATACGTTCGGTCAATTCCTGTACGTGGGATATGATTCCCACCTGCCGGCCTTGTGAGCGGAGACGTTCCAGGGCTTCCATGACAATTTGCAGGGTTTCGCTGTCTAAAGTGCCGAAACCTTCGTCGATAAAGAGATTTTCTTCGAAATGATTCCGTGAAGAAAAGGAAGATAAGCCCAAGGCTAAAGCCAGAGAGATGAGGAAGGATTCGCCTCCCGATAAAGAGAATACCGACCGGGCTTCATCGCAGAGATCGTGATCGATGACTTGTAGGGCCAACTCATCGGGTATACGCTGCAACTGATAGCGGGAGGTTAATTCCCGAAGTTGTATATTGGCGTATGATAACAGGATATCCAGCGTATATCCTTGGGCGATCTCTTTAAACTTATAGCCACTCTGTGAACCGATTAGCTCGTCTAGTTTGCTCCATTGGTTTAATAATTTCGTTTTCGCATCGAGGGTATCCTTTAAGGTGGCCGCTTGTTTTTGGTTTTCTTCCTGGGTGTGCAGAGTTGCCAATACTTCGGTTTTTTGTTGGAGGATACGCTCGGATTCCTCTTGTAATGCGGTGTATTGACGCTGTAAAGAGGAAAGTGATTCCGATTGTGGATCGGGGCGGCCGGGCGATTGTAAATGATCGGCCAATTGTTTTTCACGTTCCCGTAGAGTGGCCAAAGCAGTCGTTACCTTATCCCGGAGGTGATTTTGTCTTTCCCGTTCTTCCCGGATTTTTTCAGGTGCCACTTGCAATAGTGAAATGAGAGTGGCTTCGGTTAGCTGAGCAGGGGCTGTCCGATTGTATTTTTCCAGCCATTCGCCTAATTGCCGGGTGGCTTTTTCCAGGCGCTTTTGATATTGGTCACAGGTGGTACGGAGTTGGGTGATTTTTCCTTTTAGTTGTTCCGATTGGCCTGAAAGCTGTTCTTTCTGCCGGATGGCTGTTTCCAGTTCCTGAGTCGCCCTTTCTGTTAACTCTTGCCAATAACGTTCGGTTTCATCGACCGTTTGACCTTGCAGAAGCCGGGCCCGTTTCCGGATGAAAGACAAAGTCTCTTCAGAGCGTTTTTTCAAAGCCTCTGCGGCTTCTGTTTCGCTTTGGCGGAAGGATTCCAGGTTTTTCTGATTCTCCTCGTATTCAGCTACCGATTGAAGCAATAGTTTTTCATTTTCTGCCGATTGCAGCGTTTTAGTTTGCCATTTTTGAGCAGCTGTGGTCAGTTCCTGTTTGAGATCCGGGTAGTTATCTTCCCAGCGTTGTCGCCAGGTAGGTGCATGCATAAAAGGAGCGACCTTTTCCAGTGAAATATTTTGCTGGACTTTCAGGCCTTCAATGATCTCTTGCAATTTAGATAGTTCAGTGGCTTGACCGACTACCTTTTCCTGGGTCTGCTGAAATGTTTTTTGCAGGGCATTGTTTTGGTTTTGTATTTTATCCAGTTCTTTTTGGAGCGTTTCTAACTGATGTTGCCGTTGCTCCCATTCGTTTTCTTTCAGACAAATACTTTCCAATTCTTTTTGGCTGATATTCAGCTGTTCTCTTAGGTTTATCCGATTTTGTCCGTTAGAAACAGACCTATCCGAATAAAGCTCCTTGATTTGCTGGTGAATCTCTTCGCATTCTTCTTGCGATTCATATTTTTCATTTTGTAATACGGGTAATACTTCTCCGAGGTACCGGTGTTCGGCTTCAAGACGCGCATTTTCGGTTTTTAACCGATTATATGCTGCTTCATGCTGTCTGACTTCTTTTTCGAGTGTTTCGAGCAAGCCGTCGGCCAGGGGATGATGTGCCGCATAAGGGTGGGATTGGCTGCCACATACCGGGCAAGGGGTATTTTCTTCCAGTTGGGCCCGGAGTCGAACGACATTTTCTGAAACCGATAGTCGGGCTTGTTCCAAAGTGTGGCGTATGGTCGTGTATTTTATTTCTGCAATTTCGATTTCTTTTTTGTATTCGGTCAGGCGAACTTTGAGTGCTTGTAAATTTTGTTGTTGTTGTTGCAGTTTATCTTGCCTTTTTCTCAGTTCTTGCCGGGTCTTATCTAGTTTTTCCGTCAAGGTAATTTCCTGAAGCAATCTTTCGCGTTGTAGGCGGAGTTGTTCTTTACGATTGCGAAGTTCGCTTATGGGAAACCGGTTGACCGATATTTGTTGTTGCTGGCGCAACTGCAGGAGGTCATTGTGACGTTGTATGGATGTTTCGATCTCACGGCGTTGAAGTTCCAGCTGTTGCCGGCTTACTGTTAGTTGTTGTAGAGTAGAGGTATATAAAGATTGATTTTCTATAACCTGCAACCTTTGGGTATAAGCTGTATCCAGAAAACTTTCGATCAGCTTTATGTTCAGGCACATTTGTTCATGTTGCCTGTTTTTCCTGAACCATTCTTTTAATTTATCGTCTAATTCTCTCTGTTGCAGAATACGGGAGTATCTGCTATCCTGAATTTTTTGATGCACTTTGATTTTATCTTGCAGGTCGGTTAAAGTTTTCCGGCTCTCTTGTTCTACCTGCCGGGCATTGACAATTCCGATATCTAAACGACGGGCTTCTAAAAGTTCCGGTTTAAGCTTATTGTACTGGGTTGTATATTGGTTTACCAATGATTTTTGCCGTTCCACCGATTGAAGGGTTTGCGTGGCTTTTTCGTTCAGATCGGAGAGCGCCTGTTCTGTTTGTCGTAATAATTCAGTTTGGCTTACTAAATGAGTGGTACATTCATTTTTTTCAATCCAAAAAAGACGGCTGCTTTCGATGCTTTCCATCTGCTGTAACCAGACTGACTGGGCTTGTGCTTCGGCTTGTACTTTTTGGGCATCCGAAAGGGTGGCCTGGGCTTCCGATTTAGATTGATTGATTTGTTCTAATTGCTCTATCCAACGTATTTTACGTTGGATTTCTTCATTTTTTTGTTGAAGAGCCTTTTCGTGTTTCAGGAGTTTGGCCGATTGTTGCTGTAATGTCTCGATTTCTTCCTGGGTAAGCAGGCGAATATTCCCCATACGGGCGGAGAGTTCTTTCCATTCATTGCGGATAGCTGTCGTTTTGGAATAGACCGTATTCGAGATAACAGAATAGATTTCAGTACCGGTCAGTTTTTCGAGTACTTCGGCCTTTTCTTCTTTCCGGGCTTTGAGGAATCGGGCAAATTCATTTTGTGCCAATAAAACGGTACGGGTGAATTGATTATAATTCAGACCGATGAGTTGAATCAATTTATTCTCCGATTCACTGATTCCTGTAGTGATAGGAGACGGATCTCCAAGGGGGTATACCCGGAGTTCTGCAGGTTGAAGTTTCCCGCTTATTTTATTATTGGCTCGCCATACCCGCCATACCGAGCGATAACTTTTTCCGTCTACAGCAATAAATTCTACAGCAGCCATCGCTTCGGCAGTACCTCTGCGGAGTATTTGACGACGATCTCCCTGTTGAATGAATTCTTGTCCGACATCCGGCATTTTAGTACCTTCAATACCGGTGGTGCGGGGCATATTGTTGAATAAGGCCAGACAGATAGCATCCAGAATAGTCGATTTTCCGGCACCGGTGGGACCGCATATTGCGAAGATCCCGGCAGATCGCAGAGGAGCTGCCGTAAAATCGATATCGAATTCTCCGGCAATAGATGCCAGATTTTTTCCTTGTATACGTAATATTTTCATTGTTTTTCTCCCATTTTCAGCTGTGATTCTTCAATGACTTCCCGGAATAAATGAGCCAATTCTTCGGGCAGAGGATTTTGATATCGCCTTTCGTATACTCGGTTCAACAGCTTCCAGGGATCCAGTAATTCTTCGGTGGTGAGCGTATTCTCGTTTTTTGTAAGTTGTACTGTATCCGGATAAAAGGGGAGTACCCGGGTTAAACGCACCTGTTTGGTGCGTAGGGCTTCCTCCACTTTATTGCGCAAAGCAGGTTCCGGTTCGGTGAGTAGTACCCTGACTTCGAGGAAAGGGGCCGGATGATCGTCTCTCTCTTCCGGGAGCTGAGAGAGGCGATTCAACACTTCGTCCAAGGGGGCCGGATGTTTAGGGATACGAAGTAAAGTGACTAAAGGATTAAAAATAATTTTAGTCTGATTTAGAAGTATTCCTTTGTCGATCTCCAGTAAGATCACTCCGTGGCGGTAATTTTCTTCTGCAAAAGACATGGGTAACGGACTGCCGGCATAGCGTATCTCGTTGCGGTTGGCAATCTGCTGTTCCCGGTGGATATGGCCCAAAGCTCCGTAAGTGATTTGGGAAGGGAAGACACTGGAAGGAATCCCTTCGAGTCCGCCGATGATCAGGCGTTCACTTTGATCACCTTCGGAAATCTGACTTCCTGCGGCTTGCAGGTGTCCCATAGCAATGATGGCTTCTTGTTTTTGCCTGCGTTCTTCGACGCAGGCAACCAGCTTGTCGTACATGGCCTTAACCCCTGCCTGATAAGGATCTCCTTCACTCTCGACTGCCGGATAGTCTCCCTGTCGGAGATAGGGTACCGCCAGACACCAACCTTGCCGTTTCCCCGATCTGTCTTTCAGTTCGATGATTAATTCCTCCGTATCGATTGTGCCGTCTGCTCTTTTACGTACTGTACCCCGAATTTGTATGTTCATTTCTTCGAGTAAAGGAATCGGGGTTTCGAGCCGACTGGCAGAATCATGATTTCCTGCAATCAGGATGATTTGTAAGCCCGGATTTTGTTCTGTTACCCGGCGTAGGAACCGATAAAATTGACGTTGTGCCTGAGCAGAAGGATTAGCTACATCGAATATATCTCCTGAAATAAGAAGCACATCGATTTGTTGTGTGGTAATTTGATCTGTCAGCCAATCTAAAAAATACTGATGTTCCTGAAAACGGTCATAGCCGAAAAAGGTCTGCCCGATATGCCAGTCTGCTGTATGAATGATTTTCATGTCCTGTCATTTGGACAAAAATAGTAAGATTTGCAGATATAACCAAATAGCTCACGGGCTATGGTAGGATTACCATAGCCCGTGAGCTATAGCCGGTGATAATGGCAAGTCATCAGCTTACCGGATTCATCGTGTAGGTGCATGCCATTTCCTTCGCAATAACGGAACAGGTTGCAATCGGCACATTCGCCCTGACGGGCCCATTCCCGGTTCCGGAATTTTTCGAAGCGGTTGTTCCACACTTCCATAAAATCATCCTGGTAAATATTCCCTTGGTCGTAGTTGGCCCGGATACTGGGACAACCCGATATCGCTCCGTTAATGCGGATAGATCCGACAGAAATTCCGGCATGGCAACGATAAAATTGGTCACGGACTTCAGCTTCATAAGGACCTAAAAAACCTTCACAAGCGAAATTGACGTGAATACGACCTTCTTGCCGGGTTTGACGGATAAAATCCAATACTTTTTTGAATTGGGAAGAAGATAGTTGTAATTCAGGCACTTGTGCTGCTCTGCCTGCGGGAAAGATGGTAAAGATACGCCATTGTCCGACTCCTAGTTCGATCAAATATTCTTTGAAAACGGGGAGAGTATCGATGTTTTGTTGATTGATACAACTGACGACATCCCATACGATTTCTTTTTCCCGGCTCAGCATTCCGATAGCCTGACTGGCCCGGCGAAAGCTTTCCGGATGTCGGCGTAACCAGTTGTGGGCATCTTCCGGTCCGTCCAGACTTACGGTAATGCTGTGCAGGCCTGCTTGTAAAAGTCTGTCCAGCCTCTGACGGGATAATAACAAACCGTTGGTTACCAATCCCCAGGGGTATTCCCGGCGATAACATGCCCGGCCACACTCTTCCAGATCTTTGCGCATCAGAGGTTCTCCACCCGTGAAAATGATAAAAACCCGGTGGGGATCGACCTGTGGAGTGATGTTGTCCAAAGCCTTTAAGAAGTCTTCTTTTGGCATATCGGGTTGCCCGGAAATCGCTTTGCAATCACTGCCACAATGCCGGCAAGCGAGATTACAGCGAAGGGTACATTCCCAAAAAAGAGTATGTAATTCGTGTTTTTGCCGGATCAGCTGTTCTTTTTGTCGGAAGAGTTCCAGGCCCAGGCGTTTCCGGAGGCTGATGGAATTATTCATGATCTTCTTCTTTTTGAGGAGTCAGTATGATTTTTACTTCTTGTGTTGTATTTCCCCTATTCCAGCCTTCACCTCCCTGTAAATCTTTACGAAGGAAGGTTACTTTCAGAGAATCGGCCTGGTAGTACGGATTATTTTCGTCGGGGTTGATTTTTAAATTATACTTCACCGTATCGATCGGGAACGCTGCTTGCCGGGTTTCGAATTCTCCTTCTTTTCCGGAGTATAACGTATCGTTGACCGGGTGGCTTCCATAGGGGGTATCGGGGATAAAATCAGGACGGGGTTCGTAACTGAATTCCATATCGGACACGATAATCTGAATATCGGATAGCGCCTGACCTGCCTGATCGGTGACTTTTCCTTTGATGGTATAGGAAGCTGTCGGCGTACCGTACATACATATGATGTTACCGGGATCGTCCCCGTTATCCTCACAGGAGGAGAAACCTAAAAATCCTAATAAAGTAGTCAATATCCAGTTCAGGCTACGATTCCAGCGATAATGTAATGTTTTCATGGTTTGTTTTTTTATGATTAAACTGTTTAAATGCCTTGATTTTCTTGAGGTCGGCCTTTCCGGACAGGTTGACGGTGAGAAATCGAAGGTCTTTCATATAATGAGTTGTATTTAAAAGTTCAAACGGAATCCGATTTGCCCCGTGAGGTTGAAAAACTGTTCCGAGCGAATCGTTTGTATTTCACTGGCCGGGGTCAGATTCCATAAAAATCCTCCTTCTGCATAGACCGATACATGGCGAATAATGGGGTAGGCAATACCTATTCGTGTGTTCGCTGACCAAAGCGTACCCGGTATTCGTCGACGCTGACTTTTATAGGCCGAATAGATTTTGCCTGAAAGATTAACTTCACAGACAATACCGGCAGACCAATAACAGTAGAAACGTTCCCAATGGGTCAGGCGATAACTGAAAGATGCCGGGATTCCCAGCATGTGCAATCTTTGACGCAATACATCGTAATCCGAACTTTCATATCGCCACTGGTTGCGTAAATAGCTATAGGTAAGTCCGGTATTGAAACTCCAACGGTCCGACAACGTGCGGGATATACTTATTCCGAAAGAGATGGGAGAGCTATGCTTCACTTTATCCGGTTTCAGATCGGATAACAGGGTGCGTGTCGAAATAGGGGATGTTCCGGCCTTCGTCAGAGGAGGTTTGGGGGTATTCCCCTGAAGATGATCGTTACAGGCATAATCGGGATAGCCGGCGGAGTTGCTGGAAATACCGGCTATATTAAAATTACCTCCTCCCATGCCCAAATGCCATTTCCGTGAGGCCTTTCGGACTTTTACCGGTTCGGTTTTCGTGTTGCGGACGATCAGTACCGGTGAAAAATCTGTTTCCAGAGCTTTACTTGCAATGACTATAGGTAATATTTTAGTTTCTTGACTTTTATATTTATCCGTTGAAATCGTTTTTCCAGTTGTGTAGATAGGTTTTCGAGTGAGAACAGGGAGGAGTGAATCGGCTATTTGATCCGTCGTAACTGTTCCGGTAAGCTGTGGTATTTGTATATGATCCACAATAAAAGGTTGTATTCTGTTTCGGACTATTTCTGTCGTAGTTTCCGGGATAAGACGATCGTATAAGAGTCCGCCTCCCACGAGTAAAAGGAGGGTTACGATAGCTGCCGTCCGGCGTATGGATCTGGTGGAAAACCGGGTAGGTCGTAGAGGAAGAAAACCAGCGAGGGTTTTCCATTGTTCTGAATCCGGTTCACATTCCCAATTATGCAACCGTTCCCGGAACAATTCTTCAAATCGGTCTCTTCTATCCATAGTCAATATAAATTTTTTATCATTTGTTGTAAAGTATAACGTGCCCTGGCATATTGTGATCGGGAAGTACCTTCTGTGATTCGGAGCATAGCTCCGATTTCCTTGTGTGAGAATCCTTCGATCGCAAACAGGTTGAAAATCGTTTGATATCCCGGAGGTAAACGATGAATTAAATCCAGCATTTCCTGGGCCGATATTTCTTCTAAAGCATTGGGAAAAGAAGTTTCCTGTTCTGTCTCCTCAGTGGGGAAGGTCAGAGGGAAAACTTTGGATCTACGGATTTTTTCCAGGGCACAATTAATAAAAATTTTCCGCATCCACCCCTCGAAACTCCCATTTCCGCTATATTCGTTCAGATTCGTAAATACCTTTATAAAACCTTCCTGTAACAGATCGTGTGCCATATCCCGGTTGCGGGAATAGCGCATACATACGCCCATCATTTTAGCGGCGTATCGTCGGTATAGTTCTCCCTGAGCTTTCCGCTTTCCTTTAAGGCATTCCTGAATCAGTAACACTTCATCCATTCACGTGATTTCTTTTTTCGTCAATAAGATGCATGGGAGAAACAAAACGTTGCATAAGAACAAAAAAAAATCTTGTTGTAAAATACATCGTTCTCCGGTTTTCCTCGTATTAATTTCGAGAGTGGAAAGAAATATAGATAATTTTATCCTATATTTGTGCTAGGTTGTTTGTTAATTTTGGGTCTTATTTGATATTTTTGTCGCTACTTTTTATAGTTATCGCTATGATGTTAAATATCAAGGAAAATATAGAAGAGATTGTGAAAACGTTACCGGAAGGGGTCAGGCTGATTGCCGTATCGAAGACGAAACCGGTGGAGTATATTGAAGAAGCTTATGCAGGGGGACAGCGTGCTTTCGGTGAAAACCGGCCACAGGAAATGGCTGCTAAATACCGGCAACTGCCCAAGGATATTGAATGGCATATGATCGGACAGCTACAAGAGAAGAATGTAAAATACATTGCTTCTTTTGTGAAATTGATTCATTCCGTGGATAGCCTGAAATTATTGCAAAAAATCGATCGTGAAGCGTTGAAAAACGAACGTATGATCGATTGTCTGCTGGAATTTCATATTGCTGAAGAAGAGACTAAATCCGGTCTGAACTGGGAGGAGGCGTGCAGGCTGCTTGAAAGTGATGAGTTTAAAGTGTTGGAGCATATCCGGATTGTCGGGGTCATGGGGATCGCAACCTATACCGAAGACCGTGAACAGATCCGAAAGGAATTCCGGGAACTTCACCGGATATTCGGGTTGTTGAAAGCGACGTATTTCCAGGAGGAAGAAAGTTTTAAGGAATTGTCCATGGGGATGTCCGGGGATTATCCGATCGCTGTTGAAGAAGGAAGTACGATGGTGAGGGTGGGAAGTGCGGTTTTTGGAGCCAGAGATTATAACAATAAATAATAAACGATAGAGATTATGGTAAATTTGAAGACAAAATTTATCGGATTGGAATTGAAGAGTCCGATTATTGCCGGGAGCTGTGGCTTGACTTCCGAGGTCAGTAAGATTGAAGAAATTGCTTTAAGCGGGGCCGGAGCTATAGTGTTGAAATCCATATTTGAAGAACAAATAAATATGGATGCATCTAAAGCATTGACCGATAATAGTTATCCTGAAAGTGCCGATTATATCCAGAACTATATTCGGGCTAATACTGTCCAGCAACATATCGATTTGGTGAAAGCAGTGAAAAATAAAGTGAATATCCCTGTTATCGCCAGTATCAATTGCTTACGGGACGGGGAATGGATTAGTTTTGCCAGTGAACTGGAAAAAGCCGGTGCCGATGCGCTCGAGTTGAATGCCTTTATCCTGCCGATGGATGAGTTTGCTGAGAGTGTGGAGGTTGAAAACATGTATTTCGACATCGTTAAACATGTGAAAAAGGTGGTTAAAATTCCGGTAATTGTCAAGATCAGCCATTATTTTACGAATTTGCCGGCTTTTGTGAGTAAGCTGAAAGCTTATGGTGCGGATGCCGTTACTATTTTCAATCGCTTTTACGAACCAGATATCGATATCGAACGGATAGCTGTCGGAGCGGCTTCTGTGTTCAGTATGCCGGCCGATTTGAGGACAACTTTGCGCTGGACCGGAATTCTGTCGGGGAAAGATAAACTTTTGCAACTTTCTTCTTCAACAGGTGTTCATAATGGAGAAGCTGTTGTGAAGCTTTTACTGGCGGGGGCGACTACTGTGCAGGTATGTTCGGCTATGTATGAACAGGGAATCGGTACGATCCGTACGATGAATCATTTTTTGAATAGCTGGATGGATAAAAAAGGCTTTGAGTCGATAGATGAATTCCGGGGAAGATTATCCTATGCCGATGCAGGTAATGCTGCCCGCTATGAGAGAGCACAGTTTATGAAATATTTTAGTGATCATAAATAAATTTCGATGTTACAAAATATGAAGTGTGTACTAGGGTTGTTTATGCTCTGTCTGTTAGCTTGTACGGAGAATAAATATGCAGGTATTCCTGAGAAATATCATGCCTTGTTGGATCAGGCATTGGTAAAAGCCGGGGATAATGCAACCGAATTGACAGCGGCATTGAAAAATGCTCCTGATAACCAAAAGGAAGGGATGGCTTTCCTGATTGCTTATATGCCGGAAAGAGATTTAAAGGAATTGACAGCGGATTTTTTATTGGAGAATACAGCCTATGCTTATCAGGCTCGTGAAAAATACGTTTGGGCCAGAGAGATTCCCGATACTGTTTTTCTGAATGATGTACTGCCTTATGTCAGCCTGAATGAAACCCGTGAAGGGTGGAGAAAGGAATTTTACGAACGTTTCGGGAAGTATGTACAGCATTGTAAGACGATTTTTGAAGCCATCGATTCGGTCAACCGGAATGTCCGGGATGAAGTATTGGTCGATTATAATACCAAACGTGAAAAACCGGATCAGAGTCCGTTCGAATCCATGCGGCAGCATATGGCTTCCTGTACCGGATTATCGATCTTGCTGACGGATGCTTTCCGGGCTGTCGGAATTCCTTCACGGGTGGCCGGTACTCCCAATTGGCACGACGAACGGGGCAATCATAACTGGACCGAGGTTTGGGCAGACGGAAACTGGTATTTTACGGAATTTTATTTTCCCGGTCAACTGAACAATGCCTGGTTTTTTGCCGATGCCGGGAAAGCGGTAAAAAACGATCAGCAGAAAGCTATTTATGCTTCTTCGTTTAAACCGACCGGAACCTATTTCCCTTTGGTATGGGATGAGAATATTCGTTATGTACCTGCTGCGAATGTAACTGATTTCTATACCGATCTATATAAATCGCATCTGGAAACGATCTCTGCGGATGGTAACCATGTTCCGTTGAGAATTATGATGTTTACAGATAATGCCTGTGTACAGAACTCGGAGGACCGGGTGGCTGCCAATCTGGATATTTTTTGCGGTAAATTGCAAATGGGAGGCGGGCGTACTGCCGGACCGACTCAGGATATGAATGATGTGCTCACCTTTATGTTAGAGAAAAATCAAACCTATACGGTGAAATATGCAAATGAAGCCGGAAAGATGAAGGAAGTGGAGGTAAAACTGGGCGAACAACCTGTCGAACTGAAGTTATATATGAAATAATACTTGAGAAAAGGGGAGAAAAGGGGCTTGGAAACAAGTCCCTTTTTTAGTTTATAAAGTTCATGGTTTGGAAACTGCCTTTCAACAGATCGATCAGCAGTAATTTGCCGGAAAGAGTATCCTGGCTTCCCAGGATAAGCTTGATGGCTTCATTAGCCTGGATCGAACCGACGACTCCCGGTAATGCGCCGATGACGCCTTGTGGTTGCTGAAACTCAGCGATAGCATCATGGTATTCGTAAAGGTCACGGTAAGTAGGACCTCCCTGGTAATTAAAAACGGAAACCTGACCTTTAAACTCACAAATACTTCCATAAACGAACGGTTTACCGTATCGGACGCAGGCTTCGTCGATCAGGTAACGGGAAGGCAGATTATCGGTTGCGTCTATTACCAGATCGTATTCAGCGATGATAAAAGTGTTTTCCGAAGTCAGCCGCTGAGCGTAGGGTACAATAGTTGTATAGGGATTTAAAGCCTGAAGCTTCCGGGCAGCGACTTCGACCTTCAGGGCTCCTAAACATTGGGTATCGTAGAGAATCTGACGTTGAAGATTACTCTCCGAGACTATATCATTGTCGAGTATACCGATCCGGCCGATTCCGGCAGCAGTCAAATAGAGTAAGACGGGGGAACCTAATCCGCCGGCTCCTACAACCAATACTTTCGCCCGTTTCAATTTTTCTTGTCCAGGCTCTCCGATTTCTTCCAAAATCAAATGCCTGGCATAGCGTTCTTTTTCTCCCATAGTCGATTATTTATCTGGTATTGGGGATGTAATTCCGGTTGAATTACATCCATCCGTCCCAGTCTTTCCATACCGGTTCGTATCCTTTTTGACGTATACTGTCGGCAACTTCCTCAGGAGTGCGTTCGTCACTGATGTGGAATTGTTCCAGAGCCTGAGGATAAGTGAAATACCCTCCGGGTTCGGTTTTCGATCCGGCACTCAGGGAAGTAATACCCAAAGGGAGCATATTATTGCGGAACTCGGCCCCTTCCCGGGTAGAAATCGAGATATCGACATCATGGTCGAATATACGGAAAGCGAAGATCAATTGGGCCAAGGCACGGTCCTCCAGGATAACATTAGGCTGGAAATGGCCTTCCGAAGGACGCATCCGTGGAAAATTGACGCTGTATTTGGTTTGCCAGTAATGTTTTTGCAGGTAACGCAGGTGGCGGGCCATCATAGTTACATCCGTACGCCATTCCTCCAGACCGATTAAAACTCCCAAACCGATTTTGTGTACATGGGCTTGCCCCATACGGTCGAAACCGTTGACCCGCCAGTCGAATTTGGATTTCATGCCTTTCGGATGATAAACGTTATAGCGTGCCCGGTTATAGGTCTCCTGAAAACAAACCACTCCATTTAATCCTGAATGCGTAAGACGTTTATAATCTTCTGCTTTCAGAGGCATTACTTCAATAGAAAGGTTAGCAAAAAGAGGATGGGCCAACTGCAATGCGCGTTCCAGATAGTCGACACCGGCCTCCTTCGGATTCTCCCCTGTAACGATCAATAAATTTTCAAAATTTCCCAGTTTTTTGATAGCATGCAATTCATTGAGAATCTCTTCCTCATTGAGGATGACCCGTTTGAGGGGATTGTTGTGATTGAATCCGCAATAGACACAGAAATTTGTACACGAATTAGTGATATACAAGGGGATATACATCGATATGGTTTTCCCGAATCTTTGTAAGGTATATTTTTGGCTTAATGCGGCCATCGGTTCCAGGTATTTCTCTGCAGCCGGAGAAATCAGGGCCATAAAATCGTCGATGGCCAACTGGCTTTTACTTAAAGCCAGTTCTACATCGGCGGCTGTTTTAGAGTAGATTTCCCGGGTCGTTTCTTCCCAGGAATATTTTTCAAGTTCTTCCGAAAACATATTATTAAAATTAAATCGGATTGTCTGTTTATTTCAAGAAAGCGGTCAGAGGACTGCTTGCTTCGGCAGCGATACTTTTTCCGGCTAGTCCGGCCTCATAAGCCATCCGTCCGGCTTCGACGGCTACCTTAAAAGCTTTGGCCATTTCCACCGGATTGCCTGCGACGGCTATCGCTGTGTTTACAAGTACTGCATCTGCTCCTAATTCCATCGCTTCTGCAGCATGGCTGGGAGCACCGATACCGGCATCTACGACTACCGGAATATTGCTTTGTTCGATGATGATACGTAAAAATTCACGGGTTTGTAACCCCTGATTCGTACCGATAGGTGCTCCTAAAGGCATCACCGTTGCGGCTCCGGCATCTTCCAGACGTTTACACAATACCGGGTCGGCCTGACAGTAAGGAAGTACAATAAACCCCAGCTTAGCCAGTTCTTCGGTGGCTTTCAGGGTTTCTACCGGATCGGGCAGCAGATAGCGGGGATCGGGATGAATTTCCAGTTTCAGCCAGTTGGTACCGAAAGCTTCCCGGGATAATTGAGCGGCAAAAATGGCTTCCTTGGCATCCCGTACGCCGGAGGTGTTGGGTAATAATTGTACACCTGGACGGAGAATGTGCTTTAACATATCGTCGTTCTTATCTTCCATCCGGATCCGTTTCATGGCTACGGTAACCAATTGACTTTCAGAAGCGATTATCGCTTCTTCCATCACTTGATTGGAAGAGAATTTTCCGGTTCCGGTGAATAAGCGGGAAGTAAAGGTTTTATCTGCAATTTTGAGTGTTTCCATGGTTTATGAATTTAATAAATTTAATATTTTTATTGTTTGCCTTTTTAGGTCAGGACTATTTTTGATCAGGCCCGATAAAGCGATTCCCTGAATACCTGTTTGCATTAGCGGCGGAATATCGGTTTCCGTTATTCCGCCGATAGCGAAGACCGGAATCGAAATCTTATTTTCCTGCATTCGGCCCAATAGAAACCGGTAACCTTCCAATCCGAGGACCGGACTGAGTTTCTCTTTCGTTGTGGTAAAAGCATAAGGCCCCAGACCGATATAGTCGACCTGCTGTTTTTGCCGGAGCAGGATGTCATCCCAGGTGTTACAAGTGGCACCGACGATCTTACCGGGGCCCAGTATCCGCCTGGCTTCCCATGGATCCATATCCTCTTTGCCCAGGTGCACACCGTCGGCTTCCAGTAAACGGGCGACGTCGACCCGATCGTTGATAATAAAGAGTGCCCGGTGACGCCGGCAAATCTCTTTTACCTTTCTCCCTTCACAGAGCATTTCGGCGAGGGAGGCTCCTTTCATACGGAGTTGAATCCAGCGCATTCCTCCCTGACAGACCGCTTCAACCTGCTCGCAGAGGGTCATCCCTTCTTTGGGAGCGGTGATATACTGCAAAGACAATTCACCGAGCCAGGGCTTTGAGTCGGGAGTATATTTTCCAATGCAATGATAACCTAACAGGCTGTTGTTGCTTTCGATAAAGCGGGATACATAGAGCTGTGCTTTATTACAGGAAGTAGCTAGGGCATCTCCTTGAGCCAGGGCTGACAGGAGGGCCGACGATAGGGTACAACCGGTTCCGTGTTTGGTGTACCGACTACGGGGAACCGAGAAATTAGTCGTCCGGTCGGGTTGGAATAAGACGTCGGTAGCATCCACTCCAGCGTTGTGTCCTCCTTTCCAGAGGATATTCAGGTGGTGATCCCGACAGACGATTTGTAACCGATCGGGAGTGATTCCTTCTCCGAATAATCGGTAAAGTTCGTCCGTATTCGGGGTGATAAGATAAACACGGTCAAGGATGCGTTTTAGTCTTTCCTGATCTTCGGGGGTATACCGGTGAAATGAAAAACCGGCACTGGCTTTCAGGATAGGGTCCCAGATTATTTTGAGTCGTTTGTCCTGATCGAGCAAATAATCCAATAACCGGTCCAGGATTTCGAAACTTTCGATCAGTCCGATTTTCAGAAATTCGACATTGTACTTTTGCAATAATAAATCACATTGTTTTTTGATATCCTCCCAGGCGGTCCAATGTACTCCGGTAAAAGTGTCTTCATTTTGAAAAGTCAGAGCCGAACAAACGCCCAATCCATAACTTCCCGTGGCTTCGAAAGTTTTCAAATCGGCACCGATTCCTGCACCCGAGGAGGGATCGAACCCTGCGATACTGAGTACGAATGGAGTTTTCAGGCGGATGTATCTTTCGATAGCTTCATCGGGATTATTCCAAAGGTACCCTAAAACGGCGATTCCTTCGAAACCGGCTCGGCGGCATAAGCCGGTTTTATCAGGCTCGAGGCCTCCCAAGGCGATCACAGGACAATCGATGTCCGATAAGTCCGGTAATTGCCCGAATCGGCTCCGGTATCCCGTTTTGGAGATACTATCGAAAATAGGACTCAGAAAACAATAGGCAGGACGGAAAGGAAGTTGCCGGATTTCATCCACACGGTGACAAGAGATACTCACGGCATATTGCTGAATATAGTAGATATATTCATTCGCTTGTGGATACTTTAAATGTATTCCGTGCAACCGATATTTTTTCACTAATTCATAATGCTCGTGAAGTACGATCCTGTTCCGGTAGACAGGGAAAATCTGCCGGATAAATCTTTCATACACTTCGGCTGAAGCACCCGGTTTTCTTAAATGCAGGTACTTCAGGCCGTGTGTAAAGAGATGATTACAAATGGCTGCTTCGTCTTTGACCGGAGTGGGTGAAGTAATGACGATTATTTTCATAAATAACTGTTTCGCGGCTCGAGACCTTTATTATTTATTTTCCTGGCTGATTTTTTCCCTTAGTTTTTTACTGGCCCGCATGGAGCAGAAATGTTCACCGCACATGGAACAGAAATGTGCCTCCTTGTGGCCTTCGTCCGGTAGGGTTTCATCGTGGAATTTTATCGCTTTTTCCGAATCGAGTGCCAGGTGAAACTGATCTTTCCAGCGGAATTCGAAGCGGGCTTTACTCATGGCATAATCCCGGAAATAAGCGGCCGGATGGCCTTTAGCTAAATCGGCTGCATGGGCTGCCAGTTTGAACGTGATCACTCCTTCTTTAACATCGTCACGGTTCGGTAAGCCGAGATGTTCTTTTTGAGTAACATAACACAACATAGCGGTACCGAACCAGCCGATCATCGCTCCGCCGATAGCTGAAGTGATGTGATCGTAACCGGGAGCGATATCGGTTACCAGCGGTCCCAGGGTATAGAAGGGAGCTTCCCGGCAGTATTTCAATTGCAGGTCCATATTTTCCTTGATCTTTTGCATGGGTACATGTCCCGGACCTTCGATGATCGCCTGTACATTGTATTTCCAGGCAGTTTGGCAGAGTTCGCCCAGTGTCTTCAATTCTTCGATCTGAGCCGTGTCGTTGGCATCGGCGATACAACCGGGACGCAGGCCGTCTCCCAAGGAAATACCGACATCATATTTAGCCAGAATCTGGCAGATCTCTTCGAAATGTTCGTAAATGAAGCTTTCCTGTTTGTGGGTCGTACACCAATGTGCCATGATCGAACCTCCCCGGGAAACAATGCCGGTAAGGCGTTTCAAGGTCAGAGGCACATGTTTCCAACGCAAGCCGGCGTGAATGGTAAAATAGTCTACTCCTTGTTCGGCTTGTTCGATCAGGGTATCCCGGAAAATCTCCCAATTGAGTTTTTCAACATTCCCGCCGACTTTCTCCAGGGTCTGGTATAAAGGAACCGTACCTACGGGTACCGGTGAATTGCGGATAATCCATTCCCTGGTTTCGTGTATATTCTTTCCGGTCGACAGGTCCATGATCGTATCGGCTCCCCAGCGGAATGCCCATACTGCTTTTTCGACTTCCTCGGCAATCGAAGAAGTTACCGGCGAATTACCGATATTGGCATTGATTTTTACCAGAAAGTTCCGGCCGATAATCATCGGCTCGCATTCCGGATGATTGATGTTGGCCGGAATAATGGCCCTGCCGGCAGCCACTTCCTGCCGGACAAATTCGGGAGTGATATAATCGGGAATATGAGCACCGAACGATTCGCCTTTTTCTTTTTTATATTTTTCCCGGATTCGGTCTGCCAATTGATTTTCCCGGATAGCGATATACTCCATTTCCGGGGTAATGATTCCCTGACGGGCATAGTATAATTGGGATACCTGAGCCCCTTCGCGGGCGATTCGCGGATGGGTATTTACATGTTCGAAGCGAAGAGAATCCAGACTTTTGTCTTCCTGCCTCATTCTGCCGTATTCCGAACTGAGTCCCTCTAATTTAACGGTATCCTGGCGTTCCTCGATCCAGTTTTCTCTCAGTTTAGGAAGACCTTTTTGCAGATCGACAGTATAATTCGTATCTGTATAAGGACCGGAAGTATCGTATACGACGACATCTTCATTTTCAATCTTACTGCCATCCAGATCGACGGTAGGGGATAATTTGATTTTCCGCATCGGAACCCGGATATCCGACCGGGAGCCTGTTACGTAAATTTTTTCGGAACCCGGTAGTGGGCCTGAAGTGATTTCAAAATTTTCCATTATGATTAGATTCTGATTTTAATATACTGATTATTAATTAGGAAAGTCGGTTTATCCTCCCTGTACCGCTTTGATAATGAGTAGTTGCGAACCGTCCCGAACCAATGTCGTTTCCCATTGTGCTTTAGGTACGACCGTATTGTCCAAGGCAATGGCGATGTTTAGGGGAGAAATGTCTTGTTGGGTCAGTACCTGTAAAATAGTGCTGTTTTCGGGGCATTCCGTGGCTACGTCGTTGATAAAAATATGCATGATCTACTGTTTTAGGTTTAGCGGACCATCTGAAAGGGGGAATAATTTTAAAAAATGAAATTTTGCTCACTCTACCTACGCCGGCATTACCCGGATCAGGTTATTGGGTATAATCTCAGCCCGTAATATTAAGGCACCCCTTCTGAAAATCCGGTTCAAAGATAACGGAAAAAAATGATGAAACAAATCATTCGGATCGTTTTTAATCATTTCCAAAATATATATTGGTAAGTATTTTAACGAATGCCAGACATGTATATCCTCTGAATCCAAAATTTCATCAGTAATTTCAGACCCGGATGCCTGAATTATTAAGTACGCAGAATTTAGTTTTGAAGGCAAATCCATTATATCGCATTTTCAGATAGTGTTTCAAAAAGTGTGTAAATTCCATAATAAGTTATTTTTGACTGTTCTATTACAAAAATAAATAAATTGGAATTTACACACTTTTTGAAACACTATCCACTTTTCATATGATAAAGAGGACGAAAACTATGATTTAGAAAATATTAACGTTAGGAAATAATTTGGGATATTATTTTTTTGTTTAAAAAATAATATATTTTTGTAAAAACAAACTAATGTGAAAACGAAGAAAGCGGGAGGAGGAAAATTGCAGGCAAGTTTGTAGCTCTTAAACAATTCTCATCCCCAATATTTTTCTAAAAAAGAAAGGAGGTCGCAATGTGCTAATTTTTTCATATAATTTCGCTGCAAGGCAGGAGATTATAAAATTTATCAGCTGCAACAAACGAGGAGACATTGAAAATAGAAATGTATAAATAAAATTGAAAAACTATAAAAAAGAGAATTATAAAAATAGGTGTGTGTTTATCTCTTGTAGTTCTGGCTACTATCGGTGTGAAAATGACTAACTTTGGGCAAAGTTCTTCAATAGGACTTGCTTTCTCAAACATAGAGGCATTAGCAGCGGATGGAGAGGCTGGCGCTCATGGAAAAAAATGTTCTTTTGGTAAACAATATACTGGAAAGGAATATGATACGGCATATGAATGCATTAATAGAGGTAGAACTGTGTGTATTATTTGGGGAAAATATATACAATTAGGCTCTTCTGAAGGTTATTGTACAAATGCTCAATAGCGTTAAGAGAATGCCTAAATTTGTTAGGTATTCTCTTATTTCGGTTATTAAAAAAGTAACATTATACTTATCTGCAAAGCATACGAGGTATATTATATTTTGATTTAAGCAATTTAATACTTATGAAATATATATATAGAGTTCTTGTTTTTAGTATTTTATTTTCATGTGAAAACAAATCTATTTTTGAAAAGGAAACATCTACAGTTAATAGTTTTCCTCAGACGATTACTTTAAAAGGAGAGGAGCAAAAATTGGAGGCGTTAGGAATTGTTGACATTATGGTAATAGATACTTTTCTCATTGCCTATACTCCGATGAATCATGATTATTATTATTTGGTTTATAGTACATCTAATTTAAAAAAATTAGGAAAGTTTTTACCAGAAGGGAGAGGTGCTAACGAATTCTATGCGCTCGTACATGATAAATGCCATGAAACTGAGGATGGAATAATAAAAACATGGTTAAATAATGGATTTATAAAATATTGCTGGAACATTAGCCAATCCGTAAAGGAAGGCCATACAGTCATAGACTCTGTTATAATGTCTAAAGGAATTTTATCTAGCGGAACATGGTACACTACAAGTAATAATAATGAATTAGTAGGATTTCAATATTCCTCCAATAATATGTACTATATTTCTTATAACTTAACACATCATCAAGAAGTACATAGACATAAAATTTTTTCTCGCAATTTTCCTACACAAAAATTAGAAATAGTTGCGATGAATACTTGCATAAAACCAGACCGCAGTAAAATAGCTTTAGTCGGTTGGAACAACAATTACATTTGTATTTTCAATTCTGATTTTTCGGAATTAAGACCTTTCACGATATACGGTAAAGGTATTTCTATAAACAAAGCCGCAACAATGGAACCTTCTGCCCGCATATTATATTACTCGTGTGAAAATAGTACAGACCGATATTTATATGCTCTTTATGTAAACCAACCGGAAGAAAAACGACAATACCATACTGGTAATGAAGAAATTCACATTTATAATTGGGACGCAAATCCCATTGCTAACATCATTATTTCAGAGAACATCATGTGTTTTGCAGTAGATGAAAAATACAAATGCCTGTATGGTCTGACTAGTGACGAAAAATTATACAAATATGATTTATCCAAATATTTTGATAAATTATGATTAAATATGTCATTACAACATTCATCTGTATCGTAATTATGTCATGCAATTTCTTTGATAAGAACACACAAAAATATCGAAAAATTGCATTGGAATGGCATAATCGTCAAATTATTTTACCTACCAGACTACCTGATAAAGGTATTTGTTGTGACACACTGTATCCGGTTTTGACGACAAAAAAATATAAAATATTCACTTACATTGATACATTAGGCTGTACGGCTTGCAATTTCGGAGCATTGGCTTGGAAACAGTTAATCCATGAAGCGGATAGTCTGAATTACGATGTCGCTTTTCTATTCTATGCTCATTTAAAGAATATGATTATCCGTATAATGTCCGTTAATTTATTTAACATCATACGAATGTTTTAATGATAAATATTTATACAAAAATATTTGCGTATTTTGCTGAAATTCAGTATATTCATAATGTTGTTTTAATCCGAAATATCATTATGAACATACTAAATTTCATGCAACGGTTCCCCGATGAAGCATCTTGCATTGCTTATCTGAAGGAACAGAGGGAACAATCAGGTATTGTCTGCAAACATTGTGGCTGTACGGAACATCGCTGGGATGCCAATAAACTTGTTTTTGAGTGCAAGCACTGCCATCATAGGCAATCATTACGCTCCGGAACTGTTATGGAACATAGCAAGCTGCCTTTCCGTTACTGGATAGCAGCCATGTTCCTGCTAACAAGCACTAAGAAATCCTTTTCAACAGAGGAAATCCGTCGCCAGTTAGGTCACAAACGTTATCAACCCATCTGGGAGATGGTCTGCAAGCTTCGGGATGTCATGGGAAAGCGTGATGAACGCTACCGCCTGACCGGTTCTGTAGAACTGGACGAAGGTTTCTTCACTGTGGAGCTTCAAGAAGAAGAAAAGGACAAACCGTTGAAAAGAGGTCGTGGCAGTCAAAGGAAAGCCAGGATTCTGGTCATGGTTGAAAGCTCCTATTCTACGAAAACTCCCAAGAGAGGAAGACCCAATAAAGCAGTCGGACACCTCAAAATGCAGGTCATATCAGATTTGGGGTCGAAGACAATTACCAAGGTTGTCAAAGAGCAACTGGAGCCGTCAGTAGAACTGACTACAGACGATTCCACATCATATATCAAGTTTGATAAACTCGTCAAGAGCCATAAGGCGGTCACTTCCGGCAAAGAAGCGGTTAAAGTCTTCCTGCCCTGGGTGCATATTGCAATAAGCAATGCCAAAAGGCTTCTGTTGGACGTTCATCATAAGCTTAAAAACGAATACTTACAATACTATCTGAATGAGTTCTGCTATAAATTCAACAGACGCTATCTCGATGAAAAACTATTTGATAGACTCGCTTTCACAGCTATCAACTATAACACCGACTTTAGGTCGAAAATTTATAGACGGACATCATGCGGATAATCATTTAAAGAATTATGAAGAGTTCGAGACCTATCTGGAAATAAACAAGTTCAGTTATCCTATTTTTTATGATTATAAGGGAGAATGTAATAAGCAGAATAAATTACCACAACATGTATTCTATCAGACTTTTTTATTGGACGAAAACAATAAAGTGTTGCTAATCGGCAAACCTACACCCGGTAGTAATTTATGGAATTTGTACAAAAAAATCATTAGTCAGTAACATCATCATAAAAAGTCCTTAAACTATATGTCAACATGTGGTTGCCATTATTCTATCTCTATTGATAACGCAACTATTTCAAAAAAGGGGCATTGTACGCTTAAATCAAGGTTAAAATGAACAAGTCGTGTGTTGATTTACACTTACTTTTTATTCCATTGTAATATCAGAAATATCAGGCCGGGGACAAAAATAATAAGGGCGGTGATCTGAAGGGCGAAGGCCAGGGAAATCGAGTCATTCAACCAACCGATAAAAGGAGCCATCGTGGCGAAAATCAGGCGGATGATGAAATTCCGGATCGACAGGACGGTGGCACGCATCTCCGAGAAGGTCTGGCGATTGATATATCCTTTAAGAATAGGAGTGGCGAATCCGCGTACGATATAAAAGAGGAAGAATAAAAATAAACTGAAATAATTCAGGCAGAAAGAGACGGCCAGATAACCTCCGGCGATGAGTATCAGAATAAGGGTATATGTCCGGTTTTCTCCCAGCTTGCGGTTGAGTTTGTCCGAATATAAGGCAGCTATGCCTACAGTGAGGTTCAATACTGTCCACACGATACCGAAAAGCGCGGTCGGAAGTTCTATTTTCATCAATACCGGTTGTACGAACCAGGCCATAGTCAGGGTTGCCGCTCCGATAATGCCGGAGAACATAATGTCGTAGCAAAGGCTTTTATTCGTAAATAGCGAATATCGAATGATTTTCCAGATATTGGCTAAAGGATTGACAATTTTGGTTTTGACATTGAATTCCTGTAAAGTCAAAGCTGCCGGAATACCGATAAAGGCAATCAAAATCTGACAGTAGAAAGGCAGACGGAGCGAAAATGTGGCTAACAGTCCGCCGAAAATACCCGCGAAGGCTTCCGAAAAATTCCCGATCATCGTTACTTTACCTTCATATTTCAGGTATTCGTTTTCCCGGTCGTAATGAAGCATCGTGTCGTATAAAAGAGCCGAATCGGCGCCGGAAACCAAACTTTGGCCTATTCCCAGCAGGATCTCGGCAATAAAAAATGCATAGAAAGTAGAGGATAGCGAATAACAGATGTAGCCTCCGAAAGCGACGATACAACCCGTAATCAAACAATTTTTCCGTCCCCAGGCATCGGCCAGATAACCCGTCGGGATGTCGAGACTAACCAGAACAATCGAGTAGACACTTTTTAAAAGGAAGATGTCCTTTAAGCCCAATCCATTTTCTTCGTAAAATAATACGATAATAGGCATAATCAAGGTAAACCACTTGGATACCTTAATCAAATAAAGGGCTGTAATATTTTGTTTTAGCAAGGCCACCTGCAGACTGGTAAATGCAATGACAAAGATAATAAAGATTCAGGATTAGCAGCTGGAGAAAAAAGTTTTTTAAAGAGAAAACAGGTTTGGTATGAAAATTGCACACATTATAATAAAATGTGCAGTAATCTTTTGGTTTTAAATTTTAATATGTATTTTTGTTTCAGATTACAACTAAATAACAGTTTGAACTATGAAAATTGAAAAGATCAGCGATATTTATGAGGTATTGAAAGGATATACCCGTAAAAAGCGTTTAGTGGTTGCTTTTGCTAATGATAGTCATTCTATAGAAGCTGTTTATATGGCAGTAAAGGCCGGATTGGTGGAAGGAATATTGGTAGGGGATACGGAGACTATCAAAGGAGTGTGTAAAGAAAACGGTTATGATGAATCGTGTTTTAAAATTGTCCATGAACCGAATGATGTCCGGGGAGCTGAAACGGCTGTCGAAATGATCCGAAACGGTGAAGCCGATGTTATCATGAAAGGATTGGTGAGTACCGATAAATATATGCGGGCGATCTTAAATAAGGAACGGGGATTGGTAGCGCCCAATGCAATTCTGTCGCATGTAACGGTGATGGAATGCTCGTCTTATCATAAATTATTGACTGTTAGTGATGTGGCTGTGATTCCTTGTCCTGATTTGAATCAGAAAATTTCTATGATCAAATATGTGACGATTACTGCGAGAGCTTTGGGAGTTGAAAAACCGAAAGTAGCGATGATCGCTCCGACGGAACAGGTCTTGCCTAAAGTGCAGTCTACAGTCGATGCTGCCATCTTGTCGAAAATGGGAGAGCGGGGACAGATCCCAGGGTGCATAATCGAGGGGCCGATGGCTTTGGATGTAGCTGTCGATAAAGAAGCTGCCGAAATAAAGAAAATGCAGTCGGTAGTTGCCGGAGATGCGGATTGTTTGATTTTTCCCAATCTGGAATCCGGGAATGTATTTTATAAAACCAATACGAAATTAGGGCATTCTAAACAGGGAGCAGTACTGGTCGGAGCAAAAGTTCCGAGTGTATTGTCTTCGCGTGGAGATAGTGTTGAAACGAAATTGAATTCGATTGCTTTGGCTGCTATTTTGTCGGAATAATTTTTTTTGACACGTTCTCTGGCTTTGCAAGCCACAGGTGCGAGTTCTTCGGGAATTTTAATTATAAACCTCCGGTTTTGATTCATACTTATTGATCGAAGCCGGAGGTTTGTCGATTTATATTGGACTAATCACCCAAAGTCAAATTTTTGACTTTGGGGATCACTTCTTTTTATTAAAAATTCAAAAGAATTAGTTGAGTTGTCCGGATTCAGCTTTCTTGATCATGTCGGCATTCGCCGTGATATATATTTCTACTCTCCGGTTCTGTGCCCGTCCTTCGGCAGTGCTGTTATCGGCCACAGGCTGATCGAATGCAAGGCCTTCGGTCGTCAAACGGGAACGGCTGATTCCCTGGCCTACCAGAAAGTTGGCGACGGCATCTGCACGTTCTTTAGAAATGCGTTCGTTTACTGCACGGGTACCGGTATTGTCGGTATGACCGTAGATGGTCACGTCCGTATCCGGAGAATTTTTCAGGGAAGTGGCGAATTTCGTCAAGGCTTCTCTGGAAGCCGGACTAAGTTCGCTCTTATTGGTGGCGAAAAGGATACCATTGTCGAAGGTTACCTTTATGGCTTGCAGGTTATTGACATCCTGTACAGACTCGACTTTAGCGCCTTCGATCGCTTCCAGTTCTTTTTTTTGTTTGTCCATCCGGCGACCGATTAAAGCTCCGGTTCCTGAACCGACGGCAGCGCCTACTGCAGCACCGATGGCAGCTCCTTTACCCTTTCCGGCAAGAGCTCCGATTCCTGCACCTAAGGCAGCACCACTTCCGGCACCGATCGCGGCACCTTTACCTGTATTACTCCAGCTGGCACACCCTGTAAAAACACTGCCTGAGAAGATCAGACTTCCACCAAGCAATAACATAACAAAAAGATTTCTGATTTTCATGTGTTCTCAATTTAGAATCTTGGTTATTATACGTGCGAAATTAGAAACAATCTGTTAAAAATAAAATTGATTTCAGCTTGAATTTTATATTTTTGTCCGAATGAATTGAAACAGACCTATAAGGGGGAGTTTGTGGTAAGATAAAATTATAAGTTGAAACATGGCTGTATATTTTATTAGCGGGATCGATACAGATGCCGGAAAATCGATCGTTACGGGAGTAATAGCCCGGACGTTGTTACAAAAAGGAGTGCATGTGATCACTCAGAAGTTTATTCAGACCGGATGTGTCGGTATTTCGGAAGATATACTGAAACACCGGGAAATTATGGGGATTCCTCCTCAGGAAGTAGATAGAGACGGTACGACCTGTCCTTATGTCATGACTTACCCGTCTTCGCCTCATTTGGCAGCCGAGATCGACCGGGTAGAAATCGATGTAGAGCGGATTCATCGGTCTACAGAAAAATTAGCTGCCGCTTACGATGTCGTATTGCTCGAGGGGGCCGGTGGGTTGTATGTGCCTGTCAGCCGGCAGTATCTGACGATCGATTATATCCAGGAATATAAACATCCGTTGATATTGGTGTCGTCGTCAAAATTGGGCAGTATCAACCACACCCTGATGAGTCTTGAATTGTGTCGTCTACGCGGTATCGAGGTAGCTTACGTCGTTTATAACGACTTTCCCAACGACAGTGAGTGGATCAAGAATGACTCGATTACCATTATCCGGCAATATCTGGATGAACATTTCCCGGATTGTCGTCTGTTGGAATTACCTGTGGTTGAGGGGGATAAGTGGCCTGAACTGGAATTGAAATAAATCGCATCGCTTCTACAGGGAAGGAATGAGCCGTTCTAGTCGAAAGAGGAACATATGCAAAAAGTAGAATTATTATCTCCGGCCAGGGATCTTGTTGTCGGTAAGGCCGCTATCGATAATGGGGCCGATGCGGTATATATCGGGGCACCTGCTTTCGGGGCCCGTAAAGCTGCAGCCAACAGTCTTGAAGATATCGGGACTTTGGTGAGGTATGCCCATCGTTTTTATTGCCGGGTATTCGTTACCCTGAATACAATATTGTATGATTCGGAGTTGGCCGAAGCGGAAAAAATGATCCGGCAATTGTACGCGATCGGGGTCGATGCTTTGATCATTCAGGATCCGGGCATATTGAATATGGATCTGCCCCCGATTTGTTTGCATGCCAGCACACAGATGCACAATTATGAACTCGAACGAATTAAGTTTTTAGATCAGCTGGGATTTCAACGGATTGTATTGGCCCGGGAGCTTTCGTTGGAGCAAATCCGGGAGATCCGGAAAGAGGTGAAAGCCGAACTGGAAGTGTTTATACACGGGGCTTTGTGTGTCAGTCTGAGCGGACAATGTTATCTCTCTCAATATATGTTCGGCCGCTCGGCTAACCGGGGCGAATGTGCGCAGCCTTGCCGGATGAAATGGACTGTCGAAGATAACAGTGGGAAAAAGTTGATTAGAGATAAATATGTATTGTCTCTCAAAGATTTGAATCTTTCTTCTTATATCGATGATTTAATAGAAGCCGGAGTCGATTCGTTTAAAATAGAAGGGCGCCTGAAGGATGAGAATTATGTGGCGAATGTTACGAATTATTATTCTTCGCTGATCGGGAACCACCCCGGCATTGTGCGGAGTGGTTCCGGACATATCCTGTCGGCATTCGAAGCAGATCCTGAGCGGAGTTTCAGCCGGGGAAGTTCCGATTATTTTATCAGGGGACGGCACAGGGGATTAGTTAATATGGATACGCCGAAATCGATGGGAAAAAAGATAGGGATAGTTAAAGAAATAAAGGGAAATACTATTATTTTGGATGCTATCGGGGAGTTGGCGAACGGAGACGGATTATGCTATTTGGAGCAGGGCGGATTGAAAGGGATAAAGGTCAATGAAGCTGTGGGAAACCGGATTGTTTGTAATGAAACGGTAAAGCTCCGGCCGGGGACCGAATTGTTCCGGAATTACGATCATCGCTTTAATATCCGTTTGGACAAAGTGAAATCCGTACGGAAGATCCGGATAAAAATAAAAGCATGGACAGCGGATCGCTGTTTATGGCTGGAAGTGACCGACGAAGATGGCGTACAAGTGATTTTACGCTCGGAAGAAACTTTTGAAAAGGCACAGAATCCTCAGCAGGCAGAACGCCTCAAACAACAACTCCTGAAATGCGGAGATTCCGATTTTGAGTGTGAGAGTGTAGATTTGAACGGCGAAGAGGTCTTATTTATTCCGGCAGCAGCGGCCAATGCATTACGTCGGAAATTATTGGAAGAATTGATAGAGGCCAGAGAAGCCCGGCGGGAGAAAATGTTACCGGGACATAGGAAGCCCCTGACTTCTGTTCCCGTTGAAGCCGATTGGCACTATAATATTGCTAATCAGGGAGCGAAAAATTTCTATGAAGCTTGTGGGGTACCTGTTGTCGGAGCATGTTTTGAGAAATCGGGATTTCAGTCGGGGGAAAAAGATTTAATGCATACCCGTTATTGCCTGTTGTATGAATTAGGACGTTGCCGAAAAATGCAGAAAAACAAAGATTTGGAATTTCCGCTTTTTCTGGTCAACGACAAACATCGGTTCCGATTGGAATTCGATTGTCAGCGCTGCTTTATGAAAGTAATAAAACATGTATAAAGTTTAAAATGTTGTAAAAAAATGTTACTACCCAACCTACTTTGCTATCGATATTATATTTTTGTTTCCGAATTTATGGAAAATAGAAATAAGCCTAAGGGGCTAAAATAAAAATTTATGTGTGGAATAGTAGGTTATATAGGAACTAAAGAAGCTTATCCTATTCTGATCAAAGGTTTGCATCGTCTTGAATATCGTGGATACGACAGCGCAGGTATTGCCTTGATTTCGGATAATCAAGAATTGAATGTTTATAAGACGAAGGGCAAGGTGGCTGATCTGGAGCGTTTTGCCGAGTCGAAAGATATATCGGGTTGTATCGGTATAGCCCATACTCGTTGGGCTACTCACGGGGAACCTAATGATGTAAATGCACATCCCCATTATTCCCAATCGAAAAATCTGGCCCTGATCCATAACGGTATCATCGAGAACTATACGGTGTTACGGGCCGAATTGGAAAATAAAGGATATATTTTTCGCAGTAATACGGATACCGAAGTCATCGTGTATTTAGTAGAGTATATTATGCGTACCAACCAGGTGGATCTATGTACAGGTGTACAGTTGGCTTTGCATCAGGTGATCGGTGCTTATGCGATTGCATTGATGGACAAAAGCAATCCCAACGAGATCATAGCTGCCCGTAAAAGTAGCCCCTTGGTTGTCGGAATCGGTATGGATGAGTTTTTTTTAGCTTCGGATGCTACGCCTATTGTGGAATATACGGATAAGGTCGTTTACCTCAATGATGAAGAGATTGCGGTGATTCGTAGGGGAGAGCCTTTGAAAGTAGTGGATTTGAATAATGTGGAAATCACTCCTGAGATAAAAAAGCTGGCTATGAACTTAAGCCAGTTGGAAAAAGGAGGTTATCCCCACTTTATGTTGAAAGAGATTTATGAACAACCTCGTACTTTACAGGATTGTATCCGGGGCAGAATCAATGTAGGAGGAAATAGTGTGGTACTTTCCGGCGTAATCGATAATCGGGATAAATTCCTGAATGCCAACCGGATTGTAATTGTTGCCTGTGGTACTTCCTGGCATGCTGCTTTGATCGGCGAACATTTGATCGAAGATTTGTGCCGTATCCCTGTTGAAGTGGAATATGCGTCGGAATTTCGTTACCGGAATCCGGTGATCCATCCGGGAGATATCGTGATCGCCATATCCCAGTCGGGAGAAACGGCCGATACCCTGGCTGCGATAGAGCTGGCGAAATCGAAAGGGGCATTTATCTACGGCATCTGTAATGTAGTCGGTTCTTCGATTGCCCGGGCTACGGATTCGGGTTCTTATATTCATGTCGGACCTGAGATCGGCGTGGCTTCCACCAAGGCTTTTACCGGCCAGGTAACCGTACTTTCGATGTTGGCCTTGACTATTGCTCAGCAGAAAGGGACTATTACCCAAGCTCGTTTCGAAGAAATGGTAAAAGAGTTGCAGGGTATACCTGAAAAGATTTCTATGGTTTTGAAAAATGCCGAGCCGGTAAAGGAATTATCTAAGATATTTACTTATGCCCGTAATTTCATTTATCTGGGACGTGGCTATAACTATCCGGCCGCTTTGGAAGGAGCATTGAAATTGAAAGAGATTTCTTATATCCATGCCGAGGGATATCCTGCTGCCGAAATGAAACATGGACCTATAGCACTTATCGATGCAGAAATGCCGGTAGTAGCTATTGCAACTACCGATAGTATATACGAAAAGACCATTAGTAATATACAGGAAATCAAAGCCCGGAAAGGAAAAGTAATCGCTATTGTCAGTGAAGGCGACCAGTTGGTACACGATATTGCCGATTATTGCATCGAAGTACCTCATGTGTTGGAACCTTTTGCTCCTTTAGTAGCTTCCATCCCTTTGCAATTGCTGGCTTATTACATTGCCGTTAATAAAGGACGCAACGTGGATCAACCCAGAAACCTGGCGAAATCAGTTACGGTTGAATAAAACGGATAGCGGCTTTTAGCCGGTAGATAAAACGGTGCCGACAGTTAAAACAGGAGTAACGGTTTAAAACTGGATTGCATCGTTTTAGGGATATTCAGTAAATAGTATAAAATTAGCCAACTAATTCATACACAAAATGTTGCGAATTAGTTGGCTTTTTTGTATCTTTAGGTATTCCCCCGCAAATAAGGTTTGGAATCCAAAACGGGGGAAATTCCCCAACAAAGATATGGCTAAGATACAAAATATTTCGGAAATTCACCCTACTTTGGGCTTTACAGAATTTGATATTATAGAAAAATATCGCAAGAGTTTTCATGAGAGTGAGCTTGGCAGGCTTCATTCGGTGTTTCCGTTTTGAGCGTATGGCAAAGACCATGGGCCTGTCGGAACAGCGACTGGGACGCAGGAACATCTTCAGTCCTTCGGCGAAGATCGCCCCTTATGGTCCTGAAGGCGTACACCGGATTCTCTGACAGGCAGCTGGTGGAACATCTTAACGGGAACATACACTACCAGATGTTCTGCGGGATTATGATAAATCCGTCCTTTCCCATAACCAACTACAAGATAGTCAGTGCCATCCGCAATGAGATAGCGTCCCGTCTTGATGTTGATTCCCTCCAGGAAGTGCTGGCTTCACACTGGGAACCCTATCTTGACAGCCTTCACGTCTGTATGACCGATGCCACATGCTATGAGAGCCATATGCGTTTTCCTACGGATATGAAACTCCTTTGGGAAAGTCTGGAATGGCTCTACAGGCAAATCTGCCTTCATTGCAGAGATTTGGGTATAAGGCGTCCGCGCAACAAGTATGCGGATGTGGCGAAGTCCTATCTGTCCTACTGCAAGAAGAGAAAAGAGGAAGGCTTCAAGGACAAGGATGCTCAAGCGTCGTATGATCAGACTCCTTGAAAAGCTCCTCATACAGAGGGATGAAATCCATAGAGAACATGGAACCTCACTCCGATATACCCAGGATTACCAGAAGCGTCTTTCCATCATCAGAAAGGTTCTTGTACAGGAAAAGGAAATGTTTGTAGGGAAGAAGGTCAGGGACCGCATCGTCAGCATTGACCGTCATTATGTACGTCCCATTGTAAGAGGCAAGGAAACAAAGTCCGTCGAGTTCGGTGCGAAGGTCAACAACATACAGATAGACGGCATATCGTTCATCGAACACCTCTCGTTCAAGGCTTTCAACGAAGGTATACGCCTGAAGGACTGTATCCGCATGCAGCAGAAGCTCATGAATGTGAGGGTAAGATGCGTGGCTGCCGATTCCATATATGCCAATAATGCCAACAGAAAGTTCTGTACAAAATATGGAATATCCACATCCTTTGTACGCAAGGGAAGGGCGGCCAGGGATGAATCCTTGAGAAAGGTTCTCAGAAGTGAACTCTCCAAAGAAAGGGCCACCAGGCTTGAAGGCAGCTTCGGCACACAGAAGCAGCATTACTCACTCTCAAGGATAAAGGCACGGAACAGGAAGACGGAAATCCTATGGATTTTCTTTGGAATACATACGGCAAATGCCATACTGATGATAGATAAAATCAGGAACCGGGCGGATAAAGCGGCATGACATAAATTTACCGACAGAACCAGAAGGGGTCATCAGACCTCTTCCGAAGCGTCGTGTCTAACAAGATAGGATTATGTGAAAAAACACAGAAAAAGGGCAATAATAATGGCATATAAAGTGATTATACTCTATCAACTTTATATGCCATCTTACTTTTTAGGGACATTTACTGAATATCCCGTTTTATTCGTTGTTGCTGTTTTATCTGTCCGGCTCCCTTTTTACCGGTAAGGCTATTCTACGATTACAGAAGTCTGTTTTTTGCCATCCATATAGACCGTTACGGGTTTGGCAAACCGGACGTGGCGGACGAATTCTTTTTCTTCGATCAATTGCTGATTTCGAATAATGTCGTAATTGATGAAGGAGCTGTCCGATTCGTAAGGTACGGCAAAGTATCCGACATTCATGGAAGTCACATTGTGAAAGAAATGGGACCCCAGCGAAGCGTCCAGGGGGAAATCCCTTAATCCTTGTTCGACGATAATCCTGGCTTTAGAAATATCCGACCACAATACAGGAATGCCGGTCAATTTGTCCCGTGTTCCCCAACGTCCCGGTCCGATCAGGATATAGGGGGTGTCGGTGGCTTTTAATTTTTCATTGAAAAATTTCACTTCTTCGGCCATCTGTTCGGTGCGCAAGCGGTCGAAATGTCGGGGATCGACATAAATCAGATCCTGAATGTCGGTGATTTTCCCGTTGCCCATTCCTTTGTCGGCCCGTAAGATCGCTTTACTCATATCGATATTTTCTTTGTCGATATCCATATGATATTCATTTTTGATCAGGGGTTTGATCTGCAGGACATAAAATTTCCATTCTTTGTTTTCCCGATTGACTGCAAATTCCATTTCGACGGGAGCTCCCATCGCCTGGGAGAAAATATCCAGCAGTATATCCAGGGTCGAAGCCAGAGGAATATAGTCGTATTGCAGTATGTCCGGAAAGTTGACAATCCGGGGGCCACGTACACTGAAATCGAAACCTATGCGGTCGTTCATAAAATCGTAGACCGAAGCACAATGCTGTAAATTACCGTCTTCTTCTATCGCTTTCAAGTCATAAGATCGGATAGCGGCATCTTCACCGTCTTTCACCAGATTGTAGTCCGGATGGATCATGTCTATGGCATAAAAATATTTTTGCGAATCCCGGGCCATATCCTGGATAGAGGCCAGTTGCAATTTGGGATAACGGGGACAAAAACGATAGGTCTTTTCTCCCCCCACCACATATGCTCCAAGGCCCAGTGCTATGACTGCAAATCCATCTTCCGGTTTAATGTAAGAAAAAGGATAGAAGTTATAGGATTGGGCGACTCCACTGATGTTGGGATAATATTTTCCGTTGTATTCGTTTCCTACTACCTCCTGGAGGATTACCGCCATTTTTTCTTCTTCGATCATACAGTCGATCGCGTGAAAGTAAGCTCTCGAACTATCGGTGAATATCGATGAATACACCAGTTTTACGGCAGTTTCGAGATCGTCGATCCGGCGTTCGATATCGGGGTGGTTATTGGGAATCAAATACGTAGAATAAACACCTGCAAAAGGCTGACTGAGCGAATCTTCGAACAAACCGGACGAGCGTACGGCCAAGGGTTTACGCATCACTTCCAGGTAGGAGCGGAGCTTGTCCCTGAGTTTTTGAGATAAGGGAGCCGCTATGAAGGCCGCTTTCACTTCTTCGTAACTTTCATCACTATAAATAATCCGACTCAACCCATTGTTATCTATGAAGTTATCAAATTCATCCACACCGATGATCGCCGTTTTCGGAATTTCTATCTTTAGTTTCGGGATCAGCTTCTTAAAATCGACGTTTTCGATAAAATTGGACAGGAAAGCCATTCCCCGGCCTTTACCTCCGAAGGAACCTTTACCTAAACGGGTGATGTAACGGTTCGAATCGACTAATTTGGGGTTGTAATTGATGATCCGCCCTTTGATTTTTTTCAGTTCTGCCGCTTCGAATACCCGTAGGATGAATTGCCGCATTTCGGCCGGAGTAGGGAAATCTTCAAACCGGTATCTTTTCAGATGTTTCGCTAAAGTAATTTCCCGGTGGGCCATTAACCAGGTGGAAATACCGTTGCGAATGGAGTGGTATATCAAAGATTCATCCGGGATGCTCAGCAGTTTTTGTTTAAATTCTTCTATCGAAGTGGCTCTGTCGATCGGTTCTCCGTTTTTGTTCCGGAAAATAAAATCTCCGAATCCCAGATATCCTTTGATAAAATCCTGGATATCATGAGCCAGAGTCGGGGAATTTTTATTAATAAAAGCAGCATGCAACTCTTCTGCTTTTACTGTATTTTCTATCTCCTGGCTTTGAAGCATACAGGGAATATACGCTCCGGTTCGCTTGACATAGCGGATCAATTCGATTCCGGCTTCTTCATCTTCCTCTCCATTCCGTTTATAGCGCACATCCGATATGACTCCGATCAGATTTTCCCGGTAATGATCGATAACGTATACTGCCTCTTCATAGTTGGTTGCTAATATTACTTTCGGTCTTACCCTTATTTTCATCACAATACTCATATCGTTGTCCTGAGGTTCTGAGAAAATGAGTTCCTGAGTTTGTGTCATGACCTCAGTATAAAGTAAAGGCAAATAACGGGAATAATACCGGATCGAGTTTTCGACCAATAGGATTACCCGGATATCTCCCAAATGGGTGTCCCGGTCGAGGTTCATTTTATCCTCGATGTATTTGGCCATGACCAGGAATATCTTGGTGGAACCGTTCCAGACGAACAACCTTTCGATAGATTCGTACAACCGATCTTCTATAGTATGAAAATAGGCCAGGTCCGAATTGTTGTTTACCAGCATCAGCTGACAGATATTCGGATACAAATCTTTCAGATGACGGCTGATGACCAAAGGAGTTTGTTTGTCCAGACCGGCCATCAGGATGATCAGGTCGATATGCCTTTCGGACAAAATCTTCAGGGCTTCTGCTTCGCTGGCGACAGAAGTAAAACGGGGGGCGGTATACAGGTTGACCTGTAAATATTCCCCCACGATTTTATCGGTGAATTGCCCTTCCCGTTCGATGGTATAAGCATCATAATAATTGGCGATCAAAAGAATTTCTTTGATTTTGAAGGGCATTAATTCCTGGAAAATGTCCCGGTCGCTCTTTTTACGTTTGTAGATTTTGTGTAGTTCGATTGACATAAACAGATCATTCAATGGTAATAGACTAGCTATCCTGTTGTACAGAATGATGTAAAATTACAAAAGTTTGGCGACTTGACAATGGTTAAATATACATATTGATCATTGCTTCGTATAGTTCTTGTTTACCGCTGGTTTGTTTGGGTTCTCCGTGAGCGATCGCATATTCCCGCAGATCTTCCAGCGAAAGTTTACCTTCTTCGAATGGCCGGCGAGAGTGGCATGGTTGACTTCGATATTTACTTTAAAATCTTTATCGAGGCCGTGTGCTTTAAGAAAACCGATTACCGTTTCTGTATCTGCGTCGTATTGGTGTTTCATCGGTTCCATCGGTTTGGGTTCGATCAGGAATGTTCCCTTAAAACCTTGGCTACGGGCATAATCCCGCGCTTTGGCCAATAGGAGGGCGAGGTGGTTCTTTTCACGCTTCTGATCGGTATTCAGTAGGGACATATAACCTTCACGGCCTCCCCAGAAAACATAGTTTTCACCTCCGAGGGCGATAGTGGCATCCAATGCGTTTTTTATTTGGACAGCAGCCCGTGCCACGACATCGAAATCGGGATTGGTAGCTGCTCCGTTCATATAACGGGCATGTCCGAAGACATTCGCTGTTCCCCACAATAGTTTGCTCCCTGTTTCAGCCTGTTTCTTGCGGGCATAGGCAACTATTTCTTCGTAGGCTTCGATAGAAGCGAGCAGTTTCCCCTGGTAGTCGGAAATGATCCGGGAAGAGAGTTTTATGAAAGGAAAATTCTTTTTTCCCAGGTACCTCTGCATGGAACGCAGGCTGGAGGCGTATACCCGGGCTGTTTCCTAATGACCGCTTTCACGAAGCTCTCGGATTTTCCGTGAAAAATAGAAATAAAAACCGGCTTCGTGGGTTAACACGCCGTAAGTCCTGAACACGTCCTCTATTTCGTATTCCCGGGATTTCTTTTCTATCATTGAAATACACTTTAACAGTACTCTTGAGATACTTTCGCACCTGTGGTTGATCCTCCGAATCGACTCCGGGGTGTTTTCCCCGCCGTCGATAACCCTTCCTTTTACGGGATCAAACAGGGTATCCGGGATACTGAATCCTGTATAAACAACCTTTTTCCTTCGCTTGTGAAGAACCTGCACGACTAACGGGAATTTGCCGGACCGGTTGCTCCTTCCTTTTACCAATACTGTTTTAACTGTTGCCATAAGTTTTTTATTAGTTAGACATTTGACACTTCCTTGTTTCCTGGAAAGGAAGCATAAACTTATATGCATCAAATCGGAAAAAGACCAAAAAAGTTCAGTAACCAAGCGGGAAAATTGCACGAAAGACGGGAAGTCGGTTCCAAACCCGTCGGTAAGGAAACGGTACGTCTTGTATGTATAGGATTTTTTTCAACTTGCCAAACATGAAAAATGGAACAGGGTGAGATGGTAAAGCATGTCCCAATACATCCCCAAGTAAACCACGGGGATTAAGCATGGCAGATGGGATTTTTTCGCTGCACAAGACAAAAAAGGCGGCCCCACCTGCCGCCTGTAGATTGATAAAGAGAGAATTCCATCCTACGCGAGATGATCAAAGCCATATGGATCCAGCTTCCACATCCCCCGCCTGGTAGGTATAGGAGATGAACTCCTCAAGCGCCTCCTTCCATGTAAGATTGAAGGTTTTCATGATGGAGTGTAGCGTGCGGTTGCTGTCTTCATCCAAGCTATCCTCCCCGATTAGGTTCACATCTGCCTCCGGGTCCACATCAACAAACTCCTCGCGGCTCCAAAATACCACTACCGGGATGCTCAGGTTAATATCCCATGTTCCACGCTGGATCAATACCCCGGAGGGCTTGTAGAACGGGTCAAAGCCGTTTGTCTGCGGGTTCTTTTTAGAATTGTAGCCGTGATACAGGCGGAGTTTTAGGTCAAACTCCTTGCGGTCCTTCAGGAACCGGATAACTCCTTTTAATCCTACCGGGTTAGTGCCTCCCGTAATTTCCGCCTCGTTGTCATGTTTGGTCTTGTCCCAGGGCGTGGTATCCACGTAGAGATAATCCACCAGTGCCTCCGGATCATTGTCGTCAGCTTCCGGTTTCCCGTCAAAGGTAGGTCTCACGTTCTCCGGGGTGAAGAAATGCTGGTGGATATTCTCCTGCCCGTTCTCCACGAACTGGCCGTTCATCAACTCTCCTTTGGAATTGTAGTAATAGATAAACATCAGGTAAACCGGGGCCGGGGTAAAGTTGTTTCCATTTTTATATTCGCCGTTTTTCTGAACGTAAAACTTGCCCTGGCTTCCTTCAGCAAGGGTCCATCCACTGCCGGCCTTCAGTTCATAAGTGATCTCCTGGACACGTTTCATATATCTGGCCGGGGATTCCGGATTTTGGTGGGGACCTCCGGCCTTCTGTATCTCGTTCCAGTCAGCGTGCAGGTGGCATTCAACGAGGCGGACGGTCATTTTTGCCGGGTCCTCATGCAGTTTGTTCTTCGTCTCGTCTTCTGGTATTACAGGATCCTTGCTGCAAGAGTTCAGTGACAGGACAAGGGACACTCCTACCAGAAGTGCCCACACGGTTTTACATGCAATTGTTCTCATTTTTTCTTTTTATTTATTAGTGTTGATTATAGTTGTTATAAATTAAAAAATCCAGTTTACACCGCAACGCACATCACGTCCCATATCATGCGCATAATAACGCGAGCGGTTGGTGTATTCCTTGTACTCACGGTTCAGGAGGTTGTCTGCCGACAGCATGAACCGGACCTGGCGTCCCCGTTTCACGGGAAGTTCAAGACCAGCGTCGAACCCGAGGAGATGGTACGCCGGGGGAGTATACGGGATAAGATCCGTGTCCGGATCAAACTGCCTCTGTTTTGCGGTGAAACGGTGCCTGATGTTCAGGCGCAGCCTGAGATGCGATTTCGTCTCGTGGATCCACGCAAGTTCATGGCTGAAACGGAAGGAGGGAATATAAGGAAGATAATTACCCTTTGTCCGTTCGTTTGCCCGTATAAAGGAGACGACGGCATGGTAGTCCCATGAACCGCCCGGAGTGAAACGCAGGTCAAAGTCCATACCGCGGAAGAAAGCCGGGGTCTGCCTGTACTGGAAGACCGGGTATGTCCCCGAAATCACGGTGACTGTCTCTTTCTCCGGCCCGTCATAGATATAGCCGTCCACCCATTGCAGGTAACCGTCCAGACAGACGCTGAACATCCCGTCGCCGTAACGGAGGGAAGATATCCATTTGTAGCTTCTTTCCGAGTGCATCGCAGAGTCTCCCCTGACAAACATCCCAGACCCGAGCTCGTTCCCGTTGCTGTATAGTTCATACACGTGAGGGGCACGCCAAGCCAGACCGAAGTTGGAGGTGAGCCTCCAGCGTCTGGAAAGTTGATAGTGTCCTCCCAGGCTGTAGGACACGTTGTTAAACTTTCTTGTCCCGCCATAGGGGCTTCCCGTCCAGTCATAACCACTGGCACGGGTTTCCTGCATATCCAGGCGGAGGCCTGCTTCAACGCCTCCCCTGGCCAGGTGATATTTCCCGATTCCGTATATCCCTGCCTGTGTCTCCGTGTAGTTCGGGATAACGGGCACGAATCCGGTACCCGCGCGGCTGTGGTTCTCGATGAATATGACCTGACCTCCCGCCTCGACCTGCCAGGAGCGGTAATCCCGCTTCCAGCGCAGAAGATGCTGGAATGAATTCAGGTACAGGGAAACCGCCGGAATGTTAGAATCCAGCCGCCGGACACGGTTTTCCTGCCTATCGTCCTTCTGCCAGGTACTCTGCCAGTGAATACTTCCCCCCTTCTTCATGCCGAGCCGCATCCTGCCGAATGCGATCTGATGGGTGACCTCTTGGCAGGGAGGCCTGATACCACGGGAGAAGGGATCCGTGTGCAGGGGGCGACCAAGCCGGATACGTTCCGCCAGCAGGTCCTCGCTACCCATCTGAGCGCTGAGCATCACCCCTGTCCGGCTGTAGAAGCGGCTGTAGAAACCTTCCACTCTCAGACGTCCGCGGTCATAGCCCAGAGAGGCGGAAGCGTGATACTCTCTGGTTCCCGTGTTGTTCAGAAGATAGTGCGCAGTGGAACGGTCCCCGGAATTTGACCAGGTTCCCTGCAGACGCCAGGCGAAATCACCGGGAAAAGCACCTTCGAGCTGTCCGGTAGCCACGTAGCGACGCCCGTTACTTCCGTAAAGTGCGGAGATTCCCCCTCGAAGGGAGCGTTTTCTGAAAGGAAGCGGAGACTGCTCCATGACGATAATCCCTCCAAGGGCATCCGAACCGTATCTTACCGCATCGGAGCCCTTAATTACCGAAACAGAGGAGCTGCCGTTCATGTCCACTTCGGGAGCGTGGTCGGCCCCCCATTGCTGCCCGGTCTGGCGGGCACCGTTATGGATGATTAGTATCCGGTTCCCGTACATTCCTTGGATAACGGGTTTGGATACAGTGGTTCCCGTGCTGATGGAACTTACCCCGCTGACACGTTCGAGCAGGGTGGCAAGCGAGGTTCCCAGTGCGTTCCTGATTTCGGGAGATGAAAGGCGCCGGCTCACCACGTTGGGTGACACCCCGGCATGTTCACCGGTCACGACCACTTCCCCGAGTTTTTGTATGTCCAGGGAGAGACATACGGTATGTATGCTGCTTTCTTTGAATACCTCGTTCAAAGGCACACGCCGGGAACCGTAACCCAGGCACTGCACGAGGACCGTATCCATGAAACACGTTCCATGGCCGAAAACAATCATTCCACGGGGGGAGCTGACAAGTAACCGTTCCCCGGTCAGGATATAGGCCCCTTCAATGGGAAGCCCGCTTTCCTGGTCAATGACCAGCAGAGTATCGCGTGTGCCCGTCGATTGCCGGTCAGCCTGTACCCGTGCTTCCATGGGAGAAGGGAGGGTACATAGGCAGACAACAAGCAGGCACACATACTGGAGATATGCATGAAATGTCATACTTGAAAAAATATAAACGGGTTATAATCTGTTAAGACGGGACATGAAAAGCCCCTGCACGCAATCACAGTGATGGCATGCGAATCCCTCAAGGGAGTTATGACAAACACACAGGGGGTGCACGGAGGAAATGCGGGAAAAGAGTGACGATGACATCTGTTTCCCCGGAGATAAGATACCTGACAGGTCTGCCAGTCGGAATATAATCGTATATAAAAATCCCTGCCTCGATAAACGGAGAGAGCGTAAAGAGACAGATGGTACAATTTTCAGGAGAATCGTGACGGGAGTGCCCCTGTTCGTTATGGGATACGCACGAATGTTCCCCGTGAACATGAAAAGCTTTCACGAGGAAAAAGGGCATCAATGTCAGCAACAACATGCATGCTATGACAGCCCGCTGTCTCTGTCTTTTTTTCGTACGATCCATTAGTTTGCAAAATTAACGGTTTTAATCATCACTCGCAATACCTACAAATAATGATTTGCAAGCATAAACACCATGTATATTTGCTACGGATACCAGGACAGACCGTTTTGGTGCAAGGTGTAGCAATGAATAATATACTAAAAATCAATGATTTACATTTTTAGTAACAAGAATAGGTGCAAATTCTTTTTTGCACTTATTCTGTTACTTACACTTTTCTTGTTTTTCCGTTTACACAGAAAACTAAAAATCTCCTATTTTTTTCTTTTTCGGTCAAAATCCCTATATTTGTATCAGTTCTAAAAGTGAAGCAAAGCAATGCGCTGAAATTAGCACCGCTACCAAATCGCTACCAATTACCAGGCTTATCGTTCTTTACGCTTTATCAATCAGCCGATTAAAAGAAAATCTTAGTTTTTTATGAAAAAACGGCGTTTTATTTATATTTGCAGGGAGAAACAGATCAGGTCGATGGAAAACAGGAAAAGGCTTTGGATATTCAATCCGGATTGTGAGATGGCGATTGCCAATGGAAGTAAATACTATATGCCTCCGGCTAATGTGGTGACCATGGCTGAAGATTTGGCGGTTTTACCTGTATTTCTGGGAGAATCGGAAGATTGGGTCTTAGTCAGGAATTTACCGGATCCGGTATTTATGGCATCGGTTTATGAGCCTTTGCATTTGAAGGCCGGTTTTATTCAGGAGGCAGAAGCCGGGATTTTGGGAGAGGTGAAAGGGGAACCGTGGGGATGGAGTCCGAAAATGTGCCATTGGCTGGCCGAACGGGGGATGGGTGAGGAGTGGAAGACGGAACGAAAAGAGTGGTATAGCCGCAGGAAAGCCCGGGAAGGGTTGATTCGTTTGTTCGGTTTGATTCCTGATCTGGAAAAGGAAGTGATTCCGGAGACAGGTTATTCTATCGAAGAGATCGAACAGAAAATGAAAACCGGAAAATACCTGGTGAAAGCGCCCTGGTCTTCTTCGGGGAAAGGTATTCTGGTACTCGGAAAACCTATTGCTGTGAAAGAGAAAGAACGATTACACGGGATATTGAAACGGCAGGGGTATGTTATGTTGGAAAAAAAATTGAATAAGGTACTGGATTTTGCCATGGAGTTTTGTGCAGGAAGGCAAGGGGTGGAATTTATCGGATGGTCGGTATTTTCTACCGGCCTGAACGGTGAATATCGCGGGAATTATCTGGGAGCTCAAGCGTATATTGAGCAATTACTGGGAAGTAAATTAGGAGAAGAAAAGTTGCAGTCGCTGAAACAGGAATTGCCGGATATGATTGCCGGGATTTTGCCCGATTACCGGGGATATTTAGGGATAGATATGATGATTTATTCCGACTCTGCGGGAAAGTATAGAGTGCAACCTTGCCTGGAAATCAATCTGCGTTATAATATGGGAATAGTCGCCCTTATGTTGAGCCGGCGATATTTGGACGAACATGCGGAAGGAGAGTTCACGGTTCGTTATTATGCCAAAGCGGGGGAGGCCTGGCAGGAGCACAGGCATTTGCAACAGCTCTATCCGGCCGTATATAAAAATAACCGGATAAAATCCGGTTATTTAAATCTGACTCCAGTCAATGAAGCCACCCATTTTGTGGCATCCCTGATCTGTTATTGAATCTTGGTATCTTTCAGAATTACGTCGTGTGCTCCTCCTTCGACAATAGAAGTAGAGGATACCAAGGTGATTTTTGCTCTTTCCTGTAATTGAGGAATCGTAACGGAACCACAGCTACACATGGTCGATTTGATTTTGCCCAGGGTGATTTCCAGATTGTCTTTCATTTTTCCGGCATATGGAACATAACTGTCGACCCCTTCTTCGAATTTCAGGGCAGCTTTACTGTTTCCTCCCATATCGTAGCGTTGCCAGTTTTGAGCACGGTTGGATCCTTCTCCCCAATATTCTTTCACATAGCTATTACCGATAGCCAGTTTTTTACTCGGACTCTCGTCGAAGCGGGCAAAGTAGCGTCCCATCATCAGGAAGTCGGCGCCCATGGCCAATGCTAAGGTCATGTGATAGTCATGTACAAGTCCTCCGTCGGAACAGATCGGAATATAAATACCGGTTTGTTCGAAATATTCCTGACGAGCCTGGCATACTTCGATCAGAGCAGTCGCCTGTCCCCGGCCGATCCCTTTTTGCTCACGAGTGATACAGATAGAACCACCGCCGATCCCTACTTTTACAAAATCGGCTCCGGCTTTCACCAGATATAAGAATCCTTCTTTATCCACCACATTACCACCGCCTACCTTGACTTCTTCGTTATACGTTTCTTTAATCCAGCGGATCGTTTCGTATTGCCATTCCGAAAAACCGTCGGAAGAATCTACTACCAGCACATCTACTCCGGCATCTACCAAAGCAGGTACCCGTTCTTTAAAGTCGCGGCTGTTAATTCCGGCTCCGACCATCAGTTTTTTATGGCTGTCGAGCAATTCATTGGGATTTTCTATATGATTGTCGTAGTCTTTGCGGAAGACAAAATATTGAAGTCTTTGATTGTCGTCTATAATCGGAAGGCAATTCAACTTATGATCCCAGATGATCGTATTGGCTTCACTTAAAGTCAGCCCCAACTTTCCTACAATCAGATTTTCGAAAGGAGTCATGAAATCAACTACCGGTTTATCTAACGGATCTGTTTTCAACCGATAATCCCGGCTTGTAATCATACCTAATAATTTTCCATTAGGGGTTCCGTCATCCGTAATGGCGACACTGGCGTGTCCGGTTTGTTCCTTTAAGCGAACAACATCCTGTAGGGTACAATCGGGACGTAAATTAGAATCACTCACTACAAATCCGGCTTTGAATTTCTTTACCCGCCTTACCATCTCGGCCTGACTTTCGATAGGTTGAGAACCGAAAATAAACGACAAACCTCCGTTACGGGCTAAGGCAATAGCCAGACCGTCGTCGGAGACTGCCTGCATCACTGCAGATACAAACGGAATGTTCAATTGTATTTTCGAGGTTTCCCCTTGACGGAATTTGACAACCGGCGTTTTCAAGGAAACATTGTCAGGAGTACACTCTTTGGTGGTGAGTGACGGAATTAACAGATATTCTCCAAATGTACGTGATACTTCTTTAATGTAATGAGCCATATGCTGTGGATTTTTAAAAATTGAGCGAAATTACTCAATTCCCGCTTAAATCCCAAGCCCGATCTGTTATTTTTTACTTAATTTTAGAGGTAGTCCTGGAATTTTTCGGACTTAGAATGAATCTTTCGATTTCAATATTTGATCGATGACCGGTGTGATATCCTGATTTTTGTGAATACGTAACGGTTTAACTCCGGCATCTTCAGCACATTTTACATCCTTTGAGCTATCCCCGATAAACCAGGATCGCTTCTTATCGATATGGAATTCTTCGATGGCCAGGTTGACCATATAAGGAGAAGGTTTCCGGCAAACACAGGTTTTTATGCTTTCATGGTGGGGACAATAATAGATCTTAGTCAGGGTCACTCCATGCTTTTCCAATTCGGCACACATCTTTTCGTGTACTTTGAACATATCTTCCCGGGTATATATCCCTTTAGCGATTCCTCCCTGATTGGTGATGACGATCAAAAGATAACCGGCTTTCTGAAGACGTTTCAAGCCTTCGATGACTCCCGGATTGAATACAAAGTCCTCCGGTTTGTATATATAATAATGTCCTTCGTCCGAATTGATCGTGCCGTCCCGGTCCAAAAATACGGCTTTATTCAAAGGTTGGGTCGATATTGAAGTAGTTGTTCTTTTCATATGGTTTAATACGTTCTTGGGATGATTATAGTTACTTGTCCGGGAATATTAATGCATGATTTTGAATATCAGCTCTTTCAGTAATTCTCCGTCCGAAATATTCGCATTACCTACCCCTTTGGATTTCATGTCGTATTCCCGCAGCAAGGAGATCGTGGTTGCACATTTCATGGCATTATAGATTTTACCTCCGTCGATATAGTCTTTCATAAAAAAAGGATGTACACCTAATAACCTGGCCATTTCCTGAGTATTGGGCGTCGTTTTTTTCTGATAGTGATAGGTCAGCAGGTTCAGGAAATACCTGAAAAGGGTGGTGATGGTCAATACCAGGGGATTGTTTTTCGGGTTGGCTTCAAAGTAGTTCACAATCTGATTGGCTTTTAGGAAATCCTTACGAATTATGGCACTCAGGAGCTCGAAACTATTGAAGTCTTTACTGATTCCTGTATGTTCCTCGACCAGAGATTCCTGTATTTCACCTCCCTGAGGTAAAAGCAGTACCAGCTTATCGATTTCATTCGCTACCCGGCTCAGATCGGTTCCCAAGCTTTCGGCCAGGATACCGGCTGCTTTAGTCGTGATTCCATATGATTTTTCTTTACAATAACCGATGATCCATTCCGGAATCTTGTTGTCATAAAGTTTGGCCGATTCGAAATAAATACAATGGGGAGTATTCCCGAGTTTTTTAAATACTCCCTTACGTTTGTCCGGTTTCTTATTTTTATACGCCAGGACCAGAATGGTCGAATTTTGGTAATGATCGATATAAGGTAATAGATTGTCGAAGTCCCGGATATTCTGAGCTTCCCGGACAATGACCACCTGTCGTTCGGACATCATTGGAAAACGGCGGGCGGTATCGGTGATCGTACTCATCGATACATCGTTCCCATATAAAACAGTTTGGTTAAATGCCTTTTCATCCTCGGTCAGCACGGTATTTTCGAGTAATGCAGTCAACCGGTCGATAAAAAAAGGTTCCTCACCGCATAGAAAATAGATGGGTTTATATTTCCGGGCCTTGATATCTTTCCTGATCTCTTCGAATGTCATCGTTTTACAATTTGTTAATGCGCCGATAATTGGGCTGAACAATCTATGCAAAGTTAGAAAAACTTTTTACCTTTTGGATTCTGACAGGATTTTTTGTACAATTTCCTCGATTTCGGCATCTTCGCCTTGCGGATCATAGGCTGCTTTCAGGTTATTTCCGAAGATTAAAGCGATCGATTGCCAGAAGTAGGCATTTACCGTCCCCCGGTATTCCCGGATGTGCGCGAAAGAAGTGTGGCTGGTTTCCCGGTAGATTAATCGGATCAAAATCCGTCCCTGGGTAATGCTGAGTTTCATCAGGGGGGCCTTGAACGTTTTCATCAGTTGGTTGTATTCTTCCTTGATGATCTTTTTGCGGTCGGCTTCCCGGGTGACGGCCGACAGTTTCTGTTCGATCTCATTGACTTTACCGGCAGCTATCCGGGCATAGGGATATACTTTCCGGACATTATATTCCAACCGGGTTTGCCGCCGGTGCTGACGCTGAAACCAGCCGGCATTTTTATTTTTCTGCCGGACACTGACTTCTTCCAGCCAAACATGAGGGAGGGTATCACCTTTCCAGAAGATGGAACGGACGACTTCTTTTTGTTGGGCCGACAGACAATTTATGCAAAATATAAAAAGTATGACCGTGAATATTCTCGGCATCACAAAATAATTTGTTATTTTTGGCTCGTAAAAATACGAATTATTGTGGACGAACAATTTCAGGATTTATTTAAAATAAGAAGGAATCGTAAAAAAGTGGAGATTGGCAATATTTTGATTGCCGAACCATTTCTGCAAGGGAAATATTTTTCCCGGTCCGTTATTTTTATGGTAGAACATGACGAAAAGGGAAGTATCGGTTTTGTTTTGAATAAGCCGATGGCTTACACCACTTCGGATCTGGTTACGGAATTAGCCGGATTGGAATATCCTGTCTATATCGGTGGCCCTGTCGAACAAAATCAACTGTATTATCTTCATAATCATGCAGAAGTTGAAGATGCTTTGCAAATTGTGCCGGGTATCTATTGGGGGGGCGATTTCTCGAAACTGACTCGTTTGTTGCAGGAGGGGAAAATACAACCGGGAGAAGTTCGCTTTTTTGCCGGATATAGTGGCTGGGATGCCGGTCAACTGGATCGGGAGTTGGATGAGAATTCGTGGATGGTAGGGGATATTACTCCTGCGCGTTTTTTCGAAATTCCTAACGATAATTTATGGGAAGCTTCGATGAGCGGATTGGGAGGACGTTACCGGATTTGGGCTAATTTTCCCAAAGATCCGATTATGAATTAATTCGTGAAAAACGAATCAGATAAAATAGCAGGCCGTTCTATCGCTGTCCCTTCGGGGAAAGAGGAAAGTCCGGGCAACACAGGGCATCGTGCTTCTTAACGGGAAGATGTTCGTGAGGGCATAGTAACGTAACAGAAAAAAACCGTTTCACGAAGATTCGTTTTCGCTTGAAATAAGGGTGAAAAGGTGGGGTAAGAGCCCACCGGTACTGCAGGTAACTGTGGTAGCCGTACGTCTCACGAGTTGCAAGGCCATGTATACCGGCGCATTCGATTAGCCCGATCGATGCCGGGGGGTAGGCTGCTAGAGCTGCAAAGTGATTTGCAGAGTAGATAAATGATAGAAACCGTAAGGTACAGAACCCGGCTTACAGGCCTGCTATTTTTTTATTTTACACTAAACAGGAAAGCTGTTGCCGAACTGTTTAAAATATAGTTTGATTAAACCAGATTGAAATGAAATCGATACGTGAGATTTACAATATCGGATACGGACCGTCTTCCAGTCATACGATGGGACCGAGCCGTGCTGCCGGATTATTTTTGGAAAAGAACCCCGGAGCAGAAAAGTTCAGGGTCACACTTTACGGAAGTTTGGCGCTGACGGGGAAAGGCCATGGTACAGACAGTGCTATTCTGAAGGTTATAGACCGTCCCGATGCTGTAGAGATCGTTTGGAAACCGGATATCAGTCTGCCCCGCCATCCCAATGGGATGTTGTTCGAGGCTTTTGTACAAGGGAATACGGTTGATAGTTGGGAGGTATATAGTGTGGGTGGAGGCGCATTGTGGGACGAGTTGGGTACTTTCGACGACGGAAATCTCTACCCGGAGACAAGTATGGCCGAGGTGATGAAATGGTGTCTGGACGAAGGATGTACTTTTGTAGATTATGTAGAAAAATACGAGGGAAGTGAGATATTCACTTATCTGGAAGAGGTGTGGAAACAGATGCAGGAGACGGTAGAGAAAGGCCTGGTGACGGAGGGGGTACTGCCCGGAGCCTTGAAATTGGCCCGGAAAGCAAGTTCCTATAATATTAAAGCTCTGCAATCGTCCGGGTCTTCCCGGCCGATGGGTATGCTTTTCGCGGCAGCTTTAGCTGTCTCGGAAGAAAATGCCGGTGGTGGCCGGGTGGTGACTGCTCCTACTTGTGGGGCTTCCGGAGTTTTGCCGGCTTTGATGTATTTCATGAAATACGATCAGGAGATGCCGGATTACCGGATTATCCGGGGATTGGCAACTGCCGGGTTGATCGGTAATATTGTGAAAAGTAACGGTTCGATTTCAGGAGCCGAAGTGGGATGCCAGGGCGAGTTGGGGACTGCCTGTGCAATGGCTGCCGGAGCAGCTACCCAGATTTGGGGAGGTACTCCCCGGCAGATCGAATATGCTGCCGAAATGGGATTCGAGCATAATTTGGGACTGACTTGCGATCCTGTGATGGGATACGTACAGATCCCCTGTATCGAACGGAATGCTTTTGTAGCTCAAAAGGCTCGGGAAGCTGCTTTGTACGCCCTGTTTTCCGACGGTCGGCACATGGTTTCTTTCGACGATGTGGTGAAGACGATGATGGAAACCGGGAGGGATATGCAGGCCAAATACCGGGAAACCAGTTTGGGCGGATTAGCTCATGTATGCTTGAGGGAGCTAAGCCATATGCCCCGGAAAAATAAGAAGTAAAACGCAACTAAAACGATTAACCGACGTTAATCCAATAGATTTTAAAACAGATAAAGATGGATAGGATAAGACTGAAAGTTTTAGGTCTGTCGTATAGTATGTCGCAGGCCGGTGCATACGCTCTGATTTTAGCCGATGAGCAGGATATGCATCGGATTCCGATCGTTATCGGGATGCCTGAAGCACAGTCGATAGCTATTCAGCTTGAAAAGATGCAGACTCAGCGGCCGTTGACTCACGACCTGATCAAGAAGTTGGCGGATGCGTTGCAAGTCACTTTAAAAGAAGCTTTTATCTATCGTCTGGATTCCGGAATTTTTTATTCGGAATTGCTATTTGAGAAAGATACTCAACAAATCAAAATAGATTCCCGGACATCGGATGCCATTGCTTTGGCTTTGCGTTATGATTGTCCTATTTATTCTACGCCTGAAATTGTGGAAAAGGCCGGTATTGCGGTCGGTCAGGAAACAGGACAGACCGAATCCCCCGAAAAAGAAGAGGTCGTGCAACAACCCTATTCCGTTCAGGAATTGACCCGGATGCTGGACGAGGCTGTCCGGAATGAAGAGTATGAAAAGGCATCGAAGATCAGGGATCTGCTAAAAGAGATGGGGAAATAAAATATCAGGATGACTTATCTGGGGTCACCTTTTTTGTAAATTTGTGATTCGGAAATTAAACTACACAGTAATATAATGAATTATGGACAGTATTAAGTTTGATTACAGTAAAATCTGTAATTTCGTCACTAAAGAAGAAATGATTGCCCTGTATCCTGAGGCCCGGCAGGCATTGAAAAGCCTGAAAGAGGGAACCGGTAAAGGGAGTGATTTTTTAGGATGGTTGAACCTGCCTGTAGAAATCACCTCTGAACAGTTGGCAGATATCGAGAAAACGGCAGCCGAACTTAGAGCACGTACTCAGGTAATGGTCGTTATCGGTATCGGAGGCTCTTATCTGGGGGCACGGGCTGTCATCGAGGCTTTGGCAGATAGTTTCCACAACTATGAAAATACCGGTATGAAAGTGATTTTTGCAGGTCATAATATCGGTGAAGATTATTACCATGAATTGATTCACTACCTTCAGAATAAAGAGTTCGGTATCTGCGTGATTTCGAAATCAGGAACGACAACCGAACCGGCCATCGCTTTTCGTTTATTGAAAGAATTGCTGGAAGCTAAAGTAGGTAAAGAAGAAGCTGGAAAGCGAATTGTGGCGATTACGGATGCTTCGAAGGGAGCTTTACGTACATTAGCCGATCAGGAAGGATATAAAACTTTCGTTATCCCGGATAATGTAGGAGGACGTTTCTCCGTTCTGACACCGGTGGGATTATTGCCTATCGCTATCGCTGGGTTCGACATCAAAGAATTGGTTCAGGGAGCTATAGAAATGCGTAAGGCTTGCATCGATGACGAAAAAAGTATCGCCCTGGAATATGCCGTGGCCCGGACAGCTCTTTACCGGAAAGGATATGCCGTGGAATTGTTAGCTAACTTTAATCCGAAACTGCACTATATCACCGAGTGGTGGAAACAGCTTTACGGCGAGAGTGAAGGGAAAGCAAACAAAGGTATCTTCCCGGCAGGTGTTGATTTTACAACCGATTTGCATTCCATGGGGCAGTATATCCAGCAAGGGGTGCGCATGTTGATGGAAACCGTAATCTCTGTCGGGAAACCCCACTATCAGGTGCAGATTCCTTCGGATGCCGCTAATCTGGATAAGCTGAATTTTCTGGCCGGGAAACGGGTAGACGAAGTGAACAAAATGGCCGAACTGGGTACCCAAATTGCACACGTCGACGGCGGAGTGCCGAATATGAAGGTTTGTATGCCGGCTTTAACCGCTCAGTATATCGGGCAACTGTTTTATTTCTTCGAATTGGCTTGTGGTATCTCCGGAAGTATGTTGGGCGTGAATCCATTCGACCAACCAGGAGTGGAAGCCTATAAAAACAATATGTTTGCCCTGCTGGACAAACCCGGATATGAAGAAGCTTCCAAAGCGATTAAAGCAAAAATTTAGAAAACAGGATTTTTATCCGATAGAATGTATGCAGTCTGAAACATTCAGGCTGCATTTATTATTTCATAGAAAAGTGATATAAACTTAAACCGCTGTAACTATTAAATGGCAGGTATAATTTTTTCTTTCTATTCTGATCACCGAAGACAAATAAGTATAAAAATAATGCTGGAATTAAATCGGTTAGTAAAGTCCGTCGACTTTATGAACTAATTATACTTACGTTTCGATACTTCATTTTTCGGCGTTTTTATTTATTTTTGCTGTGCACAATAACAATAAAATAAGACTATGAGAACTATCGCAATCCTGTGTGGCGGAGGACCGGCACCGGGTATTAATACAGTTGTGGCAACTGTAACCAAAGTGTTTTTGAAAGACGGATTCCGGGTTTTGGCTATCCACGAAGGGTATAAAGGATTATTTGCTGCACATCCCGAGGTGGAGGAACTGACTTATGAAAAAGCCGATCAAATCTACAGCCGTGGAGGCTCTGCCATAAAGATGAGCCGTTTTAAACCGGAAGACCAGGATTTCACGACAGCTTTGTTTGTAAAAGAAGGTATTGAATTGCTGGTGACTATCGGAGGAGACGATACCGCTTCGACGGCTAACCGACTGACGAAATATCTGGCAGCTCATCAGGTAAATATCCGGAATATCCATGTCCCTAAGACAATAGACAATGACCTGCCTCTGCCGGAAGGTATACCGACTTTCGGGTTTACTTCCGCCAAAGAAATGGGGGTGACTATCGGTAAAGTGATAAAAGCAGAGGCATCTACGACCCAAAACTGGTATCTACTGATGTCTATGGGAAGGGAAGCCGGCCACCTGGCTTTCGAGATCGGTAAGGGGATACATGCTTCCATGATCATTATCCCGGAAATGTTCAATAAGACACAAATTACGATCGATAAAATTGTTCGCCTGATCATATCTTCCATGATCAAACGCCGGATCGTGGGGCAGAAATTCGGTGTCGTTGTAGTAGGTGAAGGAATTTTTCATTTTCTACAGGATGAAGATATTGCTTCTTCCGGAATCACTTTCGATTATGACGCTCACGGACATCCTGAATTGTCGGAAGTGAGTAAAGCCCATGTGATCAGTAAAATACTTAAAAACCGGTTGAAAGAACTGAATCTGGATATTATTTGCCGTCCGGTAGAAGTGGGGTATTCTTTGAGGTGTGTGGATCCTTCGGCTTTTGATTTGACTTATTGCACCACTTTGGGAATCGGAGTGAAAAAACTTTATGACGAAGGACATTCCGGTTGTATGGTTGCGGTAAATCTCGAAGAAGAAGTAATCCCTGTGTATCTGAAGGATGTAGAAGACGAGCATGGCAAAATCCGTACCCGTTTGGTGAATATCGATAAAGAAGTAGTACGACAAACCCTGGCTGAAAATATTTACTACCTTACTGCTCAGGATCGCTCTCTGGCGCGTAAATGGCTGGCCGATCCGGAACCGTTCGAGTATGAGAGAATATTAGGATGATAATTACGTTTTCATTATGCTGGCATACACCTATATTGAACAAGGGAAATTCGAATTACTGGAAAAGCAGAGACCGCAAATAAAAGATTCGCGTGATGCTATTGTACGTGTAACGCTTAGCAGTATTTGTACCAGTGATCTGCACATAAAACACGGCAGTGTCCCCCGGGCTCTACCCGGAATAACAGTCGGGCACGAAATGGTGGGTATCGTAGAAGAGATCGGTATTGATGTCGGTTCGGTCAAGCCCGGAGACAGGGTCACTGTAAATGTCGAGACATTTTGCGGGGAATGTTTTTTCTGCAGACGGGGATATGTAAATAATTGCACCGATCCGGACGGAGGATGGGCTTTAGGGTGTCGTATCGATGGAGGGCAGGCCGAATATGTGCGGGTTCCTTATGCCGACCGGGGATTGAACCGTATTCCCGATACCGTTAGTGACGAACAGGCTTTGTTTGTCGGCGATGTGCTGGCTACGGGTTTTTGGGCTTCCCGCATTTCGGAGATTTCCCGGGAGGATACCGTCCTTATTATCGGTGCCGGTCCTACCGGAGTCTGTACCTTACTTTGTACTCTGCTAAAACATCCAAAACGTATTATCGTTTGTGAAAAATCTCCTGAGCGAATCCGTTTTATTCAGGAATATTATCCGGAGGTAGAGGTAACTACACCGGAAGACTGCAAAAATTTCGTACTTCAAAACAGTGAGCATGGTGGAGCCGATGTGGTGTTGGAGGTGGCGGGAGGGGCGGACACCTTCCGTTTGGCATGGGATTGTGCCCGTCCCAATGCCATTATCACTATCGTAGCTCTTTACGATAAACCCCAACTTCTTCCTTTACCCGATATGTATGGTAAGAACCTGATCTTCAAAACCGGTGGAGTTGACGGTTGTGATTGTGCCGAGATCCTCCGGTTAATCGAGGAAGGGAAAATAGATACGACTCCTCTCATTACTCATAGATTCCCGCTGAAGGATATCGGAAAAGCTTACCATATCTTTGAAAACAAACTGGATGGGGTAATCAAGGTGGCCATAATTTCAAAAGTGGGCCATTTATAGAATAGGAATTTTATAAATCAGCCCCAGGGAGAAGGTTTGAGGATGTTCGTCCAAAGCCTGAAAATTTTTTCCCAAAGCCGTATAGGTGTATCGTTTCCCCCGGTAGGCTGCGAAGAAATGGAGATTTTCTTTCATCGGATAATATTCGATACCACCCTGATATCCCCAGGTAGTTCTGTATTTTCCGGATAGTAAGAGCCCGTTGCTTTTTCTGACTTCAGCCGTTTCATACATCCCTTTGGCAAACAGGTTGAGTTTCGGGAAAATACGGTAATTGATACGGCTCACCAGAGATAGATAGCCGCTGTGTTGTGCACGCACAGGTTGATCTTCCCGGTAGGTAATGCCGGAAATAATACCCAGTTTGTCTATATCTTCTGCCGAATACATCACATCGAAATACAGGTTGAATCTTTCCTGTACCCAGGCTGCTGCCAAAGCCAGAAAATAGACATTTTGCTTTTCGCCTTCGTGGAATAAAGAAAAAGAACAGCGGGTGAGTAAATGTTCGTTCAGAAAATTGCCGTTCCAGTTTAGGGTATAGCCGAGGGGGGCTTTGGCTGCTTTGACTTTTTCAGGGAGAGGACCGTAAGTGTCGTCGGCTTTTCCGGAATGTCCGTCGACGATCTGGAAACGGATTTCCTGGGTCGGTGTCAGCCACCAGCAAAGATTGGCGCCGACCAGAAAGCAGGTGATCTCATTTCCCAGGTCCGAATATTCATAAACTTCTGCCGGATTGGCATCGTATTCGAAACCTCCGAAATCGGCGTATTGTTTACCGATAAAAGTCGATACGGTAGGAGTGATCCGGAATCCGACACCGAGACAATCGATAGAAGAGGGCATATTGTCGAGCTGTCCGGGGGTATTGTTCCGGTTCAGATGCTGCAACCATTTGTAATAGATCCGGTCGGTGACGTCACCACTGACTTCCAGACGCAGATAATCTACCCGAAAAGCCGATTTTTCGGTAGACTGGCTGGATAAGGCGGTATGATAAGCGATCCGGGTATTTAAATCGACATGCGGCAAACGATTGCGTTTGGAAAGGCCGGAAAGCTTTTCAAAAAGGGTTTGTCCTTTGAGGGAATCTACCCATAAAGAGGCCGGCGCAGCATAGCACAACAAAATAAAAAGCCCCAGGAGGCTAAAGTATCGGATCTGATTCATATTTTTTATATTCACGGTTTACAGGCCGCAAAAATAATCATTTCACGATAATAATTGTGCGGAGAACAGGATGATTATTTCTCCGCACAATTTGATCAGAATACAGGAAGCTGGTATACTAATCCTAATTCAATACGTTGTGGATTACTATTACCGACTCCGAATATTTTAGCTTTGTCGGTATATTGGAAAGAGCGGCCGATGTAATTCAGAAAGAAATGGAGGTTCTCTTCCATCGGATAATATTCGATTCCGGCCAGATATCCCCAGGAAGTCCGGTATTTTCCCTTGGCAAGTAAGTCTGAGGCTTTCTCTACTGAAGCGGTTTCATACATTCCCTTTGCAAAGAGATTCAGCTTGGGAAGAACCCGGTAGTTGAGGTGAAGCACCAGAGATAGGTAACGGGTGTCCAGGGCCCGGGTGTCATATCCGTCATTAGCGGTAATTTCCGAAATGATACCTGTACGGTCGAGGTCTTCGGAGGAATACATAAAGTCGAGAAAACCGATAAAACGGTTTAAATTGACTTCGGTTCCCAAAGCATAATAATACCAATTCTGTTTTTTTGCTTCGTGGAAGATAGAGGCAGACCAACGTGTTTTCAACTTATCTTCCAGCATGCTGCCGTTCCAGTTTAACGTATAACCGAGCGGGGCTTTCGAAGCTTCGATGTTGTCCGGAACTTTTCCGTACATCTCTTTAAACGAACCGTTCCGTGAATCGACGACCTGAAAATGAAAATCGTGTCGATCGTTGAGCCGATATGAAAAATCGACTCCGGTCAAAAAATTACTCATGTATTCCAGCATATCACAGTATTGATACACTTCGATCGGGTTCAGGTCGAATTCGAATCCTCCGAATGCAGTACATTGTTTTCCGGCAAATACGGAAAATTGATCGGTAACATGAAAACCGACGGCTGCATAATCGATCGACGTGGGTAGGTTGTCCAAGGATTGGGCATTATTCGCCCGGTTTAAACGCTGACGATAACGGTAATAAATCCGGTCGGTGATGTTACCCTTGGCTTCGATCCGGAGCTGATTCATCCGGAAAGAAGTTTGTTCTTCATTGCCATTATTAAAGTATACATTGAAACTACCCTGCATATTCAGGTACAGGTTAAAGGCATCCGTTTTTTTTTCGAGACGGGTTACTCGTTCGAATAAAGCGGGGCCTCCGGCATCCGTGGAAGATTGCATGTCCAGGTGTTGGGCATACAAGGCCGGAAAGGAGAGTGTACATAATCCGCATAACAATATCCATTTTTTCATAGAGAGTCGGTTTAATAAGCATTAAAATAATTCTGAATGACTTGTGGATCTTTTGTTTTTGTCAAAGCCAGCATCAAGAGTATCCGGGCTTTTTGAGGATTCAATTCCTGTGAAGCCACAAAACCGTATTTGGCATCGTCTACCTCGGCATCGAGTGTTGTCGGTCCGGTCGGAACGCGGCTGGAACGTACCACCAGTATACCTTGTTTACTGGCATTTACCAATTTGTCGAACAAATTCTTATGGATATTACCGTTTCCGACTCCGGCATGGACGATACCTTGGTAACTGTTGGTGATCAATGCATCCAAAGCTTCGGGTTCGACATTGGAATAACTGTAAACAATACCTACTTTAGGTAATTTATCCAGATGAGTGACATCGAATACCGATTGGAGCGTATGGAGTTTATCGGTCGATTGGTTATAATGTACTTTTCCATTGAATACATACCCTAAAGCTCCGGAATTGGGGGCTTGGAAAGCTTGTACGTTGATGGTATTCATCTTGGTGGCGGCATGGGCACCCAGGATGCTGCCGTTCATCACGATCATCACTCCGCGACCGACCGACTCGGAAGCACCGGCGGTAACGACGGCATTATAGAGATTCAGCGGACCGTCGGCACTCAATGAGGTTGCCGGACGCATCGCTCCGACAAGTACTACCGGTTTATTGCTTTTTACGGTCAGGTTTAAGAAAAAGGCCGTTTCCTCCATGGTATCTGTGCCGTGGGTGATCACTACACCGTCCACCTCTTTTCTTTGTAGCAGTTCGTTCAGATAATGAGCCAGTTTCAACCAAACTTCGTCGGACATATCCTGGGAACCGATTTTTACAATCTGCTCTCCGGTGATGTTAGCGATTTCTTTCAATTCGGGTACCGCCGAAATTAATTCGTTGATCGCAACCTGACCGGCCCGGTAACTGCTTCCGGTAGTACTGGTCCCTGTGCCGGCAATGGTTCCTCCCGTAGCCAGAATGTGAATGTTAGGCAGTTTTTGTGCGAAACTTCCTGCCTGTAAAAACAGAAAGAGTGTGGCAAATAAGAAAATAAATCTAAGTGTTTTCATATCATTCGGTTTAAAAGTCAATAAAATGCTTAGAAAATAAATTGTACCAAAATCAGTCCGGTCACGACGGAGGTGATGGTAGCGATCAGTCCCGGCATCATAAAAGAGTGGTTCAGGACATATTTTCCGATACGGGTAGTCCCTGTCCGGTCGAAATTAATGGCCGCGACAACTGTCGGGTAGTTGGGAATAAAGAAATAACCGTTTACAGCCGGAAACATGGCGATCAACAAAAAAGGTGAAATACCCAGGGCAATCCCCAAGGGCATAAAAGCCCGGACGGTAGCGGCCTGGCTGTATAACAGGATAGACATGATGAACAGGGCGATCCCGAACAACCAAGGCATTTGTGTGACTATTCCCTCGATAGATCCTTTCAGTTCGGTCATATTTCCTTGTAAGAAAGTATCACCCATCCAAGCGATACCGAAGATCGCGACAACGGCCTGCATTCCGGCCGAAAAGACACTACCCTGAGCTGCTTTGATTCCGTTGGCTTTCGTGAATAATAAAATCAAAGCTGCAGCCGATAACATCAGGATCTCGATAATAGAAGCCATATCGACAGTGACCGGTTTCCCATCGATAATATGAGAGGGACGGAGGTTGTCGAAAGACCCGAAGATAACGATGAAAACAGTGGCAATCACAAAGATAAGAACAGAAAGTAAAGCCTTATGTTTATTACCTATATCCTTGAGTTCATAATGGCTGTTGTCTAATAAACCTTCCTTCAGACGTCTTTGGTATTCGGGATCGTCGACTAATTCTTTACCTACCCTTAGCGAATACAAAGCTCCGAGAAAGACGCCGCATAGCGTGGATGGAATCGTAATGATCAGGATATCGAGCAAAGAGATATTGAATCCGGTTAAAAGTCCCAAAAGGGCAACGGTAGCCGCAGAGATCGGACTGGCTGTAATGGCTTGCTGGGAAGCGATGACAGCTATTCCTAAAGGACGTTCGGGGCGTATTTTGGTTTCCCGGGCTACTTCGGCAATGACCGGAAGAACAGAATAAGCGACATGGCCTGTTCCGGCTACAAAAGAAAAGAAATAGGTCACCAGGGGACTTAGGAAGGTGATTTGGGCGGGACGTTTCCGTAAGAGGTGCTCGGCTCCGCGTACCATCAGGTCCAATCCTCCGGCTGCCTGCATACAAGCAGCGGCAGTAATAACAGCAACTATCATCAGCATCACATCGATAGGAGGGGTTGTCGGTTGTAAACCGAAAACAAAAGTCAAAATTCCCAGACCGATACCTCCCATAACCCCCAAACCGATACCTCCTAAACGGGCACCGACGATGATCGCTGTTAAAACAAAAGCAAATTGTAGTATCATACCCTTTTTTTATACTCTAACAAATTGTACACAAATAATTCAAAAATGTTTCATTTACATGGAGATATCTATCTATTTTCTTGTAAGATTAAAAAAAAATCTACATCTTCGCGGGCGAATTTATCATATCGGGAAAAGATTTTATTATTATCAAAAAACAATTAAGAATGAGAACATTAGGAAAATTGAAATTAATAGCAGTTTCTGCTGCTTTAGTATTGGGAATGAGTTCCTGTTTAAAGAACGATAAGAAATTCGCCATTTATGCATCACCGGCTTATATTCTTCAGGAAGGGAACAGGTATCAGCTGCAAATTCAAGTGCAGGGAAATGAACAAATAAAGTCGGCTTCAGCTTCTTTGAATGGTAAAAACTATTCTTTTTCTGCTGTGGAAGGCTCCCAAAATTTTTTGATGCAGATCAATGCTTATTCAGCACCGACATTGGATACGATCAAGGAAGGTTTATGCACCGTTACTGCTTTTAATGCCGAAGGCAATTCGGCAGTCAGCCAACTCCAGTTTTATGGTACGGATAAAAAAATCGGAAATGTTACGCTGACAAAATTTTCTTATTCCGGAGCTGATGGTAAAGTAACTGCGGAATGGAATAAAGTCGAAAATGCAGAAGCCTATTATTTATTGTATCGGATCAAAAGTTCTTCTATGATGTTCGGAGATAATATGTGGCTTCCGTATGTTCAGTTGTCTGTCACCGATAAAGAGAACCCCTCTGCAACGACAAATATTCCTTTTACTAAAGACGGTGAATATGAAATTGCAATCGGAGCTACCTATAAGACAGCTTTGAGAGTATCCGACCGTACTTTGCGTGTTACCGGCGGAAAAGATGCTTCTATCAACTAAGCTTTTTTAGAAAAATCATATCGGAAAGCGGGATTTTATCGATCCCGTTTTTCTTTTGTCTGTATTTTTGCCGACTCCGTGTCTGAGTTGAATTCGGTCCTGAATGATACCGGAAAATGAGATGGGAATCGGCGGCAAAAGAATATATTAAAATGAACCCCCCGAGCCGATAAGCAAGAGGGGTAAAAACGGTATGTACCGAAGGATTAGCTCAATCTTACTGTATCCATAGCGATCACAAGCTCTTCATCTGTAGTAACCGTCATCACCGTGGTAGTCGATTGTTCTGTGCTGATAATCGTATCTTTTCCCCGGACTTCGTTCTTTTGTTTGTCGACCTGGATGCCAAGGTAGTCCATATTCTTACAGGTTTCCCAGCGTACCAGATTGTCGTTTTCGCCGATACCTCCCGTGAAGATAATCAAGTCTACACCGTTCAGTACTGCGGCGTAAGCTCCGATATATTTCTTCACATTGTAACAGAAGACATCGAGAGCCAAGGCCGCTTTTTCGTTGCCTTTTTCCATGGCTGCCTGCAATTCGCGGAAGTCAGAAGAAACACCGGAGATTCCCTGAACCCCTGATTTCTTATTAATCAAATTATTGGCTTTGGGAAGGTCCAGCCCTTCTTTTTCACAGATATAGAGTAGGGCACCCAAATCCAGATCTCCGGCCCGCGTTCCCATCACTAGTCCGGCTACAGGAGTAAATCCCATCGAGGTATCGACCGATTTACCTTTATCGATCGCCGTAATCGAAGCTCCGTTACCCAAATGGCAAGTGATGATTTTCTTTTCGGTAATATCCCAACCTAAGATCCGGCATGCTTTCTCTGCTACAAATTTATGGGAAGTACCGTGGAAGCCATATCTTCTGACTCCGTATTCTTCATAATATTCGTAAGGAATACCATAAATGAAAGCTTTTTTAGGCAGAGTCTGATGGAAAGAAGTATCGAAAACGGCTACCTGAGGTACGGAAGGAAGCAATTTTTCCATCGTTTCGATCCCTTTCAGGTTTGCCGGATTGTGCAGAGGAGCGATTTCACCTAAAGCTTTGATTTTAGCTTTGGCTTCATCGTCGATTTTCACGCTCTCGGAGAAATATTCACCTCCGTGTGCAACACGATGGCCGACAGCATCGATTTCGTTCAGAGATTTCAATACTCCATGGTCAGGATGAACCAATGCTTTCAGGATCAGATCCATACCGACACTATGGTCCATAATCGGTTGCTCGGCGACTACTTTGTCTTTACCTTCCGGTTTATAGGTAAAACTACCGTAAGTCAAACCGATTTTTTCTACAATACCTTTGGCGAGCACGACAGGTACTGCATCCATATTCAGTAATTGATACTTGATGGACGAACTACCGCAGTTTAATACTAAAACATTCATTTCTATTTTATTAAACGTTTTTATTCCGTTAATTTATTCCGGCGGCCTGATTTACTGTGATCGCTACCAGATTGACGATATCACTGACAGAACAACCTCTGGACAGGTCGTTGATAGGAGCGGCCATCCCCTGAAGTACAGGACCTACAGCTTCGATACCGGCGATACGTTGTACTAATTTATAACTGATATTTCCAACTTCCAGACTAGGGAAAATCAAAACATTGGCTTTGCCGGCGACAGGGCTACCCGGAGCTTTGCTTGCCCCTACGGAAGGAACCAGCGCTGCATCGGCCTGCATTTCTCCGTCGATCATAACGTCCGGAGCCATTTGTTTGGCCAGTTCTGTTGCTTTTACCACTTTGTCGACCAATTCATTTTTGGCAGAACCTTTCGTAGAGAAACTCAACATAGCTACCCGGGGCTCGATTTTGGCAATGGCACGGGCTGTTCCGGCTGTAGATACCGCAATTTGTGCCAGTTCTTCTGCTGTCGGATTAGGAAGTACTGCACAGTCAGCACAAACAATTAAACCGTTTTCACCATATTCGGGTTTGTTGGTCAGCAACAAGAAGGCACCTGAAACGACGGAAATCCCCGGTAAAGTCTTTACAATTTGCAGAGCAGGACGTAAAACATCGCCCGTTGCATTTTTAGCACCGGCAACTTCTCCGTCTGCATCTCCGCTCTTAATCATCAAAGTAGCCAGGTAAAGGGGATCTGTAACCAGTTTTAAAGCTTGTTCTCTGGTCATTCCTTTACTTTTACGCAGCTCTACCAATAAATCGGCATATTGTTCTTTTTTGGCATGTGATTCAGGATCGATAACGGTAGCTTTGCCGATGTTTTTCAGATTGTGTTTTTGAGCTAAAGCTTGTATTTCGGCCGGATTACCGATCAGGATAATCTTAGCGATCCCTTCTCCGATAATCTGGTCTGCTGCCTGAATCGTCCGTTCTTCTGTACCTTCCGGGAGAACAATTGTTTTACACTGTTTTTTGGCGTTTTCTTTGATTTGTTCTAAAAGTTCCATTGTATTGTATTTTTTATCCAGTTTCTTTTAAACGTTTGCAAAAGTAGGAATAAAATAACTAAAAAAGAAAAAGAGTTGCCTTTAAAAGGTCAACTCTTTATATCGAATTCGAATTTTGGCTTATTCCCCTTCTTTGTAGATGGTGACACAAGTATTCGCATTGCCTATATCGATACCGACAGCTAGCTGAGGATTTCTGAATATCTTAATTTCTTCCGCTTCAATATTATGCGGGATATTCGAACGGGCGACGGAAGATTTGATTTTAGAGTTCAGACAATACCCCTGAGAAGCACATTTCTCCGGTTCAGGATATACATTGACCGATACGATATCGCCGAATTCTTCTTTGAAGCAATCGACCAGTTCAGGATACAAAGCACCACCACCGACTAAATACATTTTCGTACATTTATTGAAATCATCGTCTATAAATGCTCTTCTTAAATTAGGAGCGACGATTTCATTATAGTACATTTTCAATACTTTTTCACGTATATCCAATATGTTGTGTTTAACCCGGTTTACAGTGATATTTCCTTTTTGGAAAGCTACATCTATCTGGTGTTCTGTTTTGAGGTTCAGATAGAAATTTTTACTGAGCTCATTAGCCAATAAATTTACGGCATGACGGATACCGTGGGTACTGACGGCTGAACGGTTGATCAGTCCGGCTCTTGTCGAAACGACGGCTTCGCAGGTGCCGTATCCGAGGCTGACGATAAAAAAGTTTTCTTTTTCTTGCAGGTTCCCCTCGCGGATTGCTGTCGTACATCCCATAATTTCAGGAATAATCTCGACTTTACCTACGTTCACTTCACGTTTGGTTGTATTCGGACCACCGAAAGTGGAAGCATCGTAATTGATAATATGTCGTCCTTGTAAGACTTCCATCGCTTTATCCCGGTAGAGTATATAAGTTGCGAACGGGAATCCTGTCGTCAGATAGATTTCCTCTTCTCCTTTCGGTTGGGTAAGCAACAAACTGGCTTCACTCAATAATTTATACTCTTCGTCTGTCGGGGCTGCATTGATACTCTTATGTGGAGAATAGCCTTCGACCAGTGCCAGGTTACCGACGATGTAATCCGTATCATCGAGATTGATCTTTATCCCATCCAGTATATTTTCTGCAACGTTAGCAAGTTCCTGATTAGTCGCTTCATATACGCTAGGAAAATTGTAAGACTTCAACATATAAAATGATTATTTTAGGTTTTAACATTTCAATTACACACAAACACGTACAAATCTATATAAAATATTTGAATGGAGGGTGTTTTATATCCAAAAATCGTTAAAAAAATGATTTCTTTAAAAATGCAGACTATTATTTAAGAAAAATATGTTCTTTTGTTCTTATGTCGTAAATATAAAAACACCTATATTTGTCTCTACTAAAAAACTATATGGAACAAGAAATACAACTCAACGGCCACAACAAACAGGAGTATCCTCCTATGCATACGGCAGAGCATATACTGAATCAGACTATGATCCGGATGTTCGGCTGTGAACGTTCGAAAAATACGCATATCGAACGAAAAAAATCAAAATGCGATTATATTTTATCTGTCGAGCCAACTGCGGAAATGATCACAGAAATAGAAAACAGAGTGAACGAAGTGATCGGACAAGATTTACCTGTCACCACTTGTTTTGTTACCCGGGAAGAGGTGCCTGAAGGGGTGGATCTGAGTAAACTTCCTGAAGATGCCAGTGCTACTTTACGGATTGTGAAGATCGGAGAGTACGACACTTGTGCTTGTATCGGACAACATGTCGGTACGACTGCCGAAATTGGAAAGTTTAAGATTATATCCTGGGATTTTGAATCGAACCGTCTGCGTTTAAGATTCAAACTGGAGCTTTAATCCGGTCTATTTTTTCGGCATTTCATTTGTTTCATTATCTTTGTGGTTTAAAATTTAATTAATCGTTACGACGGTTAAAAGTCTAATTAATTATAGTTGAAGTAAAACTGTTATTATGAAGTTATTAGAAGGAAAGACAGCACTGATTACCGGTGCTTCCAGAGGTATTGGGAAAGCGGTGGCTCTGGCATTTGCCAAACAAGGTGCAAATATTGCTTTTACGGATTTGAGATATGACGAGAATGCACAGGCTACTGAAAAAGAAATCGAAGCTTGTGGAGTGAAAGCTAAAATGTATGCCTCCAATGCTGCTGATTTTGCCCAGACTGCCGCTACTGTAGAAGAGATTGCAAAAGAATTCGGCCGGATCGATATTTTAGTGAACAACGCCGGTATTACTAAAGATACTTTGTTGATGAGAATGACGGAAGAACAATGGGATGCCGTTATCAATGTCAACCTGAAATCTGTATTTAATTTTACCAAAGCCGTATCGGCTATCATGCTGAAACAGAAAAGCGGTTCGATTATCAGCATGAGCTCTGTTGTCGGCGTGAGCGGAAATGCCGGACAGGCGAACTATTCTGCTTCCAAAGCCGGTATTATCGGTTTTACCAAGAGTGTGGCCAAAGAATTGGGATCCAGAAATATCCGGGCCAATGCCGTTGCTCCGGGATTTATCATTACAGATATGACGGCACAGTTGCCCGAAGATGTGCGTAAAGAATGGGCCGCTAAAATTCCTTTGAGAAGAGGAGGTACGCCTGAGGATATTGCCGATGTATGTACCTTCCTGGCTTCGGATATGTCCAGATATGTTACCGGACAAGTGATCCATGTTTGCGGCGGTATGAATATGTAATATAGGTGATGCTCCGAAGCAGAAAAAACGCTGCTTCGGGGTATGCTAAAGCGGTTCGGGGTGGTATTTGAGTATTCTATGGCATGGCTTTTGCCTATTGCAGGTTTATCGTTTGTTATTGCCTGGCTTAAATTCAGGAAACTTTCAAAATTACCGGATATTTCTAAAGGAATGGCCCTGCTTATTTCCGGGCTTCGTTTTATTGTCATTTTTACTTTACTTGCTTTACTTTTAAATCCTGCTTTTTCGTGGGTCGAAAAGACGAAAGAGAAACCTTTGCTGGTCTTGGCTCAGGACAATTCTGCTTCTCTGATAAAAACGAAGGATTCCTTGTATTATCGGAATGAATACAAGGCATCTTTAGAAAAGATGATCGAGGCTTTGAAAAGCAAGTTCGATATCGTTCCTTTAACTTTCGGAGCTTCGATCCGTCAAAACGATGAATACGATTTCTCGGAACAATACACGAATATCTCAGCAGTATTCGACTATACCGACCAGCATTTTATCGTCCGCCGCCCGGCGGCTATGATTTTATTCTCCGACGGGATCTACAATACCGGTGTGAATCCGAAATACAAAACACCTGATTTTCCGGTCTATACCGTTGCTTTGGGGGATACCGTTGCTTATCCCGATGTCTATATCCGGAATGTGGAAACGGATAAATTCAATTTTGTAAATACTATTTTTCCGATAAAAGTCGAAGTCGGTGCCATAAAACAGAAAGGAAGCCAGGTAAAATGCAGTTTAAAACAAAATGATCAGGTCATTGCCCGACAGATTTTAACTATTGGACAAGATTATTTTTTTCAGGAAGTCTCCTTCGAAGTAGAAGCTCCGAAAAAAGGAATATTCCGGTATAGTGTCGAACTGGAAAACGATAGGGTGGAACGTACTTATGAAAACAACCGGATAGAAACCTGGGTGAATATTATAGATAATTCTGCTAAAGTTGCTATTTATACCACTGCTCCACATCCGGATATTGCTGCAATTAAGAATGCAGTCGGTGTATCCGGTATATACCGATGTAAACTTTATCGCTGGGAAGAACCGCTGGATAGTCTGAATGCTAATCTGGTTATCTTGCATAATCCTGATCCGCATAGTACAGGCTATCAGCAATTGATGCAGGAAATAAACCGCAGAAAATTGTCGGTTTGGTATATATTGACTACGCCCGAATGTATCGCTGGTTTCTCCAAACTCCAAAATTTATACACTTCCGATATTAGTGCCGATCAAACCGAATATGCCTCTTTACAGATCAATGAACAATTTTCCTATTTCGAATTCTCGGAGACGGAAAAAGCGGCTTATAAGGATTACCCTCCTATAATCGTACCTTTTGGAGAGATCAACACCGGTGCTGGGAAAATTTTATTCAGTCAGAAAATTAAAAATACACCTACTTCGAATGGAATTCTTGGTTTTTATGATTTGAATGGACAAAAAATTTCTTATTTTTGGGGAGAAGGTCTTTGGAAATGGCGATTATATTCCTATCAGGAAAATGGTAATCACGAACCGTTCAACACGCTGATCAATAAAATTGTGGGTTATCTGACTACCCGTCAGGGAACGGAACGCTTGGTGGATGACATTGAACCTCTCTACGAAGAGTCGGAAGAGATTGTGATTAATGTAGAGTTGTATAACGATAGTTATGAACTTATTAATACTCCTGATCTAAAGATGGAATTAAATATTGGCGGGAAAACGTATAACTATCTTTTCAATCGGAACGGGGAAAAATATAGAATGACTTTGGGTAACCTGCAGGCCGGAGAGTACAATTTTCGTCTGAGTACAGATTTGAAAGGAGAACGATTCACCAAAAAGGGAATTTTTTATGTGAAGAGCCATAATCCGGAATTGAATCGTTTAGTGGCCGATCCGTCCTTACTCAAAGAAATAGCCCGGCATACCGGAGGGGAGTCGGTAAGTGTACGGGATATGGTCCGATTGACGAATGAATTGAATTCAAATGACAGATATATATCCGAATACAAAAGTGAAACGGGATTTTCAGACCTCAGTGAGATAAAAATATTAGGGTTGATAATACTTTTGCTATTATGCATGGAATGGTTTTTACTAAAATTTTTCGCCGGTTGATTTTGGGCCTTTGGGGGGCCACCCTGTGTTCGTGTACCACCTATCGCACCTTATCGATCGAGATACTTCAACCTGCCGGTTTTCATATCGAACAAGGAAAAAAACTGGCTTTGCTAGAAAGAAACATCCGCAACGAAAACAGTATATTGACTTTTATGAAGAATATTCCTGAATTAGACCGGGAGTATTTATTTGAAGATTTCTGTGAAGGGGTGAAATTTATCTGGGAAACTTCGGGGTACAAAGATGCTATAATATGTTTAAAAGAACAGGAAATGGGCTATTGGAACCAATCCTCTACTCCGCCCCCTTTCGCTCCGGATAGTATAATGAATATGTGCCGGAATTTTCACGTGGACTACCTCTTATCCATAGAACTACAGTATTATGATAACGCAGATCCTGGAGGAGAGATAAATACCATTTGGTTTACCCGGTTGTACGATAAAGAACAAGGCGAACCGGTCGATTCTGTGAAGATCTCTTTTAAACTGGATCAGGAAAAACTCGGGGAGTTCGATAACATACCGGAATGTATCCGCAATAGTTTTTGGGAAGCAGGAATGATTTCAGGCCGGCATTTGGTTCCTTCGTGGCAAAAAACACAGCGAAGAGTGTATACTTCCGGGAAAGTGTTGCGGCTGGGGGATACTTTTTTGAGGCATGGTGATAGCGAAGAGGCATTCAATATATGGACCGGTGCCTTAAAATTGACGCCTAAAACAGCTGTCCAGGCCGGGATTAATTTGGGATGGTTGTATGAAAATGCCGGAGATTTCGAACAGGCAAGAGATATTTTATCGGAATGCCGGAAGCTGGCAGAAGAGAATAAGCTAAAAGGGGAAGAAGTGAATTACCTGAAAGATTATCTCGAAATCATTTGCCGGAGAATTACAGAGATGGAAATTCTGGATCGACAAACTTTGCCTGCCGAGCCTTAAAAACAGAAAAGTATATGTTAGATATTTATAAAGCTTCGGCTGGATCAGGAAAGACTTTTGCCCTGACCCTGGAATATTTCAGGACGATTTTTGCTTCTCCTGCTGAATATAAGAATATTTTAGCCGTGACCTTCACCAATAAGGCCACCGAAGAGATGAAGTCGCGTATTATCAATGAACTGCATCGTTTGGCAGACGGGAAAACAAGTGATTACGGAGAGGCCTTGAAGCAGGAATTCGGATTTACCGACGAGCAATTGAAAAACAGAGCTGTTTTGCTTCGTACAATGTTATTGCATGATTACGGACGATTGGCAGTGACGACGATCGATCGTTTTTTTCAACGCATTATCAAAGCTTTTACCAGGGAATTGGGCATCTTTCCGGGCTATAATGTAGAATTGGATAGTGATTTTGTATTGCTCAAAGCTGTCGACAAAGTCATGCAACAGGTGAAAGACAATCCGGGATTGAAAAATTGGATCAGTGAATTGATGAGTAGTAATGTAGAAGAGGGAAAATCGTGGAGTATCAAATCAAAAATAGCCGAGCTCGGTGAAGAACTGTTCAAAGAGAACTACATGCTTTTTGACAAGCATATTCTGGATAAATTCAGTGATAAGGAATTTTTGAAGAATTACCGCTCTTTTTTGACCGCTACCGTTCAAGCTTACGAAAGCCGGCAGGCTGCTATCGGACAGGAAGCGATCGGATTGATCCGGAGCGAAGGGCTTGAACAAACCGACTTTAAAGGTGGAAAGGCAGGATGTGTATCTTATTTTTATAAACTGGTTGCCGGGAATTTCGACGAACCGACGGCTACCGTAAGAAAGGGGGCTCAGGATAGTGCGGCGTGGGTAACCAAAACTTCTCTCCGCAAAGCAACCATCGGGTCTATATGCCCCCGGCTTATGCAACTCTTGCAGGATATTCTGAATCGGTTCGACCAGGATTACAGCTATTATTTGTCAGCCCGGATGCTGTCCGATAATTTGTACCAGTTGGGGATTTTAAATGACCTTTATCAGGAGGTTAGGGCCTATTGTGACGAGAAAGGGCTCATGTTGCTGAGTGATACGACGCATATTCTGAATATGCTGATTGCAGATAACGATACGTCGTTTTTATTTGAAAAGTGTGGGAATTATTATAAGCATCTGATGATCGACGAATTTCAGGATACTTCGGGGATGCAATGGAAAAATTTCCGCCCCCTGGTGGTAAACAGTTTATCGGAAGGGTGCCGGACTATGATTGTGGGAGATGTCAAGCAAAGTATCTACCGTTGGCGAAACGGAGATTGGAGTCTGCTGGCCAACGAGGTAGAGCGGCAATTCAGCAGCTTGGGAGTGAATACCGTCATTTTAAAAAATAACTGGCGTAGTGCCCCTGAAATCGTAAATTTCAATAATACCTTCTTTGAGAAAGCAGTCGGTATGCTGACCGATCTATACATTGCCGATGCAGGTGGGGAAGTAAAGGAAAAAACGATAGCTGAAGCTTATCAGGGACTTCAACAGATTCCCCGGAAAAAGAAAAAAGGATATGTCGATATTGTGTTCGGCCCCGACAAAAAGGCAGAAGGGGGGGAGAATATAATCCTGGCAGACCTGATCGCAATCATTCGGGATATCCGGCAAAGGGGAGGACAGTTAAAAGATATCGTTATTTTGGTGAGGGGTGGGAAGGAAGGTGCGCTGGTTGCCGATTTTCTGATGGAATACAATAAGACAGCTGACCGGCCGATCGGTTTTATCTCAAATGATTCGTTGTACGTCTGGTCGTCTCCCTATATACAATTTATCATCGCCATTCTGAAATATATGGTAGATCCCTACGATATGGTCAATAAGACCCAGATTCTTTATTTTTATCGGGTTTTTATTCAGGATGAGAACAATCCGGATTTGCACGATATCTTTTCCGGAATAGGGGAAAAAGAATTATTCGAGGTCTTAGGAACTGATTTTGAATTGGATAAAAATAAAATCATGTCTTATTCCTTATATGAGACGATTGAAACTATTCTGGATAAATTTTCACTTCGTAAGAAACGGGAAGAAATTCCTTATTTGATTGCGTTTCAAGATATTATATATGAATATGAAACCAATAACTCCAATAGTATAACTTTATTTCTGGATTGGTGGGAGAAAGAGCAGGGTAAAAGAGTACTGACCACTTCCGAAGAAGTCGATGCAGTGCGTATTTTAACTATCCACAAATCCAAGGGACTGGAATTTGAATTCGTACTTTTGCCGTTCTGTAGCTGGGAACTGGATAGTGTCCGGCCCGTCAGACGAATTTGGTGTATGAATAACGAACAAGGATTCAATCAATTAGACTATGCTCCATTGAACTATTCCTCCAAGTTAACGAACACCATCTTTAAAAAAGATTACCTGGACGAACACCTGAAAGCCTATATCGATAACCTGAACTTGTTATATGTTGCCCTGACGCGTGCCAAGACCGAGCTTTATGTACGTCCGTACTCTCCCAAAATCAATAAAGACGGTAGCATCTCGATGTCGGATATCGGAGCTTTTATTTATAGTGTATTAGCTGAAACCGAATTAGTGGATAATGCAACTATGCAGGTCGCATTGGGAGAAAAACAGTGTTTCCCTTCAAAAGCCGGAGCAGGTCAGACTTCTGTTACTCTTCAGAATTATCCGGTTTTTCAACCGGGAGAAAGAATCAGTATCAAGTACAAATTCCGGGACTATACCGAGCCTCAGCAAGCTTCTCTTTCGGCGATCGACGAAGGAAAATTATTGCATGAAATTTTTAAACACATCCGGTATGCCGGGGATGTGTCACAGGCTGTTCAACAAGCCTATTTGGAGGGATTGATTTCTATCCGGGAAAAGGAGGCTTACTGTGCGAAGATCGAAGCATATATTTCCAACCCACAAGCTTCTGAATGGTTCGGACCCGAAAATAATATTATGAATGAGAGGGATATTTTATTTCCCGGAGGCAGGAAAACCCGTCCGGACCGAATTATTTTCAACGGTTCGGTAGTCCGTATCATCGATTATAAATTCGGACAAAGTGAGGAAAATAAATATTTGAAACAGGTCGGTTTTTATTGTAATACCTTACGGAAAATGGGATTTAAAGAAGTAGAGGGGTATGTATGGTATGTAAAGTCCGGTAAAATCGTACAGGTATAAAAACAAGCTGTCTCGATACTGAAGCGAACCCTAAGAGTTAGACAAAAAACTTTGGCAGTTGTATAAAAAACTTTACGTTACGTTTCTGTCAGACACCACCGGACTTGGAAACCATAAATTTCAACGAAACAGAGGTTTTCCGATCTCTTGTAGTAAAATTGGTTTCAAAATCAATGCCTTACAGGAAATTATTCTGATAAAGTAGCTCAGCTATCCATACTTCGATAGAGATGATCCGGTGTTTTTATTCTGTAAATTTTCCTTATCCTTTCTTTGCCGGTTTACGCTAACGGTAGATGCCGGGTTTTGTGCCGGAAGACCTTTGGAGCAGGAATGAGGGTCCGGTTAGATTCTCCGAATGCCCGACCGGTGGTGTCTGACGACACAGAACCCGAAATCGGAATAAAAAGAAAAAAATTGAACCTCCTGACTTCGTCATTGCGTACCCCAAAATTCTTCGTCAAAGAGTTTAGCTATTTTCTGATGCCTTGCCATCAGCATGGTTTGCGTATAAACCTCCTTGTTCAGAGGTAGTTTGATTTGTATGGTTGTGATTGTCTTAGCCAATGCAAGCACCTTGTCTACGCTCATCTTAATCTCTGAGACTTTCAGCATACGCTCCAATTCCTTGTATACTTTCAAAGCCACAAAGCAGATGCATATATGAGCCTCGATGCGTTTGCGTGTAAAATGAAACATGGGGCGTATCTCTATCTTTGATTTGGCTATACGAAAGGCACGTTCTACGTGCCAAAGGTTGTGGTATGCAGCATAAACATCTTGTATTGGTATGTCAGTATTGGTGAGATATCCTTTTAGACCGTCCCATTTGGAGTCGTCGGCAATACGGTCATAGTTGATGGCTACTTTCACTTCACCATCCATGGATAAAAACTTATTGTAACCTCTTTTGTTGATGTTACCTTTCGTGAGCGCACCATGCTTGTAAGCCTTTTCCAACCTGCGTATTCCCTTCTCCCGGTTATAGGCATCTTTCTTTGCACGGTCATCTGTATAGCCGATCAAGAGACGACGTCCGCCTTCTTTGTCATATTCAACCATCTGGCAGTCGCGCTTGGGCTGTTCCAGTATCCAGTTCTTGACTTCCTGACTTTCATTCTTTATCTTCGCACCTATTATATACTTGTAACCGTGCGTCTCAAGTTCCGATATACTGGCATTGTTCATCAGACCGGAATCAGCCACCACAACGAAGTTTTCCAAACCGTATTTACTAACAAACTCATTTATCGTCGGCAGCATCGTGTGGCCTTCATATTTGTTGCCCTCATGGATGCAATATGCAAGCGGATAACCGCCCAAACTTACAAGCAGGCCGAGTATGATCTGAGGATTACTGTGACGTCCCTCTTTCGAGAAGCCTGCCTTACGTAATTCGTCCTCATAATCCGCTTCAAAGTAAAGTGTGGTGACATCATAGAACAGCACACCGATATTTCCACCGAACAGTTTCGCCGTATGGCGCACGCTTATATCCTGTACTATTTCGTGCTGATGGTCGCTAAGCTTGTCAAGATAGCGATAGATTTCTGAGAGATCCACATCTTCGTCAAAGTGGTTTTTCAGATATTCCACCGTAGCAGCCTTACTTGTTGGATATGCCAAACGAGCCTTTACAAGCTTGCGGAATACATCATCGTCAATACGATTGAAACCAATCCTGTCAAACGTGCGGTCTAATATCAAGTCGCATCCGTTGAGAAGGATGTTGCTGACATTGGACAGAACACGGCGGACTTCTTCTCGCTCACGGTCACACGCTTCACGATCCTCACCATACAAATCGAGTTGTGGATGGCGCCGGGATTCTTCTTTTGAAATCCATTCATGACCTGCATTTACGAGACTATCTATTTCGTTTGAATCTTTGGCCACACCAATAGTAATTAACTCTTTGTAAATGCCCTTTGTTTTCTCTGCAACAACAATACTTGTTGTTCCAGACCGATTCTTCTTTCTTTTGACAAACATAGTTAAAAAAACTTTTGCGTACCCCAAAATAAGGGCATGAAAAGATACAAAATATTGTTTATCAATCAATTATAAAATGAACATTTTTTGAGTGACGAAGTCAGGAAAAAGTTGAAAATTTTAACACAATATAAGGAGTAATTTAAATTAATTTTATAATATTGTGCTTGCTGAATTTACGTTTATATATAAGTGAAGCGATTATTAATATGTCTAACTTATGAAAATGCAATGAAGATGAAAAATTTAAGTTATTTATTGGTGGTTTTAAGTTTGTTGTTTGTTGGTTGTAATGATGATGATAATGACGATGATGCCAATCTCCCTGAAGTTGGTAAAGCATTTGCTGCAACTACTGAACATTGGTATATGGATTTGGATGGCTTTGAGGGGGCTTTCAAAACAGCTTATGATGAGATGAAAGCTGTTTTGAAGACTAAGGATGCGATTCCTGGTCAAATAGGTTATGTTATGCAAAATATGTACCTTACGAAAGATACAATATCCTATTGCTATTGGAATGAAGGTTATAAAGAAATGGGGGCTCCGGAAGAATTCTATGTAGCAAATGGTTATCTATTGGTTACGATTGAAGCTGTTGCCGGAATGAGAAATCAGGTTATTTTTAAAGGAATAAAAATGGACCCAGCTGTAGAATTGACTGAACATCCTGCTATAGGATGGTATGGAAGAGAGGGGTTTGCCATCCCTCAATTCAAGGCTTTTATCGATATGCTGGCAGCACAGGCATACATGATTGAAGCTGACAATGCTGCTGCACCCAAGATGTTGACATTTAAGGGAGTGGAAGATTCCGGCAGTGTGTTTAAATTGCGACTAATGGAGAAATAATGAAGCATTTCATTTTATTACGGGGATCGATTGTAAGGGTCGGTCCCTAATTTGGTTTTATTTATGTATAATATTATGAGGAATCGCTCTTTTTATTGCTTTTTGATAGTATGTTTGTGCTGGTCCGTGTGGGGTGTGAAGCCTGCTATAGCACATACGACAGAAAACGATATGTTGACAATTGTGTTGAAAAAGACTCCTTTATCAGGTGATAGCGTTGTCAAACAGGTGGAGAAAGTTGTTGTCCAGGGGGTGGTAAAGGATAGTCACGGGGGGGTATTACCAGGAGTGACAGTGGTGGTAAAGGGTACGCATTATGGATTTTCAACGGATAATAATGGACAATTTCATTTTGAATTCCCTAAGAGGGAAGATATTACTTTGGTCTTTTCTTTTGTCGGAATGAAGCCTCTGGAATTGGTGTATACTAATCAGGAATTTCTGAGCGTTGTTTTGAAAGAAGAGGTTACGCAAATGGATGAGGTGGTGGTGACCGGTATGTTTGAGCGACAAAAAGAGGGTTATACCGGGTCTGCGACGGTGGTGAAAGGTGATGACTTGAAGAAGTTCAGTAAAACCAACATTGCGAAAGCTTTGTCGGCAATTGACCCGGGCTTTCGCATTGCAGAAAATATTGCAGCAGGTTCTGACCCTAATCGTTTGCCGGATTTGCGAATGAGAGGGCAGGCAACATTGCCCACCGGAGCAACGGTTTCTACAGACGCAGTGATGTTGAAGGGGGATTATGCCACTTACCCTAACCAGCCTTTGCTGATTCTGGATGGATTTGAGATTTCATTGCAGACCATGAATGATTTGGATCCGGATAGAGTTTCTTCAATTACGATATTGAAGGATGCGGCCGCTACTGCAATTTATGGCTCCAAGGCAGCGAATGGTGTGATTGTTATTGAAACGAAGGCTCCGGAAGCAGGAGTTTTGCGAGTGGCGTATGGAGGAGAAATCCGAATAGAGGTGCCTGATTTGTCTGATTATAATCTGCTGAATGCAAGGGAAAAATTGGAAGTAGAAAAACTGGCGGGATATTATGATGAAGAGAAGGATTTAGCCCCATTGGAAATTTATCAGTATTATATGCGGGAGGTGAAACGAGGAGTTGATACTTATTGGTTGTCAAAACCACTACATACCGGCGTCTCGCAACGTCATACCGTCACATTGGAAGGGGGAGATCAGGCATTGAGGTATAAGCTCTATGTCGGCATGAATAACACAATTGGCGTTATGAAGGGGTCCAACCGCAATACCCAGACGGCAACGTTGGATTTGATTTATCGGGTAAAGAATTTCCGTTTAAAAAATAGTGTGACTGTTGATAATGCAACAGGTAATAATTCTCCTTACGGGTCATTCCGTGAATATACAGAGTTGAATCCGTATTGGAGAGAGGTCGATGAAAATGGAGTGGTGCTGAAGAAAATAACGCCTCCTGTAACTTCTTACTCCGGAGTTTTTAAAAGTGTGTACAATCCTATGTATAATGCAACATTGCATTCATTGGATAAAAAAACAGAGTTCCGTGTGCGCAATTTGTTTCAGTTGGAATACCGTCCGATAGATGAACTCCGATTGGTAGGAGACGTTGCAATTCAAAAAAGTACAGGAGAGACCCAGGTGTTCCGTCCTGCGCAGCATACGGCTTTTGACGGAATTACAGACCCGGAATTAAGAGGAGATTTCAATCAGACAGAATCGAAGGGATTCAGTTATGAAGTGGCTTTGACCGCTTCATATAATAAGATATTTTCAAGTGTCCATTTTTTGAGCCTGAATGCGCGAATGACATTGAGCGATGCGCAAAACAGTTATTATGGAGCTTTGGTGACCGGCTTTCCTAATGATAAGATGGATAATATCCTTTTTGGAAAAAAATATAGCGAAAAGATGACCGGTAGCGAAAATACCAGTCGTGCAATCGGTTGGGTGGGTAGTTTTAATTATTCTTACGATAATCGTTATAGTATAGATTTTAATATCCGTGCTGACGGTTCCTCCCAATTTGGTAGCGATAATCGTTTTGCTCCGTTTTGGTCTGTAGGAGCGAAGTGGAACGTTGTGAATGAAGATTTTATGAAAAATACAGACTGGTTGTCAGAGTTAACATTGAGAGTTTCCCATGGAACAACCGGAACACAGGGCTTTGCACCTTATCAGGCTCAGCAATTGTATACATATAGCACATTGTTGAAACCTTATCTGGCATCAGATGCAACAGGCGCAACATTGGTGGGATTGGGAAATCCTGATTTGAAATGGCAACAGACAGCTCAGTCCAACTTTGCATTGGAGGCCGGTTTTTTGAAAGGTAGGATTACTGCGCGTCTAGAATATTTTTTCAAGACGACCAAGAATGCTTTGACAGATATTTCGCTGGCGCCTTCCGTAGGCTTTGGTACAATATCTGAAAATTTGGGAACAATTGAAAATCGAGGCTTGGAATGGATGGTTTCATTTATTCCCTACCGGGATAATGAGCGGGCTGCATATTGGGTTGTAAATGTGAACGGCTCGCACAATACTGATAAATTAGTGAAAATATCGCAAGCTTTGCGACATGTAAACGAGTTGAATGATAGTAATTTAAAAGATGTTCCTTTGCCCCGCTATGAAGAGGGCGAGTCTATGAATAGAATTTGGGCTGTGCGTTCGTTGGGTATTGATCCGGCGAATGGACAAGAGGTGTTTGTGAAGCGAACGACAGGTCAGGTGACAGGTGTGTGGAGCGCATCAGACCAGATTCCATGCGGGAATACCGAGCCTTTTATGGAGGGGAATATAAATAGCAGTTTTTCATATAAGGGTTGGGGATTAAATTTGAGCTTTAATTATAAATTTGGAGGACAGACATATAATTCAACATTGATTCAAAAAGTTGAAAATGCGGATTTATTGAATAATGCGGATCGAAGGGTGATGGAATCCAGATGGAAGAAGCCGGGAGATAAAGCTTCTTTTAAAGCGTTGACTAATGCCATTAATGGAACGGAAACAAAGGCATCCTCGCGTTTTGTTATGGATGAAAACGTTTTGAGATTTAGTTCTTTGACTTTGACATACCGTATGGACGAAACCAATGCGGCATTTATCAAAAAGTCTATATTCAGTTCGATAACGATGAATTTGGGAATGGAGGATTTGTTTTACTGGTCAACGGTAAAACAGGAACGAGGACTTGATTATCCTTTTGCCCGTCAGTTTTCATTTTCTTTGAAAGTTGCATTTTAAATAAGAACAGTTATGAGAACAGAAATATACATAGGATTATTGGTGCTGAGTTTCTTTACAGCGGGATGTCAGGATTGGTTGAATGTTCAGCCTAAAACATCGGTGCAAGAGGAGGATATTTTCAGTACGGAGTACGGATTTAAGGATGTCCTGACAGGTTTTTATATTGATATGGGCAGTCAGGATTTATATGGGAAGAATTTGACTTACGGATTTGTCGATTTTTTAGCAAAGCGTTATGACAATACCGTTGTTGCAAGCGAATTGTATAATTATCAGGGTGAATATAAGAACACCAAGGATGCTATCTGGAAGAAAGGGTACAATATTATCGCCAATATTAATAATCTGTTGCATTTTGCAGAGGTGAACCGTGGAGTCCTTAAACATGAGCATTATTATGAAATTATAAAGGGAGAGGCTTTAGGATTGAGGGCATTCCTGCATTTTGATCTGTTGCGTCTATTCGGTCCGGTGTATAAAGAAAATCCTGATGCGAAATCCATCTGTTATCGGACGCAGATGAACAAATATGCGACACCGCGTTTACCGGCATCGGCAGTGGTGGATTCTGTGCTTCACGATTTGTTGCAGGCAAAATCATTATTGGAAAAACATGATAACGAATTGTTCGGTGCGGATGAGTATAATGAAAAACGTGATGCGTTTCTTGTGCTACGACAATTGCGTATGAATATTTGGGCTGTAAGAGCGATGTTGGCGCGAGTGTATCTGTATAAAGGAGATGATGCCAGCAAGGAATTGGCTTATAATTATGCCAAGGCTGTGATAGAGTGCGGGCATTTTAGATTGATGGAGTCTAATACGAGCAACAGGATATTATTCCCGGAACATATCTTTGCATTGCATGTATATGAATTGGGAAAATTCGTGGAATTGGATTTGGGGATGCAAGCATCCGATCGCTTATATGCATTACAGTCCACGATAGACGAATTATACGAAAAGGGCAGCGGTTATGCTACCGATTTCCGGCAGAACAATTATTATTTTCAAACATCAGAAGGTAAGTTGTCGTTGAGAAAATTCGATCAGAGCGGTTATGTCGGGAAGTATGACGGAGCAGAGATTATGCCGTTGATTCGTTTGCCGGAGATGTATTATATTGTGGCAGAATGTACGAAAGATGCGGAGGAAAGTGCGAAAATGTTGAATGAAGTAAGACATTTCCGGGCTATCCCTGAGAATTTGGATATTCAAGGAGGACAAGCGTATGACCGTTTGGATAGCCGTCCGGGGTATGATATGACCAAGACAATGCGAGTGAATGAATTGATGAAGGAATATCAAAAGGAATTTTATGGGGAAGGTCAGCTGTTTTGGTTCTATAAAAGGCATTTTTACAGGCAATTTTACCACTGTCCTTTGGCAGCAGGTATGCAGAAAGAGAATTATGTACCACAGGTACCGGATGATGAGTTAGTCTTTGGTAATAGCAATTAATGAATTATGAAAATGAAAAGAAATATCTTCATACTTGGGGCACTCTGTTTACTGTATGCATGTAGCACGAGTGAAATAATAAAATATGGTGAACGCCCGCGCATTAATTTTGAGAATACCTCTAAGTTAAATATTACCGTTCAACATTATGTCTATTTCACTGATGAAGATTATTTGAATGGAGTTACTCAAAAAAGCGATTCACTGAAACTAGAATTGATGGGCGAAGCTTCTGCCGAGGCACTGAAATGTTGTTTTAAATTGATAAATGAACAGAATGCTCCGGATATAACATTCCCGGAATATGTGGAGTTGCCTGCCGGTGCTTACGAAACCTATGTTGTTGTTAAAGTGAAACGTCCGGAACGAACGGATAGTCGTTTCGTTGTGACTTTAGGTATCGATACGGAGAATCCCTTACATGATTTTGATGCGGGGAAATGTGAAGGTCAGCAATTGGAAATTGTGGGGGAATTCCGTTTGAAGCCGGTAGGATGGAATAATTATTTTGGAACTTACAGTGATGGTAAGTATTGTTTCATGCTTGATTTCTTTAAAGGGACTTATGGCTCTATTGGGAATACATCAAATAATAGGGCATTAGTCAGAGAAGCGTATAAAGAATACCGACTAACAAATCCTGCCATTTTGGATGAAGAGGGTAATGAAATAATATTCCCTTGATTATTAATATAATATAGAAAATTGGTTATGGCGAAAAATTGCAATGTTTTTAAATATATACCAATAATAATGGGATTGTTGTTGGGTGCTTGCTACGATGACTTGGGTAATTATGATTATAAGGAGATTAATGAACTGACTGTCGTTTTGCCGGAAGTTGTAGAAGTCGTGGTGGCAAACAAGGATTCAGTCAAGGTGGTTTTACAACCGGAAGTGAAGCAGAGTGCCCGTGAGGATAATAGTAATCTGGCTTATTTGTGGAGGAAAAAAGAGGTGAGCGGGTCTTCAGTGTGGAAGGAGTGTGGAAGAGAAAAGGATTATACAGTCAGGATAAATAGTCGTACTACAGAGAATATGAGTTTCCGTTTTGCCGTAACAGATACGGTTTTAGGGATAACGACCTACAAAGAAGTGACTCTGAAAATAGAAAATCCTCTTGAAAATGCCTGGTTTGTCTTGCAGAATCAAGTAGGGAAGTCTGTTTTGGGTGCGGTTGATGGCTCAGGAATAGGCGCGATTGTCTATAAGGATATTTATCAGCATCTGTTGGGGGTAGGAAAAGAGATTCCCGGGGAACCGAGAGCCTTGGAGGTAAATCCGGCTTTGAGTCCCGGGAAATTAGAGACAAAGACCGTGATTTATGTGCTGACGAATGAAGGAGGACGTATGATGGATTCACGGACACTTGAAACAATTTACGACTATAAAGAGATGCTGTTGGGATTGGAAGGAAGTGCAAAACCGGAATTTGTGAAGGCCGATCAAGGCGAGTTGATTATAGATAACGGAAAAATGTGGTATGCCACCTGGTCAGAATATTCAATATTTTATCCGATAAAGTTGGCAACAGATTTAGGAACAGATTATTATTTGACAAATGCTTTGTTAACGGTAGACCATCAAGTGATTGCCTATGACCGTATGCAAAATCGTTTCTTGTGGTATGACCGTTGGGAGAATCCTCCTACACTATATGGTGAAACAGTGAGGAACGGTGAGTTGCAGTATTATAATGTGAACGGTTCTTCCAACAGAGCTCGCTTGAAACGGATTGCTGAGGTGCCCGAATATCCCAATGTGTTTAATCCAGATGAGACCGGTCTGCAAGATGTTTTGTTTATGGGTGTTCACTCTTTTGGTGGATTGGGAGCATCCATGAAGGGCATGGCTGTGGGACGTAAACAGGGTTCGGCTCAATGGCATATATATGAATTCAGTAATGATGGACTATCTATTGGCGATAGAGCCCGTTGTTCCGGTTATTATACTTTTATGCCATCGGCTGGAGATGAGGATTCCTGGCAATTTGCATCTTCTTGTTATTTTAACAATATCTTTTTTTATGCTTCCGGCAATAAAGTTTATAGAGTGGATTTGAATAGTTTTGTACCTTTGGAAACAAAGATTTATGAATATCCTAATCCGTCCAGTAGAATTACAAAGATGAAGTTCCGGCATGAACGTATTGCAGAAATGAGTTTGGATTGGGGGTCAATGGCTTTGACTATAGAAGATCAGCCATATTGGCTGGGTTTGGCAGTAGAACATGCAGACAAGACGGCTTCTCTTGTTGAAATGAGATTGAAACCAAGTGGTGAAGTGTTAAAAGAGGACGGTAATCAAAAAGTTTATGAGTATAAGGGTTTTGAAGGAATTGTTGATATAGGGTATTCTTTCCATCCGACAAATTGATTTTGATATGAGTGTTAAGATTTTTTTGGGGATAGTTTTGTTCCTGTGTGGGTGTGGAAAATTGAATTGCTTTGGGGAGGTGCTTCCTAGAATATCAGATTTTTTGAGTCAAAGTCAAGATTCTAGATATTACGGAGGGCTGTTGCCTATTTATGAAATAGGAGACAGGTATTATTGGCAAATAGCCGACACTCTGTGTGGACGAGATTTTTTAGTAACGACAACTCTGTTGAAAGGTTCTGCTTGTCGAAAAAGATATTCGGAACAACGATATGGATATGGTGGGGATAGATTGGATGTATGTATTTTTCGTCTGAAAAAACGAGGCGATGATATTTTAATGCTACAACCATTTATGCAAGATGTTGTTCATGGCAATAGTAGGGGCTTGAGCGATATTGTGAAGCAAAAAGGGGAAGGGGCTGTGGTGGAATGCCTGAAGGTGGTGGCAAGGGATGAATATGAAGTATTGGTAGATATCACGGATTTATTAGAAAAAAATGAATCCTATTTTGGCTTAGGACGTTTTGAAATGGATTTGGGTATAGGAACTTATGTCCCAGAGAGTTCTTTCTTGAAAGAGGTGTGTTCGTCAGCAAAGAGTCTGACGATTCGTTTTGTAAGAACATGTATGTCTGTTTCTCCTTTTCCAGATCCTTCTGTGAAATCAGAGCCTACACGGTGGGAATATGGTGTTTCATTGTGTCTGTTAGATAAAATACCGATGGAGGGGCGAATTATTGACGATAGAGTAGGTTATTTTACCAATAAAGTAAGGAATTACGATAATGCTGTGTATGACAAAGGAGAGTGTGAGTTCATATCGCGCTGGAAGTTGGTGCCGCATAGTGAACAGTTGGAAGCGTATCTTGGCGGTGATTTGGTGGAACCTATTAAGCCGATAGTATTTTATATTGATAAGCAAATACCTACCTGGCTTTATCCTTATGTGAAGAGGGCTGTAGAAGCATGGCAACCGGCATTTGAACGTGCCGGTTTTAAGAATGCCATATTAGCACGACCAGAACCGATGCGTGAGGAGGACTCTGTTTTTTCTGTAGACAATGCTCGCTATGCTTATATTTCTTATAAGACATCTCCGCTAAAAAATGCTTATGGACCGTCTTCAGTAGACCCCCGTTCCGGAGAAATTTTATGTAGTCATATCGGGATTTTTAATAGTATTTCTGATTTAGTACAGGAACTGTATTTTTGTCAAGCCGGTGCATTAGACTCTTTAGCCAGAAGAATCGTATTACCCGATACTCTTTTGGGGAAATTAATACAGTATGTTGTATGTCATGAGGTAGGACATGCATTAGGTTTGAAGCATAATTTTAGAGGAAGTAGCGTTTTTTCTACAGCATCTTTGCGTGATAAAGAATTTTTGAGAAATAATGGTCACGGGGCATCCATAATGGACTATATGCGTTTTAATTATGCCGTCCAGCCAGAAGATGATGTATCGTTGGATGATTTGATACCTCGAGTGGGAGAGTATGATTGTTTTGCTATAGAATGGGGATATCGTTATTTCCCGAGTGAAGAGGTTGCCCGTAAGAGGTTGTGGGAATGGGTAGATTCAATGGCGCAAAATCCTTTGTATCAGTATGGAGGTGTTGATAAAACAGACGTGTTTTGCCAAAGTGAAGATTTGGGATTCAATCAGATGGAGGTTAATGAATTGGGAATAAAGAATATGCAGCGGTTGCTGCAGATGCCCATTTGGATGAAAGAGCAGGATGAGGTGGCAAAGAAGGTGATGAGTTCAAGGTATAGGGGGATGTTGATTCGCTATCAGGGGTATATTAATCAAGTACTGAGGAATTTATGGGGCGTCACAGAAAGGCGGGATTCGTTGGGGCAGAAATGGGAATTTGTGGGGATGGAACGTCAGCAAGTAGCTTATGATTTTTTAGAGCAGTATGCTTTTACTCCTCAGCATTGGTTGTTTCGACAGGATATGTTTTCTTATTACGGTATTGACGAACGAATGAACTGGGAAAGCATTTGTTGGTCGGTTGTGTCCGGATTATTGGATAAACTGGATTCTCCTTTGTTTGAAAAGTATTCTTTGGGAGATTATTTAAAACAAGTAAGAAGTTCGTTGTTTAGAGAATGGGAACTTAATGAACCGGTGTCAGAGGAACGCAAAACATTGCAACGGCGATATATCTGGAGATTAAAGCAATTAGCGCAGAATGGGAAAAAGTCTGATTGTCGAATTGCAATATGGGCAGAAATGGAATTGCAGGAAATTTTGGCATTGGCTGTCAAATATAGGAATACGGTAACTGATAAATTTTATCCGGAAAGCGTTATTGTAGGGATTAGAAATTGTATTAAGTAAAAGAGATGTGTAGAATAGTTATAAATATTTGTTTGGTATTACTCTTCTCTGTTAGTAATGTAGCGGGGCAATTACAAAATTACGATAGTTTCAGGCAACAGAAAGGGCTTGTAAGCAAGCTGGGGATATTGACGGTGCATCAGCATAAGAATCGTGTTTATTTGGAACTTACAGAATCATTGTTTGGACGTGATTTTGTATATGTTGCACAAGTTAATAAAGGTGCAGAAATGGTGGCGCGTCCTTTGCCTTCTGTGGGTGTATTCCAGTTCCGTTTGGGAGAAAATGATAAAATATATTTTTGTCAAGATAAATATCAAGAACGAATTGTATCCCCCAAGCATCCCTTGGCAAAAGTCTTTGAGGATTCAAATATGCAGCCGGTATCGGACGTTTTTGATATTGTTGCCGTAGATTCTATTTGTGGAAGGTATGTTATTGATTTGACAGATGTGTTGACTAAAGGTAGAAAGTGGGCGCAGGTTAAGTTCCCGCAATTGAGGGAGACCCGGAGGGATATGGAGTTGACTGAAATTGTGGCTAATGACGAAGGAGTCGTTTTTACGTTTAATAAAGAGTTTTCGTATGTTTATCCGATGAACGCAGCGGGAGTGAAAGGGATTGAGGGTACGATAACAGTGGAACTGGGAGGAATGTTAAGGTTGTTGCCTCAGGATAATATGTCTACTAAAACTGTAGGAAATGCACAAGGTTTTCGTTCTGTAAAGTATTCGGTTTATGGGAAATATCCATATGGAGTTGAGCAGGACTCGTTACTTGTTCGTTGGCGTTTACAGATTCCCAAGGACAAGAAAAAGAATTATAATAGGGGTCAAAAGGTTTTGCCAGAGAATCCGTTGGTATTTTATGTTGAGCAATCTTTCCCCGACAGATGGTTTCCATATATTGTAAAAGCCGTGAGGTATTGGAATAAAGTTTTTGAAGGAATCGGATACAAAGATGCCTTGCTGGTACGAAAGTTGGAGAATGATGTCTCGAGTGTGACACCTAAGGCTTTGATTGCATATGATTTGAGCGATCCTGTTGTAGCAAATAATTTGATTTTCCATCCAGCAACCGGGGAGATTTTGCATTGTCGTATAAATATTGGTCATGGATTATGGAAAGAGGAAAGAGAACGCTATTATTTATTAAATGGTTTGGATGATAATGGTTCTTTTATTGATTTTGATAGTCAGAAAATGGCAGGTGAATTGTTGTGTAGGGTATTGTCTGAAGAGATTGGACAGGTATTAGGATTACAGACGATAGAATCAAAATCGGCAAAAGAGGATTTGGTCCGATATGCTTATGGAAATACATTGTTGGAGGGTGGGATAGAGAAAAAGAATGTCATAGCGGATTCTCTAAGGAGAGTGGAAAAACAAATTCAGACAATACAGACGGTTTATCGTGGGATTGTAGATGGCAAAGTAAAGAATTGCATATTACAGGAAACAGATGAAGGCAAAAAGTATATTTGTGACGTGCGGAACAGATTGTATAAAGAGAATTTACTGCGTAGTGTTGCATTATTGCAGACAGTGACGAACAGTGAAGATCTAAAGGCGATTATGCATTTTTTTAATGTTTATGCTGCAGAAGTGAATATTGGGAGCGATTATATGCAGGACGTGTTGAAATGTATGATGGATGAGCAGGTTTTGAGGCATTTAGAGAAAGTGGAGTTGTTTGAAGATTGGTTTTCGGTCATACAATCCGTATTCGAGGGAAAAAGTATCGATATTCAACATTTGCGAGAAGAAGAGGTTAATCTGTATTGGAATATTGTAGATGTGTTGGTAGAGCAGGCAACACGAATGAAAATTTCTGCGTGTGATGATGATTTTCAGGCTGTGTTTTATTTTAAACTTCAAGAATTATATTCACAGTTTGCTAATTTAGAGAAAACATGTAGTGATAAGTTTGCCATTATTTTTTATAAAAGACTTTTGAAAAAGATAGAAGCAGTTGTAATTCCTTAATTTGGTCATTATGAAGTTTTATGTATTGTTATTGTTAGCTATTTATGTTGTTGGTTGTGTAGGAAAACCCGAGAAAGCATATTTGTTAGATTCAACAAATATAGAAGATATGACTAATCGTAAATTTGATTTGTCTGCGCAAGTGAGAGATTGGGATTATGTTGTCTTGGAGCAAAATGATTCTTGTTGTTTGACGAATATCAGTAGATTAAAGATTGTCGGTGATGATGTTTTTGTCGTGAATGTAGAGGCGATGCAATCTGATATATATCGTTTTTCTATAGATGGAAAATTTTTGAATAAAATAGGACAACAAGGACGTGATTTTGGTCTCGTAACAAATGTTGTTGTTGATACATTCAATAATAGAGTGTGTTTATTGGATATCATTGATAGGTGTGTTTACCTTTACGATTACGATGGGAAGCGTGTAAACGGTAAAATTGCTTGCCCTTGGGTCGGTTGGGTAATGGATGCGGTTGCTTGTTCTAAAGATGAATTTATCGGTTATTATGGTTTTAATAAAAACAATCACGTCGGTTATTTTCGTATGGATTCTTTATTTACGATGCGGGATACTTTGTCATATTATCCTGTCTCTAGTGAATTTGCTGGTGTGTTGAATTTTTCGATGCATGCAATGGATGCTTATGATGGTAACATGCTGTTGATACAGCCTTTTTCCGATACTATATTTCATTATCAGAATTCGTCTTTGATGCCGGCTTATGTGACGAAATCCGCTCCTTCTACTTCTACAAATATAAAGATGGAACGCTATATGGATTGCACTTGGCTGAAGGAGAAGTTAGAGGCTGCCGGTTATTATTCTAAAACGAGTATATTTGAAACAAAAAATCATTTATGGGTAGGTTATGGACCTAATCGTCTGATGTTTGATAAACGCATTGAAAAGGGGGTTTATTTTAAAGATGAAATTTTTTACAATTCATGTGTATTTCCTCCTTTGAATTTTATGGAACGTAGAGGAGAACAATTGATGTGTCATGTCAAGTCTAAAGATATTCAAGCTTTGAAAGAAGGAATGGAGCGTAGTGGCATGGAAGCAAAAGGAAAACTTAAAAAATTATTCGAATTGGAGGGAGATGATTTGCAGATATTGATTTTTTATGAGTTCAAGTAGGAGCATTGCATTTTTGCGAATAGCATAGAACCGAGGAGGCAATATAAAAAGAAGGTGTGTCAAAATGCATGCCTTCTTTCGCATTGAAATACAATATTTTAGATGTCGCAATAGATTAAAAAGAAAGATTCGGCGGAAAAAAACGCACAATTATTTGGGAATATTCAGTAAATGTCCCTATAAAATACAATGGCATATGAAGATGCCCCAGTATAATCACTTCATATGTCATTTTTATTGTCATTTTTCTGTATTTTCCCATATACTCTTATAGGCAGGACATGACGTTCCGGAAGAAGTCTGACGACCTCTTCTGATTTTTTCGTTAAAATCATATCATGCTGCTTTCAGCGCTCTGTTCCTGACCTTATCTATCATCAGTATGGCATTTGCCGTATGTATTCCAAAGAAAATCCAAAGGATTTCCGTCTTCCTGTTCCGTGCCTTTATCCTTGAGAGTGAGTAATGTTGCTTTTGAGTGCCGAAGCTGCCTTCAAGCCTGGTGGCCCTTTCTTTGGAGAGTTCACTTCTGAGAACCTTTCTCAAGGATTCATCCCTGGCCGCCCTTCCCTTGCGTACAAAGGATGTGGATATTCCATATTTTGTACAGAACTTTCTGTTGGCATTATTGGCATATATGGAATCGGCAGCCACGCATCTTACCCTCACATTCATGAGCTTCTGCTGCATGCGGATACAGTCCTTCAGGCGTATACCTTCGTTGAAAGCCTTGAACGAGAGGTGTTCGATGAACGATATGCCGTCTATCTGTATGTTGTTGACCTTCGCACCGAACTCGACGGACTTTGTTTCCTTGCCTCTTACAATGCAATGATAGTAGCCGCACTGCTTTTTGTCGGCAGAAGAGGGGAAACAACTTCTTCGGGGTGCTGTTCTACACAATCACAAACGGAAATAACTCCTTCAGGCTGCTGCGGAAACATCGAAAACAGTGATAACGCAGAAGAACCGTCTTCTTGTTGCGGCTCGCCCCAGCCGGCGACGTGCTGTCCATCGGAAACAGAGCGTAATCCATCTAATAGTTGTTGCGGAAATTAACTTTTGAAAATGACAAATAATTCAATAATCTGATTTAGTTTTTAATTCATAAAATCATTCATACATGAACTCTTTAATTGTAACATTGGAATACTTTGTATTCATCACGTTTGAGCTGATTGCGCTGTTCATGCTGATCAGTGCGGCAGTGGAAATCATCCTGATGTACATCCTGCAGGAAAAAATCAAGAAATGGCTTTCGGGACGCGGCATTTTTGGTAATGTGATGGCAGCCTGATTCGGTGCGCTGACACCGTTCTGCGCCTGTTCCACCATCCCGATGACCGTCGGGTTCCTCAATGCCGGTGTACCTTTCGGCAGTACGATGTCGTTCCTGATTGCCTCACCGTTGCTTAATCCTATCATCATCGGTATGCTCGGAGCGATGGTCGGTGTAAAGGCAATGATAACCTATTTTATCCTTGCGTTTATAGCCTCGGTATTGTTCGGTTTTGTGCTTGAAAAAGCAGGGATGCAGAAATATGTCAAGAATGTCCGGTTGAAAGGCGGGAACGATGAACCGGGAGAAAATAAACGGGCATGGCCGCTAAAACGAAAGCTGAAGGAAGCGTTCTCCAGTGCTTGGGGAAGCCTGCGTCCTATCATGGGATACTTGTTGATTGGTGTCGCCCTCGGTGCAGGCATTTATGGATACATGCCACAGGATTTCGTACTGAAAATCGCTGGACCGGACAATGTCTTTGCCATCCCTGTTGCAGCTGTACTGGGTATTCCGCTTTACATACGTGCAGAAACGGCTGATCGGGATCGGAGGTTCCGTTAAGAAGGTACCGCAGGGGCTACAGAATTTATAAACTTTAAAATACCGGGCTGCGTTACTTCCTTCCTGCTTCGTGTCACTTCGCAAGCTCCTGATGGGGGAAGCCGGACTTTTTCTGGCCTTGCCCCAAAAAACTACTTCATCATCACAAGTAAAAAAGATAAAGGCCCGAGGATCTTTTTCAATTTTTGAATACCGTGTGATTTCAGCAATTTTACGGTAGCAACTGTAATTCCCATCTTACGGGCGATTTCTTCTTGCGACAAGCCGTCGCAGGAATAGCCGATTACGGTGGCTGTACGTGGAGGAAGTTGTTTGATCGCCTCAGAAAGCAGCCGGTATCTTTCTTCTTCTATCACCCAAAGCCCTGCCTTTTGTTCAAACAGATAAGCATTGGTTTGGGCAAGATGGTTTTTCTGCATCCGAAGGTGGTTCAGGGATAGATTACGAACGGCGAGATACAGAAAATTACGTAGGGATGGGCCGGGGGATAGTTTCCGTCTTTTTTCCCAAAGGTTGATAAATACTTCCTGTACAATATCTTCGGCAGCCAACGTATCTCCCACGATCCTGAATGCAAAAGCATAGAGTGCACCTGCATAACGCCGCATAACGATTCCGAAAGCCTCGGCATCATGCCGGGTAATACGTTCGAAAAGAGTACTGTCGTCTATCGAAGCATGTTGGATCATGAAGTAAAATTAGCTAAAACCTGTCTCTGATATCTCTGAAATTTCACATTTTTAGGAATATCCTCGAAAACAAAGATAATTTTTAAAACTGATACTTCCAACGATAATCGGTCTCATCCTCTTTGTTCCGGAGAATTTATTTCGGTTTATGTAGCTTTCGGGGAAATCAAAGCCAAACCCATCGGATCAGAAACCTTCAAAGTAATGAGGGAGCTAAAAGCTCCGAGCTTTGTGATATAAAAAAAGTGGAAACAGAATTTAAACAGGATAGAAAAAAAATGAAAACGACAAATATGAAAATAAAAGCAAAGACTATTTATGAGTTGAAAAAAGAGGCTGAACTTCAGAATGAGACAGCCTCCACAACTTTAGTATCTTCTTTCTTTGCGTTCACCGTTGAAGTTGTTGTTACGGTGGAAACCGCCACGATTTCCTGCAGGACGTTCTGTTCTAGGACGAGCTACAGTTACGTTGATTACTTTTCCATCATATTCAGCCTGATTCAGTTCGTCGATAGCTTTTTGTCCTTGTGCATCGTCAGCCATTTCTACGAAACCAAAGCCACGTGATCTACCGGTTTCACGATCAGTAATTACCTTTGCAGAGGAAATTTCTCCATATTCCCCAAATAAATCTTTTAAGTCGCCATCATTTACGGCATAACTTAAATTTGAAATGTAAATGTTCATTAAGTATAAAACTTTATTGTCTAAAAATAAATTCGAAATGAGGTTGATAGCTGAAGGAAAGTCTACTTAACGATACATTATACATGAAGGCAAGTCGCTTTAAATACAAACTGATTCAATTCTCAAATACCTCGCAAAGATAAGCTATTATTTTAAATACAACGAATTATTATCCGTGAAAAATCCATAACTTTACCCAATATGAATTTATTGGAAATTTTTTGTTAGTTAAAATCGAAATTTATGCTCATTATCCTTTCGCCGGCCAAAACTATGGATATGAAAACTTTGGGAGATACTTATCCGTTTACTTGGCCTTTATTTCAGCAAGATGCCGATCTGTTGGTTGGAAAAATGCAACAATATGGTGTTGAAGAATTGCAGAAATTACTGAAAGTCAGCAAATCTCTGGCAGAGGAAAATTACAACCGTTATCAAAAATTCGATCAGGCGGACACGCCAATGAAACAAGCCCTTTTTGCCTATAACGGGAGTGTGTTCAAAACCATGCAAACCGACACGATTCCAGTGGCCGATCTCGGCTACATTCAGGACCACCTGCGGATTGTTTCTGTGCTGTATGGTTTACTCCGCCCGTTGGATCTGATAAAAGCTTACCGGCTTGCATATACGTTAAAATTGAAAGGGCTGAACCTGAAAAATTTGTATGAATATTGGCTTCCCAAACTAACAGCTCCCCTGATCGGCGATGTGAAGCGTTCGGGTGGAATATTGATCAATCTGGCCAGTTTGGATGTATGGGGAGCTTTCGATGAGAAAGAACTCCGGGCACAAGTGAGAGTGATAACTCCGGAATTTCAGGAATGGCGGAATGGAAAATATGAAACGATTCGTACTTATGCCAAACAAGCCAGGGGAGCGATGACCCGTTATATTTTGCTTCATCGTCTCGAAACTCCGGAAGAAATAATCCGGTTCGAGTGGGAGGGATTTCAGTTTAATAAAGAGATCTCGGATACAGAAAGATATATTTTTACCCGAGCCAGATAAGAAAAAGCCGATTTTAGATTTTAAACAAACGGCTATCGAAGCTTAGCAGTTATTTAAAACCTAAAATCGGAACTAAAATCAGGCATAAGTTTTTGCCTGCATTTCTCCACGTAACACCATCAGGCCATTCATAGCCAAAGCCCGCATTTCATCCTCTCCCGGATAAACCTTCACGGGGGCGATAAAGCCGACCATACGGGTAATATAATCGGTGATGGGTTTGCCATAAGCAATACCTCCGGTCAGTAAAATAGCATCAACTTTCCCTTTCAACACAGCTGCCATAGCTCCGATTTCTTTCCCGATCTGGTAACACATGGCATCCTGAATCATACCATATTCTGCATCTACCGGTGCTTTCTCTTCCACCAGCCGCATATCGTTCGTTCCCAAATAAGCAACGACTCCGCCGTTCCCTTTCAGCATTTTCTTGACTTCGGCCTTTGATTTTCCACTAAAACACAATTCGACCAAAGCACCTGTCGGAAGACCTCCCGAGCGTTCAGGGGAGAAGGGACCGTCTCCGTCCAGGGCATTATTGACATCGACGACACGTCCGCAACAATGTGCACCGACCGAGACTCCACCTCCCATATGGGCGACGATCAGGTTCATTTCTTCGTATTTTTTCCCGACTTCCCGTGCATAGGTTCGTGCAATGACTTTCTGATTCAAAGCATGGAAAATAGATACCCTGGAAAGGGCAGGGTGACCGGAAAGCCGGGCGATCGGATCCAGTTCATCCACAACAACCGGGTCTGCGATATAGGCTTTAGTTCCGTTATGCATTTCACGTACGATATCCCGGGCGATCAATCCTCCCAAATTCGAAGCATGCTCTCCCATTACCGGATACTCCAGATCATGAGCCAAGGCATCATTTACCTCATAGATTCCCGATTCGATCGGTTTAACTAAACCGCCTCTGCCAACGATTGCATGAAAGCCGTGAATGTCCCAACCTGCTTGCTGCAATTCGGATAAAATGATATTCTTCCGGAATTGGAATTGTGAAGCGACGGTTGCATAAGGACTCAGTTCCTCGGCTGTATGACGGAGTGTTTTGGAAAAGATCTCTTTTTCATCTTCAAAAATCGCAATTTTTGTAGAGGTCGATCCCGGATTGATGGTTAAAATTTGAAATGACATACTTTCACTGTTGAGTTTAGATTATTAATTATTTTACTACAAAAGTTGTAAAATGAAATCAAAACTCAAAGAAAAGCAGCAATTTTATATTAATTTTAGGATATTAGCGAATAACCAGAAGTTTTTCATGATCGAATCGTTGCATTTCAAACAAATCGCGTTCGGGCCATGAATGGACAGAAGCCATAGCTTGTCTTACCGCATTGTCGATGTAATGAGGGAAACGCGAGCCCTTCCAGCTGCTGGTGTTGGTCAGGAATACCCACGAATAACCGTCTTTTTGCTTTTTCATCAATGCACTGGTACCTGCTAATGTACCGCTACGAAACCATTCTCCCCGGCTAGTCGTCTCTATCCAACCGATGGGGTAGGCACTGGGAACTTCCTGGGTCATGTAGTCGATCGACGCATCACTCAGCAGATCGGGGATACCCGGATCTTTATCGATGACTGCCAGGAAACGTAAAAGTTCGGCTGGAGAAGCGACCCAACCACCTGCACCGTAGAGTTCTTCAATATTATTGCCACCATTACTACGTGCAACCAATTTTCCGCTTCCATCACAAGCCTGAATCTGTTCTGCATTGGAAACTTCATAATATTTTACCTCATTAGGCAATTTATCATCATACAGATTTTTACCTAAATGCATGTCGAAACAACCGGCAGGACGCAAGATATGTCTTTTTACATAAAGTTCGTAATCTTCACCCGAGACCTTTTCTATCACTTTAGATAAGATGCCGTAACCGATATTGGAATAGCGGGCTCCGGAACCGGGAGTAAATCCCAATCTTCGGGAAAGCACGAATCGTATCATCGTATTCAGATCGGCAGGAGGAGGTACCTGCATTTTCCTGGCAATCTCAACCGGACAAAACATGGGGTCACCGTAGGCAATAGAAAATCCTCCCTGATGACGTAATAAATTTTCGACGGTGATTTTAGTCGTACGGGGGTCTTTTATATCTGAAAAAATGGTATCGTTTAAAATTCCCTCGGGACCGAAAACCCGATCCTGTAAAGTCAGTTTACCTTCTTCCTGCAACTTCATGATAGCCACGGCAGTAATTAACTTGGAGATAGAAGCTATCCGGAAAACATGCATGACATCCATGGGGACGTTTTCTTCTTCATCGGCAAAGCCATATCCTTTACTATAAATCAAACGATCGTCCTTCATCAAAGCAAAAGAAGCTCCCTTAATTTCCCATTTTTGCATAAATTTTCGGATTATCCGATCGAATTTCAAGGTGATGTCCAATTCAGAGTCATTGTTATTAATAACTTGATTTGCAGGGAAAAGCATAAGCGAATCGGAGGAAAAGGTTGAAGATAACAAGGTCGTATCTTCAGCCGGGGAAAATATACTCTCTTCCAGACTCATTCTCCAGGGCTTTACAAAAATAATCAGTCCGGCGACCAGTATCAATATAATATATTTCATTACTTATTTTAATGTTGTAATGAGCGGATCTCATACACAAGATGCTCATCGAACGAGTTTTAATACCATTATTTTGCAATATTATAAAAAAGATGACTTTTATAAAACTTTTGGGGAATAAAAACTTCTTAATATTACCTAAAAGTGGCTTTAACACTCTTCAAGCAATCTGAAATAATATTTCATCAGTTCTTGTAATAATGGTAATCCGGGATCGAAACGAAGTTCATCGATTCGGTTGATTGGCAAAATTAGAGGAGAAGTCCCGGACAGAAAAGCAGCATCATACCGGGCTAATTCAGAGACAGGAATACGCTTTTCAATGATCGGAAACCGATGTTTATGGCAAATATCGAATACTCTTTTCCGGCTTGTGCCGGGAAGAACATACTCTAAAGGGGCAGTAAAGATGACATTGTCCCCGATAAAGAACACATTGGAACGGGAACCTTCTGTGATATATCCTTCTTTATCGACCAATAAGACCTCGTACACCTGTTTTTGTTTTATCAGTCGGTTCGTACGTGTCCGTAAATCCGTATTGATGTATTTTACACCGGGATTTTCACGCATGGCGGAATAAGTCAGGGTCGGAACTCCTTGTTTATAATCTTCGGAAGTGGGATAAGCATGCGGAATTTGGAAAATATATTCATCCGGTTTGCCCGATGTAAAATGCAGTACGTATTTCAGATTACCTTCGGTCATGTTTTCCAGCCGGATAAAATGCTGCAATTTATCCGGTAGGTTTAAATCTTCCACATGAATATCGATGTTTGATTTTTTTAGTGAATTATCCAATCTTAAGAGATTATCTTTTAAGAAGATGGGATTCCCTTTAAAAATCCGGATCACTTCGTATATGCTCAGGCCCTTTTCAAATATTTTTTCTGAAAATCCGGCCTCTGATGTAACAAGGTTATTCTGTAAAATCATGGCTTTACAATATTCAAATCGTTTATTCTTATAAGTTTTTACAAAGATACAAAATACCTATTTCCGTTTCTCAATAATTTGGCGTAATTTTGGGCACATTTATGGAGAATAGCTTACAAATACAACAGATCGAGCTGTTCCTGGAAGAGGTGATTATCCGGGAGCTGGGTAAAATGCAGGAAATAGAAATTTCTTATATGCCATTTGTATTGATGGGACAGGCGATCGAGGTATTGGGCGGCTTTCTGGACAATAAACCGATGAAAGCGAAAGGACAGTCTTCCCGTCGGTTTTCAAATAGTGTAAACCGGTTGTTCGGAGGAAGATATCGTTTGTTGAACGATAAGCTTTATTTATATGATAAATTGCGCAACCAAATGACACATACATTTATTCCAGGAGGGGATTTGTTGCTTTTAAACCATGCAGATCCTGCCGGTCGTTATCAGCATTTACAGTATTCCGGAGGAAAATTAGTTTTAATAGCCGACGTGTTTTATCAGGATATTTGTCAGGCTTGCCGGCGTTTGGTGAATCATTTGAAGGAAGGCCGGATAAAACCGAAAAATATAGCATTTGAGAATGAAGGATAAACGGATCATATTGATCGGAGCAGGGAATGTCGCTCATCATTTAGCTCCTGCCTTATTGAAAGCAGGGTTGAATTTGTGTCAGATTTATAGCCGGAGTATCGAATCGGCCCGGGAATTAGGCAGGAAAACCGGTATTACTTATACTGCTGATCTTTTCGGTATCTATCCGGATGGGGATATTTATATTTTTTGTGTAAGTGACGATGCATTACTCTCACTGTTCAAGAGTATCCGGATCAATAAAGAGGCTATAATCCTGCATACGTCCGGCAGTTTGCCCATGGATATTTTTAAGCCCTATGTCACTTATTACGGAGTTTTGTATCCTTTACAGACTTTTACCAAAAAGAGGGATCTGGATTTTAAAGAGATCCCCTTGTGTATCGAGGCTTCGAATCCGGAGGTTCTGGAAGTGCTCCGGGGATTGACAAGACTCTTGTCGGTGAGAGTAGAGGAAATTTCTTCAGAGAAAAGGAAAACTTTGCACTTGGCTGCAGTCTTTGCCAATAATTTCGTCAATCATTTATACGGTATTGCCGGGCAGATTTTGGAACAGGAAGGATTGGATTTCAGTTTATTACGCCCTTTGATTTTTGAAACGGCTCACAAAGTCATGCTGATGACTCCCGAAAATGCCCAGACAGGTCCTGCCCGCCGGGGAGATGAGTCGATCCTGGGTATGCATAAGGCGATGCTGAAAGATAACCGGAAATTATTAAATTTGTATACCCAACTTTCTGATTCTATCCGTGCTTCCGTATTGAAGTCTGCCGAACAGAAAGCGGAGAGCGATAATAAACCTTTAATGTTAACTTTGTGGTAATCAAAATAGAAAATGAAATTTTTTAAAGACGAACTTAAAAAAATACGGGCTTTTGTATTCGATGTCGACGGAGTATTGTCACATCAATCCCAAAATCTCACACCGGACGGAGAATTGATAAGAACTTCCTGTACGAAAGACGGATATGCCATTATGTACGCTATCCGGAAAGGGTATATCATTGCCGTTATTTCGGGAGGTGGGGCACCGGGCGTACGCGAACGTTTGGAGAAATTAGGAGTCAGACCGGAGGATATTTATCTCAAAGTCGCTAATAAAACAGAGGCTTTAGCAGAAATCGAACAACGTTATTCACTGGACAAAGAAGCCATTATGTATATGGGCGACGACATTCCGGATTATAAAGTGATGACCCAAGTCGGATTACCGGTTTGCCCGCTGGATGCTTGCGAGGAAATCAAATCGGTTGCCAGGTATATTTCTGATATCACTGGAGGAGACGGATGTGTAAGAGATGTTATTTCCCAGGTGCTGAAAGCGAAGGGAGATTGGATGGATACCAACTGTTATGTAAAAAGCATGTAAATTGAAGAAAAAGTTTATTTATATAATAATAAGTAAGTATGTATGAGATACTTCGGTTAATACGGATTCGTACAATTGCTTTTGCAGCTCTGACGATGTATGCCATGCGTTATCTGGTCATTCGGCCGATGCTGGATATCAATGGATTGGCTTTACAAATGACCGGGTGGGCGTTTTTTCTGCTCGTTGTTGCCGTATGCTGTCTGATATCGGGGGCTTATGTGATCAACGATTATTTCGATACCAAAAGCGATCGGATTTCAGGAATTAAAAAGGTCGTTGTAGGAAAAAGCATTAGCCGGAGAGTGGCCATATCGTTACATACTGTACTTAACCTGTTTGCCGTTTCTATCGCCTTTTATCTGGGATTTGCCGTGGGAGTCTGGAAAATCGGAATCCTGTTCCTGTTGGTATCCGGAATCCTTTGGTTCTATTCTTCTACTTACAAGAAATATTTTTTGACGGGAAATTTGTTGGTGGGTATACTGGCTTCTTTGATTCCAATCAGTGCTATCGTTTACGAAATTCCGTTATTGAATATGGCTTATGCAGAACTCCTCATCGAAACCGGAACGAATTTTTTATACATGTTCGATTGGGTATTTGGATTCGCCTGGTTTATCTTTTTGAATACTTTGATGTATGAGATCAATAAGGATATATACACGGTAGAAGGAGACCGGGAAAACGGGAATCATACCATTCCTGTAAAGTTGGGAATCAGGGCGGCAGAAGGAATTATTACCGCTTTAGCAGGTGTAGCTATGATTTCGGCTGTGCTGGCCTATTTCGTCGAATTCTCAGCTTCTTTAGCCATACTGATTTACATCATCTTCGCTTTGTTGCTTCCTTATGGGATATATATCATCTCCATCTTGAGCGGTAAGCGGAAAAGACGCTTCCAATTGTGGCTGATTCGTCTGATTATGGTATTGTGTTTGGGTGTCAGTGTATTTTTAAGACATTTCTTTCTCCTTATTTTTGCAGATTGAACGATCGGATAATAAAAATAAGATCTATGGAATATAAATTAATATTGGCTTCGGCTTCTCCAAGACGGCATCAGTTGATGTGTGATGCCGGATTTAAGTTTGAAGTAAGACTAAAACATACGGAAGAAATCTGGCCTGAGGGATTGGCCGTAGAGGAGGTTCCGGAATATCTGGCTGGTTTGAAAGCCAAAGCGTTCGACGGGGAACTGAAAGAAGGTGAGTTATTGATTACAGCCGATACCGTGGTCTGCTTGGATGCGAAGATACTCGGCAAGCCTGAAAACCGGGAACATGCAATCGAAATGCTACATCGATTATCGGGAAGAAAACATCAGGTTATCACCGGAGTGTGTCTGACCACGCTTCAGGAACACCGTTCCTTTTCTGCCTATACGGACGTCTATTTCAAAACTTTGTCGGATCAGGAAATTACCTGTTATGTAGATACCTATAAACCTTTCGATAAGGCAGGTGCTTATGGAATACAGGAATGGATCGGTTACATCGGGATTGAAAGAATAGAAGGTTCTTTTTATAATGTCATGGGACTACCGGTTCAACAACTGTACGAAGCTTTGAGACGTTTTCCGAAGAAATCATAACATAAATTATAAACAATAAAACCAAATCTATGAAGAAAAAAGCTCTGTTTTTAGTTCTGGCTTTATGGATGAGCTGGATAGGTTGTTATGCCGACGAAGGCATGTGGATTCCCATGTTGTTGAAGAAATACAATATCGAAGACATGCAAAAAGAGGGGTTCAAACTGACCGCAGAAGATATTTACGATATTAATAAAGCCTCTTTAAAAGATGCCGTTATCGGTCTGGGTCGGGAAGGGCAGCCTTTTTTTCATTTTTGTACCGGTGAAATCATCAGCAACGAAGGACTGGTAGTAACCAATCACCATTGTTCCTTCGACATGATTCAGAACCACAGTAGTTTGGAACACAACTATCTGAGAGATGGTTTTTGGGCTAAGACCAAAGCAGAGGAATTGGCTAATCCGGGAGTGACAGCTTCTATTTTAGTCCGCATGGAGGATGTGACTGAAAAAGTGAAGGCACAATTATCTCCGGAAATGACCGAACAAGAAAAGAATGCAAAGATTACCTCCATTTGTAAACAATTGGAAGCAGAAGCAGTCAAAGGGACTAACCTAATGGCGAATATTAAGCCATATTTTAATGGGAATCAATATTTTATGTCGGTATTTAAAATTTACAAAGACGTTCGTTTAGTAGGCGCACCACCATCGGCTATCGGTAAATTCGGAGGAGATACCGACAACTGGATGTGGCCGAGACATACCGGAGATTTTTCGGTATTGCGTATCTATGCCGATGCGAATAATGAACCTGCGGCTTATTCGGCCGACAACAAACCCTACCGTCCGGCGACTTTCTTCAAAATTTCCAATAAAGGGGTACAGGAAGGAGATTTTACGATGGTTTTCGGATATCCCGGGACTACTAATGAATACCTGACTTCTTATGCGATAGAACAGCTTCAGAACATAGAAAATCCGCATAAGATAGCTATCCGTACGGCAAAATTGAATATCATCAACGACGCCATGGAATCGGATGAATTGCTGCGGATCAAATATGCTTCCAAAGCTGCCAGTGTTGCGAATGCCTGGAAAAAGTGGCAGGGAGAAACCAAAGGGCTGAAAAGATTCAATACGATTGCCTTGAAACAACAGCAGGAAAAAGAATTTCTACAATGGGCTGCAGATAAAAAAGAATACAATAGCTTACTGAATCAGTACAAGGAACTCTATCAGAAGAGAAAAGACCTGATACTGGCCGCTTCTTATCTTAATGAAGCCGGTAAACGAGGTGCCGAGATCGTTGGCTGGGCAGCCGATATTTATAAAAAACTGAACGTTTCTGCCGAAAAGCTAGAGGAAGCCAAAGAGCAACTGAAAGCAGAAGCTGAGGAGTTTTATAAGGATTATGATGCAGCTACCGATCAGAAAATCCTGGTGGAGATGTTGCGGCTTTATAATCAGAACCTGACTCCGGACTGGATTCCGGAAGAAGTGCAACTGGCTAACCGGAAAAAAGGCATCGAAGCTTATGTACAGACGCTTTTCTCTAAATCTATACTTGCAGATCAGGAAAATACGATGAAACTCATCGCGCAAGCTACTCCGGATACCTATAAAAAGTTAGAGAAAGATCCGGCTTACCGTCTATCGCTTTCGATGAATACTTTTTATGCGCAAAATATATTTCCCGAATTAGCTAAAATAGAAAAAGAAATTACCCGCTTAAATCAAATTTGGCTTGCCGGTTTGATGGAAATGCAGCCGGATAAAACCTTTTATGCAGACGCCAACTCTACACTGAGGGTCGCTTACGGAAAAGTACAGGGCTATTCGCCATGTGATGCGGTTTATTACAAACATTATACGACTTTAAATGGGATTATGGAAAAAGATAATCCTGAAATCTATGATTATAATGTTCCGCAACGGTTGAGAGAGATTTATCAGAATCAAGATTTCGGAAATTATACCCAAAACGGAGAAATTCCGGTTTGTTTTATAGCCACCAATCATACTACCGGTGGAAATTCCGGTAGTCCGGTTTTAAATGCCGAAGGCCACTTGATCGGTCTGAACTTCGACCGGGCTTGGGATGGCGTGATGTCGGATATGCAATATGACGCTGAAATATGCCGGAACATTTCGGTGGATATCCGCTATGTCCTTTTTATCATCGATAAATTAGCCGGAGCCAGTCATCTGATCGACGAGATGGTCATTGTTACCGATTAAAAAAAACGCTCATCTGTCTAAGCTTTGGGGCAGATGAGCGTTTTTTTAGTTCTGTTTTTTATTTTACTCTTTTCTCTACAACTTCCCAGTTGACTATTTGCCAGAAATTTTCAATGTATTTTGCTCTTGCATTTTGTGTGTCGAGGTAGTAAGCATGCTCCCAGACATCCATGGTTAACAAGGGATATTTACCGTTTTTCAATGGATTTTCGGCATTCGGAGCCGGCCAAATCTCTAATTTATCATCTTCCTGTACCAACCATACCCAGCCTGATCCGAAGAGAGCCGTTCCGGCTTGGGTGAATTTTTCCTTGAAATCCTCGAAACTGCCGAAATTTTTTTCCAGCAGATTGCTTAATTTGCCTCGGGGAGCCTGTACTCCGGAATGGTGCAGGGCTTCGAAATAAAAATAATGATTAAAAACCTGAGCTGCATTATTGAATAAACCGCCGGACGCTTTCTTGATGATTTCATGGATCGGCTGATCGTCGAATTGAGTTCCGGCCTTCAATTTGTTGGTATTGTCGATATAAGCAGCCAAATGTTTACCATAATGGAATTTGACCGTCTTTTCGCTGATGTAAGGTTCCAGACTATTTTCTGCGTAGGGCAGAGGTTGAAGGGTAAACTTATTGTCTTTATCTCTGGTGTTAACTTCTTTGCATGAAAGCAAACCGCAATGACAAGATTCTGTATTCATAATAAATAAGATTTGATAGTTGATATTAGTATTAATACGTAACGATAAAATTCAATGTTTCTAAAGTAATACAAAAAAAACGGTTGAAATACTCATTCAACCGTTTTTTTTGTATTTGTAATCATCTGTTATGCATAATCCAACTCATCCAACATAAGTACAAAGCCGATTTCTATTTTACGGATTTGTGTCAAAATTTCTCCCAGCTGATTTTTTACCTCTTTCATAATCATGGCTTCCATGCCTTCCGGCATCTGGCTGAAATCTATTTCCATCATATCGACGATCATAGCGGCAATCTGATTTTCCATCATGGAATAAATCACCTGAAGGTAAACTTTATCGAAATACATCGTCATCTGTTTTCCCCGGATATCGTACTTGAAACTGATAGCAGGAATATTGGCCGCTTTATCTCCCATCAGATGCGCCATGACCTCTTTGTCTAAAGTAATCTGCAAATAATTACCCGATAACTCGTAGGTTCCGGGGAGATTGTACACGTCACCATCTTTCATCCGGGCTGAAATGATCAGCTGCTTATTTTCTTTAAACTGGATTCCCTTGAAATAGGCTCCCATTTTTTCGGTTGCCATGGCATTGAACATAGCTTTAAACTCTGTCACAGCGATTTTCTTTTCATAATACGGTTTCATGCCGATACGAATGGTATCGCTGGCATACTCGAATGCAAAATGGGGTTTTTCGTATGCCCCGTATCTATTGGCCAGATCGGGTGTATCCTTATCGTCGTCGTTACAGGATATCGTGCAAAACGCAACAAAGCTTATCAGGAATAAAGAGATTAATGTTTTCATATTCAAAGTTTTAATAATTAAATTTTAAAAGTAACAGAAGCACCGAAGCGGGCAGGGGCTCCGGATTGTCCCATATCGTTATAGATCGGTAATTTTTGACCGACAGGATTGTTCAGCATATAAGTAAAGAAAGCTTTATCCAGTATGTTCTTCCCCCATATCCTAAAATCGGCGTATTTACCCGAAATAGAAAGATCCAGATTCCACAAAAAATAAGGTTTTTGTTTCAGCAGATTGGCTTCATCGAAATATTGTGTCCCGAATCCAGTCACAGTCGTTGAAGCGGCAAATGAACGAAAACAGGAAGTTTTAACCGCTTTCTGGTAAATGAAACCCGTATTGCCTGTAAACTCAGGAGCCATGACGATCCGATTGCCTTCATGGGATTTATCCAGATTGTGGTAATATTCAGCATGGCTATATCCGGCCGATAGTATATAAGTGAGATTAGGCAAAAATTCCCAGCGCAAATCCATTTCACCTCCCAGACTATGAGCATCACCGGCATTCTTTATGCCAGGTCCCATCATTCCCATGACGAAGATCTGCTGGTCTTTCCAATCGATGTAGAACAGAGCAGCATTCAGATTGAATTTATAATCGGAACTGAAATATTTCATACCGATCTCATAATTCCAAAGTTTCTCTTCATCATAGCGGAGATCGACCACCTGTGAGCTCATCTCATTGACGATAATGTTGTAGCCCCCGGCTTTATAGCCTTTAGAAACACTCAAATATAAAGACAGGTTATCGTTCCATCTCTGTAAAAGTGAAAACTTGGGTAACCAGGTTTTAAAACCTTTATCTTCCTTCGAATCGTGGTAACTTGTATATTGTTGTTGTCCACTGAACAACAAACTATCCCGGTAGTTCAATTCCGATTTTTCGTAATCATACCGCAAACCTGCCGTCAGGGACATACCCGGCCATATTTCCTTTAGGGTTACCTGACCGTATCCGGCTATTCCCCAGGTTACCGTATTATTATGGTACTTAGCGTTATCCAAAGCCATGGGCAATAAATAAGCCTTGTCTTCCCCAAAGGTCGCCAGATAACGATTCGTCAGATCTTTATAAAAACCGAAAGCCCCGGCAGTCCAATCGACATGCCGGTTTTCATTCGACTGGATATTGAACTCCTGAGTCAGTAAGTTCTGCCTGGATTTTTTACCGTTATCGAATACATCCAGATAAGTAAAATCTGCATCGAGCATCTGTCTGTCCTGCGTCCGGGAATAAGAAGTGACCGTATTAAAAGCAAGTCTTTGCCATTTCTTTTTCAAATTCAGATAGGAAGAAAGCAGGTCGCGCTTATAAGAAGAAGGTATATTGTAATTTACCGTATAGCGATGTACTTTCAACGAATCGATCGCAGCATAGGCATAACCTCCGTCGAAGGAATGGTTGAAGTTTATACCGAAGCCAATTTTCCAGTTATTTTTCGTAAATACATTCCCCTGATAACGAATATTATAGGAGTCCGAAGGATTGGATTTCCGGTCTTGTTCATAGTGATTTTTGAAATAGCCTTCAGACTTATTGTACGAGAAAGACAATTTATTATATAAACGTTTCCAGGGAAGGTTCAGGACTAAATTATAATTTTGTGACCGGTAACTGGAATATCCTATTTTTACCTGTGCAGCGAATACATCCGACGGGGGATTGGTGTTTATATTGATCAAACCGTTGATACTATTACGCCCGTACAAGGTCGTTTGAGGTCCGCGCAGCACTTCGATTTGCCGGATGTCGTATAAATCGAAGACAAAGGCGTTCTTATCGAATACGGGTACACCGTCTACATAAAGTCCGACAGGTGGGGTACCCGAAACAGTACCGATACCGCGGATATAGAGGGGAGTTGATAATTTTAACCCTCCTTCCTGCATATAAAAATTAGGAACTATTCCGGAAATATTCCGTAAATCCGGATTGTTCTCTCCGGGAATAGAACGGGGGGTAATGACCGTTAAAGCGGTCGGAATATCACCTGGATTCAGTTCTCTCTTTTCGGCGGTAACGACTACTTCTTGTAATTCTCTTACTATATTGTAGGTGGAATCCGTCGATAAAACGGACATTTGTTGCGCAGAAAGTCCACTATATAGTAATACACCAATAATGCAAAAAATAAAACGCATATTGAATTTTTTTTAATTAAAAAACGATGTTGGTAAAATTCGGGCAGCCGAATAAATAAGTTTAAACAGTTGCAGGAGGTGCCCGTAAAAGCAGGTGGGTAAGGGCAGGAGAGAGGTAAAAAACGGATTGAAATAACGGAAGATCCGGCTTGCAGTCACAGAATACCTCTGCCTTGGAATAAGTTTCTTGTTCTTGTTTTTCAACCTGATAAAAGTAAGCCTTTTCAAAAGAAGATGTTCCGGTTTGTTGATACACAACAGCTTCCGGGAGTATTGGATCGACTTCCGGACTACCTGCAGCGCCTCTGAAATAAAAACACACGATCAAAAAGGCCGGAACCAGCAGGTAAATAAATAGGTGTGCTGACATTCCCAGAAAAAACATGTTACAAAACTACAAATAAAATGGAAGGATAGAGTAAAAATAGCAGATTAATTTTTTCCTCTAAAAAACATTGAAATTTTTGTTTTTTACTAAAAAGTTGTAATTTTGTATTCGTTATAAATTTGTAATGATTACAATTTAACAATGAATACAAATATCAATGCACGGGATTATTTGGAAAAGTGTGGGATTAAACCTTCTTTGCAACGGATAGCTATTGTAGAATATCTGATGGAAAACCGTATTCATCCTACTGCCGACGATATATATCATGCATTGTGTATCCAAGTACCTACTTTGTCTAAAACGACGGTATACAATACGATGCGTCTGTTTGCCGAGCAAGGAGCGGTACTTCCACTGGTTATCGACGATAAAAATGTTCGGTTCGACATCGATACTTCCTGTCATGCTCATTTCCAGTGTTGTGCGTGTAATCGGGTGTTCGATATTCCGGTTGAAAAAATAGGATTATTAAATACCAAACAGATCGGGGATTTGTATGTCACGGAAACCCATCTTTATTATAAAGGATATTGTAAAGCTTGTAGAAATAAAACGGCAGGGTAGTAACCCCTTTAAATTATATTAATCAATAAAATCAAGACGTTATGAAAAAGTTTATCTGTACGGTATGTGGTTATGTTTATGAAGGTGAAGAAGCTCCTGAATTCTGTCCTCAGTGTAAAGTTCCAAGAAGTAAATTCAAAGAATTGGTTGAAACCGAAGGTGCTTTAACTTTTGCAGACGAACATGTGATCGGTGTAGCTAAAGGAGTAGATGCTGAAGTTTTAGAAGGACTGAAAGCTCATTTCACTGGAGAATGTACCGAAGTAGGGATGTATTTGGCTATGAGTCGTCAGGCAGACCGGGAAGGTTATCCGGAAGTGGCGGAAGCTTTCAAGCGTTATGCCTGGGAAGAAGCAGAACATGCAGCTAAATTTTGTGAGTTGCTCGGCGAATGTGTCTGGGATACCGAGACCAACCTGAAAAAAAGAATGGAAGCTGAAGCCGGTGCTTGTGAAGACAAGAAGAGAATCGCTACGCTGGCTAAAAAACTCAACCTGGATGCTATCCACGATACCGTTCATGAAATGTGTAAAGACGAAGCCCGTCATGGAAAAGGGTTTGAAGGTCTGTACAACAGATATTTCAAAAAATAATCCCACATCCCGCGGGTAAGCTTTACCTGCGGGATATAAAACTCTGACGGGCCTTGCATCGTATGATTTAGAAACATTAAATCGAAATAGGATGAAAAGGATCGTTTTATTACGCCACGGAGAAAGTCTGTGGAATCAGGAAAATAAATTTACCGGCTGGACGGATGTCGATTTATCTCCCAAAGGGATTCAAGAAGCCATCAAAGCCGGAGATTTACTGAAAGAAAAGGGATTTGTATTCGACAAAGCCTATACTTCTTATCTGAAAAGAGCCATTAAAACACAGAATTATGTACTCGACCGTTTAGACCAGGATTGGATTCCGGTAGAGAAAAACTGGCGGCTGAACGAAAAACATTACGGGGCTCTGCAAGGACTCAATAAAAGTACGACTGCTGCCCGATACGGTGACGAACAAGTATTGATCTGGCGGCGAAGTTATGATATTCCGGCCCCGGCTTTATCACCGGAAGATCCACGGAATCCCCGATTCGATCCCAGATATAAAGATGTACCGCCAGCCTTATTGCCTGAAACAGAATCTTTGAAAGATACTGTCGAACGTATCTTACCTTATTGGAAAGAAGAAATATTTCCTTCATTGACACATATCGATCAAATTTTGGTTACTGCGCACGGAAACAGCTTGAGAGGAATCATTAAATACCTGAAAAATATTTCCGATGAAGATATCGTCGGTTTGAACCTTCCTACAGCCGTACCTTATGTTTTTGATTTCGACAATGACCTTCGCCTGATCAACGACTATTTTCTGGGAGATCCCGAAGAAATTAAGAAATTGATGGAAGCAGTAGCCAAACAAGGACAAAAAAAGTGAATCTTTTTTGTTTAAAGTTCCTCAATTCCCTGGACCCTATAGACGTGTCTCTACGGTCGCTGGTGTGACCGATCGGAAATAAAGTGCCAGTCCTGTAGGATCCAAGGAATTTATAAATTGAAAATCTGTCCATTTCTAATATTTAAGCCAGTTTAATATGGGAATCCAGATAGACATCCTGTATGGCATGTAATAATTGAACTCCTTCAGCCATTGGTTTTTGGAAGGCTTTTCGGCCTGAAATCAAGCCCATACCGCCGGCTCTTTTATTGACTACAGCGGTGATGACAGCTTCTTTTAAGTCACTTTCCCCGTGGGATTCCCCGCCCGAATTGATCAGGCCGATACGTCCCATATAACAATTAGCCACTTGATAGCGGCATAGATCGATCGGATGTTCGGAGGTTAATTCAGTGTACATCCGTTGATCGGATTTAGAATAATTCAAGGCAGAAAAACCACCGTTGTTCTCGGGAAGTTTCTGTTTTATGATATCTGCTTCTATACTCACGCCCAGATGATTTGCCTGCCCGGTCAGATCGGCTGCAACATGATAATCCTTACCGAATTTTTTGAATGCCGGATTCCGCAGATAACACCATAAAATGGTAAACATACCTAATTCATGCGCCTGACCGAATATTTTCGCAATTTCGACCAGTTGTCTGCGACTTTCCGGTGAACCGAAATAAATAGTCGCACCGATTCCGATGGCTCCCATATCCCAGGCTTCTTTGACCTGACCGAATAAAATCTGGTCGTATGAATTGGGATAACTAAGAAGTTCGTTGTGATTGATTTTTACTACAAACGGTATTTTATGGGCATACTTCCGGGCGACACTCCCCAAAACTCCGAAAGTAGAAACAACGGCATTACATCCTCCTTCAATAGCTAGTTTAACGATGTTTTCCGGATCGAAATACAGCGGATTAGGAGCGAAAGAAGCCCCTGCCGTGTGTTCGACCCCCTGATCTACCGGCAAAATGGATACATATCCGGTATTGGCCAATCTTCCCTGCATCAACAATCTCCGCATATTATTCAGGGTCGGGAGATTCCGGTCGCTATTCATCCAAACCTTTTCAATAACATCAGGCCCTGGAGTGTAGAGAAGTGATTTGTCGATCGTTTTACAAGAATGTCCTAAATAATATTCTTGCTTATCGCCAAGAATCTGGGCGATTCTGATAGATTTTTCCATAAACGAAATATTTTAGTTCATATTCGGTTTACGGTATTTTTTGCAGGTTGTTTCCGGTCAGCGGGTTTTAATTCCGGCAGAAGCATAGATCAGAAAGATCGCCGGCCGTTTATTGATATCCGGTTTCTGTTTCTTCCAATCCTGAATAGACATTGTTCTGATATATTCATTTTCAGTAGTAATATCACAAGCTATCGAAAGTAAAGTTTGAGGATGTAATACTTGAAGCATTTCTTCAAAAAGCTTCAGATTCCGGTAAGGGGTTTCGATAAAAATCTGGGTTCGGTTTTCAGCTTGTGACTGGCGTTCAAAATTTTTTAAGGCTTTATTTCTTTCGGGGCTCTTTACGGGCAGATAACCGTTAAATGAAAAATGCTGGCCGTTACAGCCCGAAGCGATTAAAGCCAACAAAATCGACGATGGACCGACCAGCGGCACAACTTGAATCGCTTTCCGATGGGCTAAAGCGACCAATTCTGCTCCGGGATCTGCGATTCCCGGACAACCGGCCTCTGAAATAATACCGACATCCTCTTTCTCCAGGTAAGGCAAACAAGCTTCGACTGCTTTGCGATCCGAATGTTCGTTTAATTCCAAAAAAGTCAATTCCTCCAAAACAATCGATTTATCGATCTGTTTCAAGAAACGACGGGTATTTTTGGGGTTTTCGCTGGCGAATATTTTTATATTTTTAATGCGGGCGATCACTTCGGAAGGTAACACCCCATGGATATTTGAATCTCCCAACGTATTGGGAATCAGAAATAATTTTCCCATATTAAAATTCAGAAATCGATAGACATTTTAGGAATTAAAATCTGTTCAAAGGTAACACCAATTTTGTAATATATGTTATCTTTGTGGAGACAATTTAAGACTGTATGAAATTAACTATTCTGGGAAGTGGAACATCACAGGGTATTCCCGTGATTGCTTGTGATTGTCCGGTATGCCGTTCAGCCGATCCACATGATAAACGGCTGAGAGCTTCTGCCATGCTGGATATAAAAGGAAAGAAAATTATTATAGATGCAGGACCCGATTTCCGGTATCAAATGCTCCGGAGTCAGGTGAAAGACCTGCGGGCGATATTACTGACCCATGGCCATAAAGACCATATCGGTGGCTTGGATGATGTGCGGGCTTTCAATTGGGTGAAACAAGGAGCTGTCGACGTATACGGTAACGAGGGAACCCGGGAAGTTGTATACAAAGATTTCTCTTATGCCTTCGCAGCTTTCCGTTATCCCGGTGTGCCTGAAATCAACTATCATGTGATCGACGACCGGCCTTTTTACATAGATGATATTCAAGTGGTTCCTATTCCGGTTTTGCATTATAAAATGCCCGTACTGGGATTTCGGATCGGTAATTTTGCTTATATCACCGATGCAAAAACAATCCCGGCCTCTTCCATGGAACGGCTGAAGGGGGTAGAATATCTGGTAATAAATGCACTTCGCAAGGAATTGCATATGTCTCACTTCAATTTAGAAGAAGCACTTACCATGATAGCCCGTATCCAGCCTAAAAGTGCTTTTTTGACCCATATCGGTCATCAAATGGGACTTTCGGCAGAGGTATCGAAAGAGTTGCCTGTTCAGGTAAAATTAGCATACGATACCCTGGAAATTGAAATTCCTGATCGGGAGATTTTCGAAAATCGATCGTAAAAAGAAGAGGTAAATTTCTTTTATAATGTCTGAATTTATTACATTTGTGTGATTTTTACAGAATTAGGGAAAAACAGTGTGGTTTTCCCTTTTATTTCTTTGATTAACAGTAATTTAAATATAGATGGAAAACGGCGGAGAAAAAATTATTAAAATCAACATTGAAGAGGAAATGAAATCATCTTACATTGACTATTCAATGTCGGTGATTGTTTCGCGGGCTTTACCAGATGTACGTGATGGTCTGAAACCCGTTCATAGACGAGTCTTGTTCGGTATGGATGAATTGGGATTGACCTCGGGTAAACCATACAAGAAGTCAGCTAGAATTGTAGGAGAGGTGTTGGGTAAGTATCATCCTCACGGCGATAGTTCCGTGTACATGGCTATGGTCCGGATGGCACAGGAATGGTCATTGCGCTATCCGTTGGTGGACGGTCAGGGAAACTTCGGCTCGGTAGACGGGGATAGTCCTGCTGCAATGCGTTATACGGAAGCACGTATGGCGAAAATTACTGAAGATATGTTGGTTGATATCGACAAGGATACCGTCGATATGATGGATAACTTCGACGGTTCGTTGAAAGAACCGACAGTTCTTCCGACCCGTATACCTTATTTATTAGTGAACGGAGCCTCGGGGATTGCCGTCGGTATGGCTACCAATATGCCGCCTCACAACATCAAAGACGCTATAGATGCTATTTGTGCTTATATCGATAATAACGATATCGACATCGAAGAGCTGATCAAAATTATTAAAGCTCCGGATTTTCCTACCGGTGGAACGATCTACGGATACAGTGGAGTACGTGAATCCTATCTGACCGGGAGGGGACGTGTCGTCATTCGTCCGAAAACTTCGGTAGAGGTGATGCCGAACGGTAGGGAAAAGTTGATCGTTCACGAAATCCCCTATATGGTCAACAAAGCCGAGTTGATTTCCCGGATTGCCGACCTGATCAACGAAAAGAAAATCGACGGTATCTCGAATATCAATGACGAATCCGACCGGGAAGGAATGCGTATCGTTATCGATATCAAGAAAGATGCGATTTCGAATGTGGTATTGAATACTTTATTGAAGCATACCGCCCTCCAGTCTTCTTTCGGAGTAAATAACGTCGCTTTGGTTCACGGACGTCCGAGATTACTTAATCTGAAAGATATCATCCGTTACTTCGTAGAACACCGGCACGATGTGGTCGTTCGTCGTACTCAATTCGAATTGAGAAAAGCGGAAGAACGGGCACATATCCTGGAAGGTCTGATCATTGCTTCCGACCACATCGATGAAGTGATTCGTTTGATCCGGGCTTCAAAAACGCCTCAGGACGCTCAGGCTGCCTTGATGGATGCGTTCAGTCTGACAGACAAACAAGCAGCAGCAATCGTCGCTATGCGTCTGGGGCAATTGACAGGGCTGGAACAAGATAAATTAAGAGCCGAATATGAAGACATCGAAAAACTGATCGCTCATTTGAACGACGTTCTGGCCCATGTCGAACTGAGAATGGAGATTATTAAGAACGAGTTGTTGGCTGTAAAAGCACAGTATGGGGACGACCGCCGGACAGATATCGTTTATGCTTCCGAAGAATTCAATCCGGAAGATTTTTATGCAGATGAAGAAATGGTGATCACGATTTCTCATATGGGTTATATTAAACGTACTCCGTTGTCCGAATATAAAGTGCAGAACCGGGGAGGAGTCGGATCGAAAGGTTCGGCTACACGGGATGAAGACTTCCTGGAACATATGATTATGGCCACCATGCACAATACCATGCTTTTCTTTACAGAAAAGGGAAAATGTTTCTGGCTGAAAGTATACGAAATACCCGAAGGTACGAAACAATCCAAAGGACGGGCAATCCAGAATCTATTGAATATAGAACCGGACGATAAAGTGAAAGCTTATATCAATCTGCTGGATTTAAAAGATTATGACTATATCAACAGCAATTATATCGTATTGTGTACCAAAAAAGGTATCATTAAGAAAACAACACTGGAGGCTTATTCACGTCCCCGTCAGAATGGAGTGAATGCCATTACCATCAAAGAGGGCGACCAGTTGCTGGAAGCTAAGCTGACCAATGGAGAGAATGACATCATGATTGCCGTAAAATCCGGTAAAGCCATTCGTTTTCCCGAGTCTAAGGTGCGGCCGATGGGACGTACCGCTTCGGGAGTCAGAGGAATCTGGATGGACGACGACGACGAAGCGATCGGTATGGTTTGTGTCGAGCCTAATAATGCCAATATTCTGGTTGTATCCGAAAATGGCTTCGGCAAACGCTCGGCGATCGAAGATTATCGGATCACCAATCGGGGCGGTAAAGGGGTCAAGACTATCAATATGACTGAAAAAACAGGTAATCTGATTGCGTTGATCGATGTAACGGATGAAGATAACCTGATGATTATCAATCGCTCGGGATTGACTATCCGGCTTGAAGTTTCTTCTTTGCGAGTGATGGGACGGAATACCCAGGGAGTGAAACTGATCAACTTAAGAAATGAGGATTCGATTGCTGCCGTAGCGAAAGTTTCTGCCGCGAAAGAGGAAGAGAATAGTGAGGTAGTTGCCGAGGAAGAAAGGGGAGAAGCAGAGCCGAACGGACAGTCTGAAGAAAATGTGTAACCAAGATCACGTAAAATACGTGGAATAGAAACATAAATTAATGTAAAATTTATACTTATGAGAAAATTATCCTTTATTATGATTTTACTTTTTTGTGCGACTTTTACGTATGCACAAAAAGGAAAAGTAACTCAGGCAATCAGTTATCTGACTTCGGGTAAATTGGATCAGGCCAAAAAATTAATCGATGAAGCGATGGGACATGAATCCTGTGTCGCCTGGGATAAGGCTTATTTCACTAAAGGCCAGATTTATCAGGCCCTATATGAAAGTCCTGTCGCAGATTACAAAAAATTAGATTCCGAAGCTGTAGAAAAAGCCTGGGAAGCTTATCAAAAAGTAATCGAATTGGATGTGAAGAAAAAATATCCCAAAAAGCTGGCAACTCAATATCGGAATTTAGCGATCGATTTCACCAACAGAGCTGCTGAACTTTACAATGCAAAAGAGTTTAAAAAGGCCTTGGCGTCTTTCAAAAGAGTACTTGAAATAAAAAGTTCGCCGATACTGACAGCAAACGGAGAAGTTTCCATCGACACCGCCGTTATTTATAATGCCGGTCTATGTGCTCAGCAAGCCGAAGAATATGCCGATGCTGAAAAATTCCTGAAAGAATCTATAAAATTGAATTACGAACCGGCTCAAAGTTATGCGATGTTGAGTAATGTTTTGAAACAACAAGGCAAAACCGATGAAGCACTGGAATATCTGCACAAAGGATACGAACAATATCCCGATAATGCGTATATGTTAGTGGAATTGATCAATCATTATTTATTGGGGGGTGAACCTGAAAAAGCTGAAGTTTATCTGGATGCGGCTATCAAACAAGATCCGAAAAATGCATCTTTTTACAGAGCTAAAGGTACATTATACGAAAAAACCGAGCGGCCGGCACAAGCAGAGGAAATGTATGTAAAAGCGTTGGAATTGGATCCGAAAGACTTTTTGGCTCAATACAATCTGGGAAATATTAAATTGACAGAAGCGATCAATTTCCATAAAAAAGTTCAGGATATAGTCGATGTCAACGAATATAATAAAGAATTGGAAAAAGTTTACATCGCTTATGAATCTGTCATTCCGTATTTTGAAAAAGCATTGGAACTCAGTCCGGATGAAAAAAATACCCTGGTAACTTTGAGAGAACTTTATTTCAAACTGAGAAATCAAAAACCTGAATATCAGCAGAGATATGATGAGATAAAACAAAAACTCGAAGCACAGTAAAAATAAAGGGGATTTTCTACTCCCCTTTATTTTAAAATGTTATTATTAACATAATATAAATTATAGGACAAATATTCCAAACGGAGTTTACCCCAATTCTTATTATAGATTTTAAATATTTGCTCAAAAAGATGTCAACAAAAATTATTATCTTTGTCCACATTGTTTTAACACACATCATACTATGCGGGATAAAGTCGTTATTATTACTGGTGCGTCGTCCGGAATTGGTAAAGCTTTAGCATACGAATTGGCACATCAAGGAGCTAAAGTTGTCTTAGCAGCAAGAAATATTGAGGAATTACTTCATATCGAACAAGATTTAAGACAGCAAGGAGCTGAGGTGTTGTCGGTACGTACCGATGTGACGAAAGAATTGGCTTGTAAAGAATTGATCGAACAAGCTTATGCCCGTTTCGGACGGATCGATGCTTTGATCAACAATGCCGGAATTTCTATGCGCGCTTTGTTGGAAGATCTGGAACCGGCAGTACTCCGCAAAGTAATGGATGTCAATTTCTGGGGAACCGTATATTGTTCGAAATATGCCTTACCTTATTTATTGGAATCCAAAGGAAGTTTGGTCGGAGTGATTTCTATTGCAGGATTTATAGGTCTGCCGGGACGTACAGGCTATGCGGCCAGTAAATTTGCCGTTCGTGGATTTTTGAATACCGTCCGGATCGAAAATATGAAAAAAGGACTTCATGTGATGGTGGCAGCCCCCGGTTTTACAGCTTCCAACATACGGAAAACTGCTTTGAATGCCAATGGACGGCAACAAGGAGAAAGTCCCCGGAACGAAAACAAAATGATGACTGCCGAGAAATGTGCTGCAATCATCGTGAAAGGAATCAGAAAAAGAAAAAGAGAAATTATAATGACTTTTGTAGAAGGTAAATTAGCCGTATTCTTAAGTAAATGGTTGCCGGGTTTAGTGGATCGGCTCAGTTATTCACTGATGGCAAAAGAACCGGATTCTCCTTTTAAATAAGTGTGTTATGAGAAATATATTTCTTTTGTTTCTGTTTATATGTATAACCGGAAGTGGTTGGGCCCAGTTGTTATATCCGGAAGTCATGGAGCCCCGGACACCACTGAACGGCCCTGTGGTAAATAAACTGACGGGGCTCTCCTTCCCTCCTTTTCTCTACAAAGTAAGACAGGAAAACCGGACTATTGAAAACCCGGGAGTCCGGTATGCCATACAAAATCTGAAGAAGGAACGTTATCCGGAACCACAGGTCAATGAAGCCATCAATACCCTGATTCGCTATGCTGAAGATGAAAGATTAAAGCATGTGGTGGAGTATCTGAAAAGATATGCCCAAACGATGGGAAAAAAGGAACAAGCCCTGGAAACACTCGAACAAAAGATTACCTATGATAGTATCGAATTTTATAAAAATACTGAGTATTTACTGACCGGAGATTTTGAAGAATATATCAATACCGATTTACAGACCTTTGTCAACTATATTCATCAGGATTCCAATTATATATGGCTTAGGGATGCCAGCCGGGATTCTGTCCTGCTGGAAATCATGAGTGTGGCCGATAACTCTGTTCGCTTTTGGGTCAATAACGGGCGGATGCAATATCATCGTTTTTGGGCTTCCAATAAAATATGCGACACGATCGGCACCTGGATTCAGGTGATGCCACAAGGTAACCGGCTGAAAATCTATGTTGACGAAGATGTATACCAGACTCCCGCCATAGAGAAAAAACATGCTGAAACCAATGAAGCCGGCATTTCCAATCGCTTCGACGATGAATATTTCAAGCTCAATCCGATGCAGGTCGGGCAGTTACATCGGAGATACTGGACTTATTATTCCGAAGTCGAGTTGGCCATGAGTCAGGGTAAACTGGCCAACTGGACCAGTGGGGGGGAAAATTCCTTATCCCTGTTGAGTAATATCCGTTATTTCTGGAATTACAACCGGAATAATACCAGCTGGGAAAACTGGGTACACTATCGCTTCGGTTTCATGAAAAATGGGGATGAAGATATCCGGAAGAATGAAGATCGCTTTGAGTTGAACTCGAAATTGGGACAAAGGGCCTTTAAACATTGGTATTATACCGCCCAGTTCAATGTCATTACCCAGCTTTTCAACTCCTACGAGTATCCGCAGGATCAGGACAAGAAACTGGTTGCCAATTTTATGAGCCCGGGAGATTTCACCCTGTCATTGGGTCTTGATTTTAAGCCTAACGATCGTTTTTCGTTGTTTATCTCCCCTATTGCCGGTAAATGGAATTTTGTCCGGGATACGGCGAAAATCGACGTCGGACGTTATGGAGTGGAACAAGGTAAACGGGCCAGAAGGGAGGCCGGTGCAAGAATAGACCTGAGGAGCACGCAAAACAATATCTTTAAAATCATGAACATCAGGAACGAATTGACCTGGTTTATGAGTTATGAAAAAAAAGACCATTATCTGAATTTTGAATCCGATAACGAAGAAAAAAAGAAAATTCCTTTTACAGTAAACTGGAAACTCAATATAGACTTTAATATCAACTATTTCATGAGGGCTTCGATTTATACGGAAACTATTTATAATGAGAACAATTCCAAAAAGTTACAATTCAAGGAAAATTTGAATCTGGGTGTAAATTTCAGATTCTGACATAGGAATATTTACCTTAACTATTTTATCGTCATGATCAATTTTGAAAATAGCGACATCAGTAATATTGTGATTCATCATGTAGGCAATAAATTCGAAGGCGGTGGGCTCACTTTGTCCGACGGTTGTTTCCTACCCGAAGATCCCGATGTGGTAAATTTATTGAAAAGTTATTTCTTGTCCGCCTTCAAGAAGGATGCTTATTACAACTTTTTGCCCTATGAAGAAGAGTTGATGAATAACCCGGTCTATGCGTCGGTTTCCCAGATCTTCGACAATGAGTCTGAATTTTATCAGCAATCTGTCCAAATAGCCGAACATCTGTTCGAACAATCCAACAACCCGAATATCAAACCCGGAGAATTGTATATCGTTCATTTTCGAAATTGTAATGTTGAAGAAGGTGTCTGTGATGCTGTCGGCATTTTCAAATCAGAAACCAAAGACACTTTTCTGAAAATAGTGATGAATCAGAATACTTATCAACTGGTGGGAGAATCGGGGATCAATATCAAAAAACTGGACAAGGCTTGTATCGTCTTCAATGTCAACCGGGACAATGGATACAAAGTTTGTATCCTGGATAAAACGAATACCAAAGAGGCGATCTACTGGACAACCGATTTCCTAGGACTGGAACCGGCTGAGGCCAGTTATTTCCAGACCTCTAATTATCTGAACCTGTGTAAGGATTTTGTAAAAGATATTTACAATCAGGAGAATGATGTACCACGGGCAGACCAAATAGACATGCTCAACCGATCGATTAATTTCTTTAAGGATGCGGACGTCTTTTCGGAAGAACGTTTCAAACAAGAAGTCGTACAAGAACCCGAAGTAATCAATGCTTTCGAGAACTTCAAATGCCAGTACGAAACGGATAATAATGTCGAACTCACCGACCAGTTCGCCATATCGGATTTTGCTGTGAAGGATGAGAAAAAATATTTTAAACATGTCCTTAAATTAGACAAGAATTTTCACGTCTATATTCACGGAGAAAAAAAATATATCCGCAAAGGTTACGATCCTGACCGAGATATGAATTATTACGTACTCTATTTTCGGAATGAAGAGTAAAAAATGAAAAATGTCAACGGATGAAAAAGACAGGAATAATCGTCGGCTTGATTGTTTTACTCGGCTTGGGAGGTATTGCAGGAGGTTATTATTACTTTGTGCAGCGTCCTAACATCACTGTCGGCGATGATGGGATTATTTTCATTCAGCCGGGAGATTCCTTTGAAACGGTCATGACAACACTGATCAGTAGCGGATATGTAAAAAACGAATACACCCTTCGCAAGCTTGCAGAACTGAAAAAATATCCTTCTGCAGTAAAAACCGGCCGGTATCGCCTGGTCGACAAGATGAACAATAATCAATTGATCAATATGTTACGTGCCGGTCGTCAGGAACCGGTTCACCTGACTTTTAACAATATCCGTACTTTAGAGGACTTTGCTGCGATTTTATCCCGTCAGTTGGGTATCGATTCGACCGAATTTCTGCAATTGGCCCGTAACGCCGAATATGTAAAGAAATTAAGTTTTACGCCGGAAAATTTCATCGGTATGTTTATCCCTAACACCTACCAGGTGTATTGGCATACGCCGGTTGAAGATTTTATTCAGCGGATGTATAAAGAATACCGGAAATTCTGGACAGAAGAGCGGCTAGTGAAAGCCCGGAAAGCCGACCTCTCTCCTATGGATATTCTGATATTGGCCTCGATTGTAGAAGAAGAGACCAATATTGCCGACGAATACCCTGTCATCGCAGGGGTTTACATCAATCGCTTGAATAAAGGCTGGAAGTTAGAAGCTTGTCCGACCCTGAAATTTGCCTGGGGAGATTTCTCCATCAGACGGGTGCTGGATAAACATATGGAAATAGACTCTCCTTACAATACCTATAAAAATACAGGCCTTCCTCCCGGACCGGTACGTATGCCCTCTATCCGGGTAATCGATGCGGTATTGAATTATCAGCACCACGATTATATGTTTTTCTGTGCCAAAAGTGATTTTTCCGGTAGTCACTATTTTTCCCGTACCCTGCGGGAACACAACCGGCATGCCAACGAATATCACCGTGCCCTGAATATAAAAAGAATTTATTAAAAGAGGCAGTTATATACATATTTACCATCGGTCGCCTCAGTGATCCTAAAAAAAGTACCCGCAGGGAACATCGATTTTATAAACTTTACGGACTTTATAAACTTTATAACTCAAAAGCCCCCTGTTTGTTTGGCAGTTTCAGTTGAAAATACTACCTTTGCGGCCGATAAATTATTTTTATACTAATAATCAAATCATTATGTTGAATCATTACGAGACCGTTTTCATTACAACTCCCGTTTTATCTGAACAACAGATAAAGGAAGCGGTAGAAAAATTCAAGAATACCATCACCGATAATGGTGGTACGATTGAACATGAGGAAGCTTGGGGACTTCGCAAGCTGGCTTATCCGATCCAGAAAAAGACGACCGGATTCTATCATTTGTTACAGTTTGAAGCAGAAGGTGCACTGGTTGACAAACTGGAAACCGCTTACAGACGTGACGAGAGAGTTATTCGTTTTTTAACGTTTAGATTAGACAAGTATGCTTATGAGTATACTTTAAAAAGAAGAAGTAAATACGCAGCTAAACAAGAGGAGAAATAAGCTATGGCACAGAACGAAAGTGAAATCAGATATCTGACCCCCCCAACGGTGGATGTTAAAAAGAAAAAATACTGCCGTTTCAGAAAAGCAAGAATCAAATTCATCGATTACAAAGATCCTGAATTTTTAAAGAAATTTTTGAACGAACAAGGTAAAATCCTTCCCAGAAGAATCACCGGTACTTCTGTGAAATTCCAGAGAAAAGTTGCAACTGCTGTAAAAAGAGCAAGACACCTTGCTTTGTTGCCCTACGTAACCGATTTGATGAAATAATTAAAAGGAGGACACGAAATGCAGATTATATTATTGACAGATATCGCAAATCTGGGACATAAAGACGATGTGATCAACGTAAAACCCGGATATGGCCGTAACTACCTGATTCCTCAGGGATATGCCATTTTAGCTACCGAAGCTGCAAAGAAAATCGTTGCAGAAAATACCAAACAACGGGCACATAAGGAAGCTAAATTGAAAGCAGAAGCTGAAGAATTGGCTGCAAAACTGGCTGAATTGAAACTGACTGTAGGTGCTAAAACCAGCAGTACCGGTAAGATTTTCGGTTCCGTAAACAATATCATGATTTCAGAAGCTTTATTGGCTCAGGGATTCGATATCGACCGGAAGAAAATCATGCTGAAAGAAATTAAAGAAGTAGGAACTTATACCGCTGTCATCAAACTTCATCGTGAAGTGAAAGTCGATGTTCAGTTCGAAGTAGTTTCTGAATAATTAACCAAAGTCATAAACGGACTATAAACGTATTTCCAAACATATTCCAAACGCTTAAAAGCACCCTTCGCCGGGTGCTTTTATTTTTCGCAACATTTTCATTATCTTTGTATGCTAAATGTGAAAGATAATATGAATAAACCATATATTGATTTGAAGGGTGTACGGGTGCACAATCTGAAAAATATCGATCTGAAAATCGAACTCAATAAACTGATTGTCATCACGGGAGTATCAGGTAGCGGCAAATCTTCTTTGGCTTTCGACACGCTATATGCCGAAGGTCAGCGCCGGTATGTCGAGAGTCTGTCGTCGTATGCCCGGCAGTTTCTGGGACGTCTGAATAAACCGGAATGTGATTATATCAAAGGAATTCCCCCTGCCGTTGCAATCGAACAGAAGGTAAATACTTCTAATCCACGCTCGACGGTAGGTACTTCTACAGAAATATACGATTATATCAAATTATTATATGCCCGGGCAGGACAAACCATATCCCCGATATCGGGACGGGAAGTAAAAAGAGATCATACTGACGACATTACCCGGTATATTCTGGAAGACCACCTCGGCAAAACTGTTATTATCCTGGCACGTCCTGAACATTTGCAGGATGTGGAAACTTTAAAATTGTTGTTGAGCCAGGGATTTACCCGTATAAAATCAGGAAAAGCATATCACCGGATCGACGATATCCTCGCTGAAAATAAAGTTCTTTCGAGCCCATCCGATCTATATCTCGTCATCGACCGGATCAACATCACCCAGGAAAAAGATACCGCTTCCCGGGTTTCCGAATCGGTAGAAACGGCCCTGTATGAAGGAAAAGGAGAATGTTTTATAGAGATCGACGGGGAAATTCGCTCCTTTTCCAATCGTTTCGAAGCAGACGGTATGAGCTTTGTCGTGCCTACAGTCAATACCTTTAGTTTCAACTCTCCCTTGGGAGCCTGTCCGAAATGTGAAGGATATGGGAAAATTCTGGGTATAGACGAAGACTTGGTCGTTCCGAATAAATCGCTCAGTATCTACGAAGAAGCTGTGCTGTGTTGGAGAGGGGAAAAAATGAGCGAATGGAAAAACGAATTGGTGAAACATGCACACAAAGTTAATTTCCCGATTCATACTCCCTATTATGAATTGACAGAAGCGGAAAAGAATATCCTATGGAACGGATGTCCGTACTTTGGAGGAATTTACGATTTCTTCAATTATTTGGAATCCAAAAAATACAAAATTCAAAACCGGGTGATGATTGCCAGGTATACAGGAAAGACCAAGTGCCCAGAATGCCATGGTACTCGCTTAAAACCCGAAGCTTCATACGTGAAGATCGGCGGTAAATCGGTGCCCGAACTGGTTGAAATGCCGGTATCCGATCTGAAAGTATTCTTCGATACCCTTTCTTTGACTCCGGCTCAAAACAAAGTGGCAGAAAGGATCCTTCCCGATATTAAGAACCGACTTGAATTTTTACTTGAAGTAGGTTTGGGTTATCTCACTCTGAACCGGCTTTCTTCTTCACTTTCAGGTGGAGAATCCCAGCGGATCAATTTAGCTACTTCCCTGGGTTCGGCTTTGGTCGGCTCGCTCTATATCCTGGATGAACCTAGTATCGGATTACATTCCCGGGATACCGGACAATTGATCAAAGTATTGAAAAAACTAAGGGATTTGGGAAATACCGTCATCGTCGTCGAGCATGACGAAGACATCATTAAAGCAGCCGATCAGGTGATCGACATCGGCCCTCAGGCTGGACGCCTGGGGGGTGAAGTTGTATTTCAGGGCGATATGAAAGCACTGAAAACTGCCGGTACGTTAACCGCCGATTATATTTTCGGGAAGCGTAAAATCGAAGTTCCTGCCCGGAGACGTCCCTGGAAACAAAAAATAACAATCAGCGGAGCAACCGAGAATAACCTGAAAAATATCACTGTCGATATTCCTTTGAAAATCATGACTGCGATTACCGGAGTCAGCGGTTCAGGTAAAAGTACTTTGATAAAAACGATTCTGGTACCTGCCTTAAAGAAATTATATGGAGATTATTCCGATCGCACAGGTAGTTTCGATAAACTCACCGGAGATTTGAAAGCCATTACCGGAGTCGAATTTATCGACCAAAATCCGATAGGAAAATCTACACGCTCCAATCCGGTTACCTATTTAAAGGCTTGGGACGATATCCGTAAAATTTTCTCAGATACACAAGCTGCTAAGGTACAAGGCTTTAAACCGGCACATTTTTCTTTCAACGTACCCGGTGGGCGTTGTGAAGAATGTCAGGGAGAAGGAATTATTAAAGTGGAAATGCAATTTATGGCGGATGTATTTCTGGAGTGTGAACACTGCAAAGGCAGACGCTTTAAAGACGAGGTACTGGAGATCAGTTATAAGGGTAAAAATATTTATGATATTCTGGAAATGACCGTAAATCAGGCCCTGGAATTTTTTTCTGCGGGGAATGGTCATAGCGAACGTAGTATTGTAGATAAGTTACAAAAATTGGTAGACGTTGGATTAGGTTATGTGAAGCTGGGCCAGTCTTCCAGTACTCTCAGCGGTGGTGAAAGCCAACGGGTCAAACTGGCTTATCATTTAAGCCGGGAAAATGCCGATCCTACCCTTTTTGTTTTCGATGAACCGACGACAGGTCTGCATTTCCACGACATTCATAAATTGATGAGTTCGTTGAATGCTTTGATCGAACGGGGACATTCCGTATTGATCATCGAACACAATATGGATGTTATCAAATGTGCCGACTATGTTATCGACCTCGGACCTGAGGGAGGAAAAGAAGGTGGACGTATCGTTTGTACCGGTACACCGGAACAAGTGGTAAAATGTCCGGAATCCTATACAGGGCACTATCTGAAAGAAAAATTGCAATAAATAATAAATCAGTGATCACCAGATCTCATTAAACAGCATGAAGAAAATACTAGATTTTACTGTTAAAGAAAACCGCCGGCTCAATGCAGACAATTTTTTATTGGTATTGCATTCCATAGAGTTACCGGAGATCCAGGCAGGACAATTCGTCAATGTCAGAGTAGACCATTCCCCTTCTACTTTTTTACGCCGGCCGATATCCGTGCATGATGTGGATAAGAAACAAGGCCTGCTTTATCTTTTAGTAAAAATTGCAGGTAAAGGGACCGAAAAATTGTCCACGCTTAAGCCCGGTGAACAGTTGAATATTATACTTCCATTGGGAAATTGCTTCTCTCAACCCGAACAAGGACGATGTTTACTGGTTGGTGGCGGTGTCGGTATCGCTCCCCTTTTGCATTTATCCAAAGAACTCTCCGATAAAGGGCTACACCCGGTGGTTCTGATCGGAACCCGGACAGTGAAAGATATTATCTTAAAAGAAGAGTATGAAAAGTATGCAACGGTATACTATACAACCGAAGACGGTTCTTATGGAGAAAAGGGATATCCCACTCAGCATACCATTCTAACTGAACAATTCGACCATATCTTTTGTTGTGGCCCCGAACCGATGATGAAAGCAGTTGCCAGGTATGCTTATTCTAAACATATCGATTGTGAAGTTTCTCTGGAGAATACGATGGCTTGTGGAATCGGAGCTTGCCTTTGCTGTGTAAACGACACCAAAGAAGGTCATAAATGTGTATGTACAGACGGTCCGGTATTTAATATAAATGATTTAAAATGGCAGATTTAAATATAAACCTCAATGGCTTAGAGCTAAAAAATCCTGTATTGACAGCATCAGGAACATTTGGTTATGGTTTAGAATTCCAAGATTTCATTCAACTCGATAAGTTGGGTGGATTTATAGTAAAAGGTACTACCCTAAAACACCGCGAAGGGAATTCCTATCCCCGTATGGCTGAAACCCCGTCCGGTATGTTGAATGCAGTCGGCTTGCAAAATAAAGGGGTCGATTATTTCATCGAACGTATTTATCCGGAAATAAAGGATATCGAAACGAATATTCTGGTAAATGTTTCCGGGTCTACCATCACTGATTATGCGGAGACTGCAGAAAAAATCAACGCCTTGGATCACATCCCTGCCATCGAATTGAATATTTCCTGTCCCAATGTAAAGGAAGGTGGAATGGCTTTCGGTACCAGTTGTGCTTCTGCTGCCGAAGTCGTAAAAGCAGTCAGACGGGTATACAAAAAGCATTTGATGGTAAAATTATCCCCCAATGTGACTAATATACAGGAAATAGCTTTGGCTGTAGAAAGTGAAGGAGCCGATTCGGTTTCTCTGATCAATACTCTGCTGGGAATGGCTATCGACGCCAAAAAACGCAAACCCGTTTTAAGTACGATTACCGGGGGATTGAGCGGAGCTTGTGTAAAACCGATCGCTCTACGTATGGTTTGGCAAGTCGCTAAAGCAGTAAAGATTCCGGTTGTCGGCCTTGGAGGAATCATGTGTGCGACCGATGCTATCGAATTTTTATTGGCAGGCGCTTCTGCTGTTCAAATCGGAACCGCTAATTTTATCGATCCGGCGATCACCGTAAAAATAATCGAAGGTATAAACGATTATCTGGATGAAAATGGTTGTAAGTCTGTCAAAGAAATTATCGGACTGATATAAATACTTCAAATCAGAAATGAGGCTGTCTGAATGCTATATGAAGATAACCTCATTTCTCATAATCTTCGAAGCTGCCGTCTTCAAAAAATAAGATAATCCGTTTGACCTTCTTTCCTTTGGCTGTAGGTATCGAAGCGACGGAAACGGCCGGTCGTAAAATCTCTTCTGCTTTTGTATTTTTTTCTTCGATAGGAAAGCGTTTTTCTTCTTCTTCAAATAAATTTTTCTGAACAGGTATTTTTTCAACCTCTTTAGCCGGAGTGGAAATACGGTTATTGTATAGAGAGCCTTTACCGGAAATCAACCAATTTAAGTTTACGTCCGGAAAAGCTTGTGCAATTTTGTCCAATACATCGAATCCGGGTTTACTTCGCCCGTTCAGAATATGTGACATCGCCGAAGCATTGACCTTGATCATTGCAGCAAAACGAGTTGCTGTCAGATTTTTTTCTTCCAAAAGCTGCTTAAATCTCTCTTGCATCTTGTAAAATATTGCATTACAAATGTAATATATATTCTGCAACTATCAAAATTACATTTGTAATATGATATACATTACAAATGTAATAATACAATCAATCCATGATTTATCGGTATGGTTAAATCCTTAAAATCAGTAATTTAGTGAGCAGTTAAAAGGTTATTCGATACTAAGTTTCTGTAAATTAACAATTTGAATATATATTCCTAAGGTTATATTTCTGTTTTTTATATGAAGTGAAATATGAAATGATACAACATAAATAACTGGATATTAAACAAATACATAAATATAAATACCTTCAAATTGCCTTATTTATCGCTTTAACAACTGAAGTTTGCCCCAGGTAATTAAAGTAATTTATTCAAAATAGGATATATAATACTGATAATCATTACTATATATCTTAAAATATAAAAAATGTAAAATATTCCAAATCCCCTGAGTTAAGATTGTAATTCACTTCTGTTGTTTTGGAATTTGATTACATTTGTAATACAAGAACCTTTAATTCCTGTAAAATCCCCATGTATTACAATTGTAATGTATGACATTTCTATTCTTTTATTAGAAAATAGCACTACTCGATGACAACCGCTGCTAGAATTTTAATTTTTCTTATTATATTTGGTGAAATTTAAAATCTGGATTATGACGATCAAGGAAAAACTTTCAGCTTTAAGAGCCATTATGGAACGCGAATCACTGGATGCATATATTATATCCGGAACCGATCCGCACAATAGTGAATATTTACCGGCAGCCTGGAAACAAAGACAATGGATTTCCGGTTTCACAGGATCTTTCGGTACGGTTGTCGTCTTGAAAAATGAAGCCGGACTTTGGACAGATACCCGTTATTTTATACAGGCGGAAAAACAACTGAAGGATTCGGGAATACAGATGCATAAATTGAGAGTGCCGGAAGCGGTCGATTATCCGGAATGGCTGGCAACCAACTTACCGGAAGGAAGTCGGGTCGGTTTGGATAGTTTCTGTATTTCTGTCTGTGACATGAAAAATCTGCAAGAGACCCTAACCCCCAAACAGATTACTGTTGTAGAAAAAACAGATCTATTAGGAGAGATATGGCTGGATCGTCCTTCCTTACCCGATGCCCAACTCTTTTTAGTACCTGCCGCTACTGCCGGAAAATCGGCTAATGAAAAGATAACCATGATCCGGGAAAAGTTACAAGCTGCACATGCAGATTATATGCTTTTCAGTTGCCTGGATGAAATCGCCTGGTTATATAATGTAAGATGCAACGATATCATTTACAATCCTGTTGCCATCAGTTATGCAGTTGTCGGTAAAGCCAAAGCCTGGTTGTTTATAAAAAATACCAAAGTCTCTCGCGAAATCGCAAGTCAATTAAGTCAGGAAGGTATAGAAATCCGGGATTATCATCATTTGTTTTTATTCCTGGAAGAACTAGACAAAAATTCGGTGTTTACCGTGGATTCGGCCACCTTAAATTATGCTGTCTATCATAAACTCTTTACAGAATTTCAGGTAAAAGAACAAGAGTCACCTATTGTTTTGGCAAAAGCCATCAAAAATCCGATAGAAGTTGAAGGGTTCAGAAAAGCTTGTATAAAAGACAGTGTAGCCCTGACGAAATTCTTTTATTGGGTGGAACGTAATATCGGCAACCATTTGACGGAAATCTCTGTTTCCGAACAACTTTCGGCTTTCAGAGCCCAAAATGACGGATATGCAGAAGATAGTTTTGCCAACATTTCAGCTTATGGTGCCAATGCAGCACTGCCTCACTATTCGGCTATTCCGGGAGAAGATGCAGAACTGCAGCCACGTGGATTTTATCTGATCGATTCCGGGGGCCAATATACACATGGTACGACCGATATTACACGGACAGTTCCACTTGGAGAACTAACTCGCTTGGAAAAAGAAGATTACACCACCGTATTAAAAGGAATGATTGCACTGAGCAGATGCATTTTTCCGAAAGGTACCAAAGGTTGTAATATAGACGCTATCGCTCGTCAGCCTCTTTGGCAAACTTGCCGGAACTATGGACATGGTACGGGGCATGGGATCGGCTTTTTCTTAAATGTACATGAAGGTCCTCAGGCTATCCGCCAGGAATTGAAAAACCAGGATGTGGTTCCCGGTATGGTAACCTCCGACGAACCTGGTCTGTATCGGGAAGGTTCGCACGGTATTCGGCATGAAAATATGATTTTATGTATCCCGGTCAGTAAAAATGAATTCGGGGAATGGTATGGATTTGAGACATTAACACTCTGCTACTTCGATACTTCAGCTCTATTACTTGATTTGTTAAGTGAAGATGAAAAAAAATGGCTGAACGACTATCACAAAACAGTCTATGAAAAAACTGCACCTTATCTGACTCCCGAGGAAGCTCAATGGCTGGCTGAAAAGACCAAACCGGTACTATGATCCGGCTTCTATTCTACTCATATTTACCAATGTTCACAATTCCATTATGAACATTGGTAAATCATTTCATTTTTTCTGATTTTCTTTTTATCAGGGACGCAACCTTTTTAAATTTCTTACATCTCTATAACAGATATTGATGTGTAATTTGGACCGAATAATAGATAAATGCAAAGAGGGTGACAGACAGGCAGCAGAGAAAATCTATCAGATATTTTCTGCAAAAATGTTTGCATTATGTCTCCGTTTTTCCAAAGACCGGGCAGATGCCGAAGATACGTTGCAGGATGGATTTATCAAAATTTTCACTTCTATCGGGCAATATACCGGAAAAGGTTCATTTGAGGGATGGATGAAACGGATCATGATCAATACGGCAATGGAGAAATTCAGGAAAAATCCCCCATTGCAAATTGTAGAGGAGTTACCTGAAATCGAAGATAACGAGGACATAGACGAAGAGGTCAGCATTCCGGAAGAAGTGTTGGCTGATTTTGTAAATCAACTTCCGGAACGGTACAAAATGGTTTTCAACCTCTATGTGATCGAAGAAATGTCCCATAAGGATATCGCAGCCTTACTCGGTATTAACGAGGGTACGTCGAAATCCAATCTGGCCAGAGCCAGGGAAATATTAAAAAGAAAAGTGAAGGAATATTTAGACCATGAACAATAATTTAGATCATCTTTTTAAAAAGGCCCTTCAGGATAAAAGTTGTGAGCCTCCTCCCTATATCTGGGGAAATATAGAACGACAGCTGAACAAAAACAAACACAAAGTGGCGTTGTGGTGGTGGCGCACTGCAGCTGCAGCAGCAGTGGTCGCCGCTTTTATCGGAATTTGGTTGTTCTATTCCGTCGAATCACCCGAAATAGAAGTTGCCGGTATTACCGGTACAGAAATATTAAAAACAAAAGATTCCACGAATTTGCCGGATACCTTCTCCGATTCTATACAAGAAGAAAAGACCGTTCAATATGTAACGAAGGAGACGGTGACGGAAGTACCGGTTTTGATAGCACAAAACAAGAGGACTGAATTAGAACCGATTCAAATGCATCGAGCCGGTGAAGCCGGATTTATCGAGCAGACAGCACCGGACTATGCAATTTCTACCCGGAAGCTTCAACGCAATTTTATTCCTTTAACCAGTAAAGAAGCCTATCAAAATCAAAAAGAATATCAGAAATTACTGAATACGCCCACTTCCTTGACAACGGATGAAAAAAGAAAAATCAAAGTGATGGTCAGCGGCCACTTTGTTCCGGCCTATTCATCCGGTAGTTATTCCTCTTCGTTAAAAAATTCCAGGGGAGTGAGTTATTCCAGTAACCAGATGGACGGCTTGATGAATGTCGGAGGTGGATTAAAATTATCTGTCTCTGCCAATAAAAGATTTTCCGTACAAACAGGATTATTCTATTCCCGTATGGGACAGAAAACTTCCGGAGCAGGCTCGGGAGTCCGGGCGATGATGCTCCCTTCGCTCCAACATAGTGACCGGATGATCGCCACTCCGTTGGGAAATATTAAAACCCATACCCAAGGTGTCGCCTACCGTAGTCCGGAAGCTATTTTGCTCAGTAGTTTGAACAGTAGCAGCAGTGAAACCATCGAACAAACTTTCGGTACGCTCGAAATTCCTCTTCATGTGCGGTATTTACTGAATAATAATAAAGTATTGTTTGCCGTATCGGGAGGAGTAAGCGGCAATTTTATCGTAAATAACAAGGTATTCTTAAGGAATGGAAGAGACAAAGAATATATCGGAAGTACAGAAGATATCCGTAATTTCAATATAAGTACGGATATCGGATTGGGGATGGAATATCCGGTCACGTCTAACATCAGAATTATGATCGAGCCGGGCTTCAAATATTTTCTGCAATCTTTAAGTCGGAATGACGACATCGATTTCAAACCTTATTTATTCACCTTCTCTACAGGTATCGGTATCCGGTTTTAATATTGAGGCCGTTTTAAAATTTCACTGCTGATAATAGCCTGCCGGATGTCGAACTGTACGTGTTCTTCCTCTTCATTTTCTTCGGCCGGTAATTCATCCCTGTCGTCAATCATGACTTTCGGATCTCTGTAATAATCAGCAACGATTTCCTGTATAACCGGTCCATCTGAAACATCTTTATTTTCAGTTATTGTATACTCTTCTACATTGGGCAGAATCTCTTCTTCTTCCCCGATCTGACCGGGTTGTTCAAAAACAGGCGGGACTTGGGTTTTCTTTGCATTATTACTTTTTATCCAACCGATAAGTCCAGCCCCTATGACCAATATCAGGGAAATCCAATCGAATTCTGCTGTAGAGATATTCATATTTATTATATTTGTGTCGCAAATTTCTTATTCATGAAATCAAAAATAGTATTTTTTTTATTAGTTTCCATCACTTTGGGAATAAATATCGGTTGCGGGGATAAATTCAACGAAAAACTCAGGGATAAACACCTCATTCCTTATGTCCCGGTATATACACAGATTAATTTAGGAATAGGAGGCGAAAGTAATCTTCAGGTTCCCGGCCAGCCTATTTACCTGACCAGTTCCCAGCCGGACGCCAAATCATTGGGATATAATGGCCAAGGAATCGTCGTCATCCGTTTGAACGATACCGAATATGCTTGCTGGGATGCCACCTGTACCAACTGCCAGGAACTGACTTCCCATTTTACGAAAGAAGATTTGGACGGAGAACTGGCTGTTTGTCCGGTTTGTCACACTCAATTTTCACTTCGTTACGGAACCCCTTTCAATCTGACTTATGAAATTTACCCCTTGAAAGGATATCCCATTTCAAAAGTAGGTAATAAACTCATTGTCAATTATTAAAACACAGCGAATAGGTGTATCCATAAAAAAAATGCACTATCTGCGATTTTATATAAAAATAATCTTCTTTTTTTTTACCTTTGCAACGAAATACGATTTGTATAAAATGAATAAAATCCGATAGCTCGGATGATAACTAAAAAAATATAATCCGGATGAAGAGAGTATTAATTAGTGTATTTGATAAGACAGGTATTGTTGAGTTCGCTAAATCACTGGATTCTATGGGCTGGGAGATCATTTCAACCGGCGGGACCTCTAAAAAACTGAAAGAAGAAGGCATTAAAGTTCAGGATATTTCAGATCTGACTAAGTTCCCCGAATGTTTTGACGGCAGAGTGAAGACCCTGCATCCCAATGTAGAAGGTGGTATTCTGGCGATCCGTGACAACGAAAAGCATCGGAAACAGATGGCAGAACTGGGAGTAGAACCGATCGATATTGTGGTTTGTAACCTTTACCCTTTTAAACAAACCATTCTGAAAGAAGGGGTATCCCATGCAGAAATCATTGAAAATATAGATATCGGCGGGCCCACTATGATCCGGGCCGCTGCTAAAAACTACAAATTCGTTACGGTCATCACCGATCCCGAAGACTATCGACTGGTAATCGATGAGTTGAAAAACAACGGAGATACGACAGCCGAAACCAAAGAAATGCTGGCAGCGAAAGTATTTATCCACACCGCCCACTACGATGCTCTGATTGCAGGATATTTTTCCGAACGTCTGAATATCAAATACCCGAAAACACTGACTCTCACCTACGAGAAAAAGCAAGATCTTCGGTACGGCGAAAATCCCCATCAAAGTGCTGCTTTTTATGCTTCTGTACTAGGGACGCAAGGCACACTTACCGGAGCTGTCCAATTGCATGGTAAAGAGCTTTCTTACAACAATATCGGAGATACCGACGGAGCACTCGAAACCTTAAAAGAATTCGACGAACCGACTATAGTTGCAGCCAAACACGCTAATCCATGTGGGGTCGGGAGTGCAGAAACATTGGCAGAAGCCTACCGGAGAGCCTATGAAGCCGATCCGGTTTCTATCTTCGGTGGAATCGTGGCGGCAAACCGGGAAATAGATGCAGCCACGGCAACCGAAATGGCCAAGATTTTCCTGGAAGTGATCGTAGCTCCTTCTTTCTCTAAAGAGGCATTGGAAATATTGACTAAAAAGAAAAATTTACGTTTATTACAACTCGACCATATCGATCAGAAAAACCGGAAAGCCAGCAAAGCGAAAACAGTGCTTGGCGGCTTATTGATTCAGGATTCGGATACCCAGCTACTTCATGAATCGGAATTGAAAGTCGTCACAAAACGGCAACCGACCGAAGCTGAAATGAGAGATCTGCTCTTCGCCTGGAAAGTAGTGAAACATACCAAATCGAACGGTATCGCTATCGCTAAAGATTTGTGTACAACGGGTGTCGGCCCGGGACAGGTCAGCCGGATTTGGGCCTTAGAAAACGCTATCCGTCAGGGAAGCGATCGTATTGCGGGAAGTGTGATGGCATCGGATGCCTTTTTCCCTTTCTCCGATTGTGTAGAAGCTGCTCACCAAGCAGGTATTACAGCTATCATACAGCCTGGAGGATCGGTCAGAGACCAGGAGTCTATCGATGCTGCGAACAAATACGGTATCGCTATGATTTTCACCGGCATGAGACATTTTAAACATTAAACAATCCATTGAGGTTGACGCTCATAAATTATTAACGTTCATTTAAAATGGGATTATTTTCATTTCTAACACAAGATATAGCTGTCGATTTAGGAACAGCGAATACGATTATTATCTGTAACGATAAAATGGTGGTAAACGAACCCTCCATTGTCGCTATCGACCGGAAGACCGAAAAGGTTATCGCTATTGGAGAAAAAGCCCGGCAGATGCAGGGAAAGACACATGATAACATCAAAACCATCCGGCCTTTACGGGATGGGGTTATTGCCGACTTTAACGCTGCCGAACAAATGTTGCGCGGTATGATTAAAATGGCAAGTGTAAATAGTAAGTTCTTCTCTCCCTCTTTGCGGATCGTCGTTTGTATCCCGTCGGGAAGTACGGAAGTTGAAGTCCGGGCTGTCCGCGACTCTTCAGAACATGCAGGAGGAAGAGATGTATATATGATTTATGAGCCGATGGCGGCTGCTTTGGGGATCGGCTTGGATGTAGAAGCTCCCGAAGGAAATATGATCGTAGATATAGGTGGTGGTACAACCGAAATTGCCGTTATTTCTTTAGGTGGTATAGTTAGCAACAAATCTATCCGGATTGCCGGTGACGATTTGACCGACGACATTCAGGAGTATATGCGTCATCAGCACAATATTCGGATCGGGGAAAGAACTGCCGAGCAAATCAAAATACATGTAGGTTCTGCGCTGTCCGAACTGGATGAACCGCCTGCCGATTTTATCGTACAGGGACCGAATCAGATGACTTCGTTACCTGTCGAAGTACCGGTATCTTATCAGGAGATCGCTCACTGTCTGGAGAAATCTATATCAAAAATTGAAATCGCTATTCTAGGAGCTTTGGAACAAACTCCCCCCGAACTATATGCAGATATCGTCAATAAAGGAATTTATTTGGCAGGAGGTGGTGCTTTATTGAGAGGTTTGGACAAACGTCTGACCGATAAGCTCAATATCCCTTTCCATATTGCAGAAGATCCGTTGAGAGCTGTTGCCCGGGGAACAGGTATTGCTTTAAAGAATGTCGATAAGTTCTCTTTCCTGATCAGGTAAACCCATTAGGCTGTGAAAGAAATTATAAAACTGATATTAAAATATCATTTTACTATAATTTTTATTTTGTTGGAAGTCCTCTCCTTTTCTCTGATAGTTTTACACAATAACTATCAGAGAACTGTGTTTTCAGGCTATACAGCATCATTTTTCGGAACCATATCTTCCGTGGTTACCCGGGTAGACGATTATTTCTATCTGAAAGTAACCAACGAAAAATTAGTTGCAGAGAATACCGAATTGAGAAATGAAATTGAAAAACTGAAACTTCTCAATCGGATCAGTAATGCGGATACATTATGGGCCCCTACCGATTCTGCCGATGTCGATTATGTATACAAAACAGCTGAAATGATCAATTCCAGTTTTAACAAGACTAAAAATTATATTGTTATCGACAAAGGCGCAACTGAGGGGATCAAACCCGAAATGGCCGTTTGTTCGAGTGAAGGAGTGGTCGGTATTATCGAGAAAGTAAGCAATCGTTATGCGCGGGTATTACCCTTGATCAATACCAATCTTCGGATCTCAGCGAAAATCAAAAAAAACGGTTACTACGGTTCACTTCAATGGGACGGAGACGATTATCGGTATTCTTATCTGAACGACATACCCTTTCATGTAGATACAGAAGTGGGCGATACGATTGTGACTTCAGGATTTTCCAGTATTTTCCCGGAAGGTGAGATGATCGGCTTCGTAGAATCGGTAAATAAGGAAACGGCTAATTTTCTGACGATAAAAGTAAAACTTGCAACTGATTTTAAACGCATCTCGGATGTATACATTATCGCTAATACCAGAAAAGAAGAACAACAGGCTTTAGGGAGGGAAAATCATGAGTAATATCAAATTTGTTATACATCTCTTCGTGTTGCTATTACTCCAATTGACCATATTGGATAATATTCAGCTTCACTCCTACGTCTATATCAACATTTATATTCTGGCCATATACATTCTGCCTTACCGTTTACGTAATGCAACGATTTTGTTTTTCGGTTTCTTTTTAGGTTTATTTGTCGATCTGGCCAACCACACCATGGGTATTCATGCTGCGGCAACGACTTTATTGGCCTATATTCGTCCCCGTTTGTTGATGCTGACTTCAAACCGGGAACAGATCGACGATATTCAGGGAAAACAGAAAATCAGTGATTTCGGTTGGTTTTTCAAATATGTCTTTATCAGTACTGCGATTTTCAACACCGTGCTGATCCTTTGTGAAACGTTCAGTGTCCACAATTTCGTGATCACCGGCCTGCGTATTTTATTCAGCACTTTAGCTTCTACTTTTTTCATCTTGCTATATTATTTTATAGCTTTGAAGAAAAAACAGAACCAATAGAATTGAATTCGAGCATATTGAATTTTCAAATTCCCGGTTAGATTGTTATGAACAAATACACACATCGGAAAACAGTTATCTCGGCTATCATTATCTGTGTTTGTTGTATTTATATCATCCGCTTATTTTATATGCAGGTGATAGACGATTCATTCCAGATAAAAGCCATGATGAACTCTCAACGAATTGCGACTCAATATCCGGCCAGAGGATTGATTTTTGACCGGAACGGTAAATTATTGGTAGAAAACCAGCCGGCATACGACCTCATGGTGATTCCCCGTCAGGTGAAAGATTTCGATACAACCGAGCTGATCACTATTTTGGGTATAGATAAAGATATGCTGATTAAAAATATGGTCAAATGCCGGAAATACTCTCCTTTCAAGGCTTCTGTCCTGATCTCTCAGATCACGGCCAACAAATATGCCGTATTGCAGGAAAAATTACACAAATATCCGGGATTTTTCATGCAGACCCGAACATTACGAAAGTATAACGTTTCCCATTCTGCCGATGTCTTCGGATATATCGGAGAAGTCAGCCAAACTTTGGTCGAACAGGACAGCACCTACGCTCCCGGTGACTATATCGGAGTCAACGGACTCGAAAAAAGTTATGAAAATCTGCTGAGAGGTACGAAAGGGGAACAAATCCTACTGGTTGACAATTATAATCGTGTAAAAGGCTCTTACCAAAACGGTCTATATGATAAACCCGCTATCGTAGGACAAAATCTCACGACTACGCTGGACATCGACTTACAGGAATATGCTTACCAGCTCATGCGAAATAAGAGAGGCGGAATCATCGCTATGGAACCCTCGACAGGTGAAATCCTACTGAAAGTTTCCAGCCCCGGTTACGATCCCCAACTGATGATCGGCCTGGAAAGAGGTAAAAATTATAAAAAATTGAATCAGGATCCCAATAAGCCTCTGTTCGACCGTACCGTTTCAGGAGCTTATCCTCCCGGTTCTACTTTTAAAACACTGCAAGCACTGTATGGTTTAAAGGAAGAAGTCATTACCCCTGAAACTTGTTTCGAATGTTACGGGAAAGCTAAGACAGCTATCGGAGGGATCCGGATGGGATGCCACAATCACAATTCTCCCCTGAATCTGTACCAGGCTATTCAGCAGTCTTGTAATCCCTATTTTGTAAATGTGTGGCGAAGGATACTGGAAAACCGGAAATACGATAGTGTTCGGGATGCTTACATCGAATGGAGAGATTTTATTTGTTCCTTCGGTTTAGGTGCGAAGATATGTCCTGATTTCTCCAATGAGATCAGTGGTTCAATTCCCACTCCTCCGCTATTCGATCGCAAATTCCGGACTCAGGATTGGCGCTGGAGTTATATTATGTCTCTTTCTATCGGACAGGGAGAGTTGGAGCTTACTCCTTTGCAGATAGCCAATATGGCCTGTGTATTGGCTAACCGGGGGTATTATATGACTCCTCATATCGTACGTCCGATCGAAGGGGCGAACAATCAGGTCGAGAAACATACGGTCGACTGTGACCGGAAATACTTCGATATCGTCGTAGAAGGTATGGCGATGGCAGCCAGCAGCGGAACGGCCCGCGGGGCTTCTATCGATTCGGTAGTCATATGCGGTAAAACCGGGACAGCTCAGAATCCGCATGGAGAGGATCACTCCATTTTCATGGCCTTCGCTCCTAAAGACAACCCTAAAATTGTGATCGCTATCTATATTGAAAACGGAGGATTCGGTGCCCAATATGCAGTACCTATCGGAGGACTGATTATGGAGAAATACCTCAAGGGCAAGATCGCTCCCCGCAAAAAAGCAATTGAGGAAAGAATGTTGAACTCTAATCTGATTATCCCGGAAACTCCGAAGAAAGAACAGCATTTGAAGACAGCAGAAGAAAAGCAAAACGAAGAAGATTAATCTTGGAATTATGAACAGGCAATCAGAACTTTTGAAAAATATAGACTGGCTCTCCATTTTCTTATATACCCTCCTGGTTTTTATGGGATGGCTGAATATCTATGCGGCTGTATACGATGAAAGCCACAGCAATATTTTGGATATCGACCTGAAATACGGAAAACAATTGTTGTGGATCGGGGCTGCCTTCGTATTGGGTATTTTTATCTTACTTACCGACAGTAAATTTTTTACCGCTTTTTCTTTTGTGATCTATGGACTGACGGTCGGACTTTTGGCCGCCGTACTGGTCTTCGGGGTAGAATCCCATGGAGCCCGTTCGTGGTTTGAAATCGGAGGTATCCGGATACAACCGGCCGAATTCGGAAAATTCGCTACTTGTCTGGCTATTGCGAATGTAATGAGCAGGCATGGTTTTAAAATCATGCGCTTTTCAAGCCTGGCATTGATCGGTTTGTTATTGGCTATTCCGGCCGGTTTGATTGTCTTGCAGAACGATACCGGTTCTGCACTGGTATACAGTTCGTTTATCCTTGTAATGTATAGAGAAGGTTTACATGGTTCACTTCTATTATTATGTTTTATAGCTATAGCTATTTTTATATTCACCCTGATCTATCCCCCCATCGTCGTATTATCTCTGATTATTGCAGGGACGTTGATAGCCTTCCTGTATTACCGTCAGAATAAACAGGAATTTTATCGGATCATTATTTTCCTGGTAAGCTGCTTCCTATTTTTATTATTTTTGAAGTGGTTATTTGAATTCAATATCGGAAATGAAAGATTATTATTGTACGCTTATTTATCGACCGGTTTGATCGGTATTTATTTTATATATAAGCGTAAGATGAAGCATATACTGCTCGTTTTACTGGCTTCCTGGGTTTGTATCGGAGCGACGGTAGGTGTCGACTATGCTTTCGAAAAATTACAGCCCCACCAGAAAGACCGGATCAATAATTTATTGGGGATAGAAACCGATTTGACCGGAGCCGGTTATAACGTCAATCAATCTAAAATTGCAATAGGTTCAGGAGGCTTATTAGGAAAAGGATTTCTACAGGGTACCCAGACCAAATTCAATTTTGTTCCCGAACAAAGTACCGATTTTATATTCTGTACAGTCGGCGAAGAATGGGGTTTTGTCGGTTCGGCCATACTGATCGGACTACTTATGGCCTTTATTTTAAGAATTATTTACCTGGCGGAACGTCAGCGTTCGGATTTTTCCCGCATCTATGGATACGGGGTAGCCAGCATTTTATTCTTTCATGTGGCGATCAATATAGGAATGACGATCGGAATGGCTCCCGTCATCGGCATCCCCCTGCCTTTTTTCAGCTACGGAGGTTCTTCCCTTTGGGCATTTACTATTTTGATCTTTATCTTTTTACGTCTGGATGCCAACCGCCTTCAGGTATTCAGTTAAGCGGCGAACATCTGCCGGGTAAAATCTTCGGGCACAAACGTTTTAAATATATCTTAAAGCGCGTTTTTATTCGTTTTTTTTAATATTTTCGTGCGGCTATAAACATTAAAAAGTACGAAAGATGAAAACACTCATTCTGAACATAAAACAGCTGGTACAAACGGAACTATCTCCCCGCAAATGGGTTGCAGGTAAAGATATGGCCCGGTTAGGTATCCTGGAAAATGCTTATTTACTTGTTGAAGAAGATAAAATTGCCGGATTCGGAAAAATGGAGGATTTAGACCGGGAGGCTGTCTATGCCGGCGGGGATATCGTCAAGGAAATCGATGCAACCGGCCGTTTGGTCATGCCCTCTTATTGTGACTCTCATACTCATCTGGTTTATGCCGGAAGCCGTGAAATCGAGTATATCGATAAAATCCGTGGTCTTTCTTACGAAGAAATAGCCAAACGCGGAGGCGGTATTCTCAATTCATGCGAAAGGATACGTAAAGCTTCTGAAGAAGAGCTTTTCGATGCAGCCTATGACCGGATTCAGGAAATCGCCGGTTTCGGTACAGGTGCAGTCGAAATAAAAAGTGGTTATGGGCTGGATACCGAAAGCGAATTAAAAATGTTGAGGGTGATCCGCCGTTTGAAAGCCGAAACTCCCCTATTGATTAAATCGACTTTTTTAGGGGCACATGCCGTACCTTTGGAATATAAGGGCAGACAAACAGAATATGTAGATCTTATTATCAACGAAATGATCCCAATGGTCGCTGCCGAAGAATTGGCCGATTACATCGACGTATTTTGTGACAAAGGTTTCTTCACTGTCGAAGATACCGACCGGATGCTGAATGCCGGAATGAAATACGGATTACGTGCGAAGATACATGCCAATGAACTCGACTACTCGGGTGGTGTGCAAGTCGGTGTGAAATACAATGCAATTTCTGTCGACCACCTGGAATGTATGGGAGAAGAAGAAATCGCCTGTTTATTGGAAAGCGAAACTATGCCGACCGTATTGCCCGGAGCCGCTTTTTTCCTGAATATGCCTTATTCTCCCGTCCGTAAGATGATTCAGGCCGGTTTACCGGTAGCTTTGGCTTCCGATTATAATCCGGGTTCTTCTCCTTCCGGTAATATGAAATTCATTATGTCCTTAGGATGTATCAATTACAAAATGTTACCTGAAGAAGTGATCAATGCGACGACTTTAAATTCGGCCTATGCGATGGGAGTTGAAGAAGAAGCAGGGAGTATCGCTGTCGGTAAACTTGCCAACTTTTATATAACGACTCCTATTTCGGGCATCGAATACTTACCCTATGCCTATACGGCTGATTTAATAGAAGCGATTTTCTTAAAAGGAGAACAATATTAATTGAAATCGACTGAAACATACTTAAAATTAAAGTTTATATACCATGAAAAAATTAATTGAATGCGTGCCTAATTTTAGCGAAGGAAACGACATGCATATCATCGATCAGATCACCGATGCCATGAAAACCGTTGAAGGAATCAGTGTTATCGATGTCGATCCCGGTAAGGCGACCAATCGTACTGTGGTGACTATGGTTGGAGAACCCGAACCGATTTGTGAAGCAGCTTTCCGGGCAGTCAAGAAAGCCGCCGAATTAATCGATATGACCAAACACAAGGGAGCTCATCCCCGCTTCGGAGCAACCGATGTATGTCCATTGGTGCCGGTTTCCAATATCACGATGGAAGAAACCGTGGAATACGCCCGGAAATTAGCCGAGCGTATCGGCAAAGAGCTGAATATCCCGGTATATTGTTACGAAAGTGCTGCTTTTGTTCCGGAACGGAGAAATTTAGCTACTTGCCGGGCCGGAGAATATGAAGCTTTGGGAGAACGTCTTTCCAGTGAACAGTGGCATCCGGATTTCGGTCCCCGTGAACTGAATAGCTGGACTGCCAAGACCGGAGCTACAGCAGTCGGTGCCCGTAATTTTCTGGTCGCTTATAATGTTAACCTGAATACCACCTCTACTCGCCGGGCCAACTCGATCGCTTTCGATGTACGCGAACGCGGAAGGGTGAAACGGGAAGGCAACCCGATCACCGGTAAAAAAGTATTGGATGAAAAAGGAAAGCCGGTGATGATTCCGGGGAGCCTGAAATCTGTAAAAGCGATCGGCTGGTTTATAGAAGAATATGGAATAGCTCAGATCTCTATGAACCTGACGGATATTTCCGTGACTTCCATGCATGAAGCCTTCGACGAAGTTTGCCGTAAGGCTGCCGACCGGGGCATTCGGGTTACCGGTTCCGAACTTGTCGGTGTACTTCCGTTAAAAGCGATGTTGGACGCCGGTCGGTATTTCCTGCGTAAACAACAACGTTCTACGGGGGTATCCGACAAAGAGCTGATCAAAATAGCCGTCAAATCATTGGGATTGGACGAATTATATCCTTTCGATCCGAAAAAGAAGATCATCGAATATATTCTCGAGGAAGAAGCTTCGAAAGGTAAGAAAAAACTGGTAGACATGACTTTAACCGATTTTGCCGACGAAACGGCTTCTGAATCTCCGGCTCCCGGTGGGGGGTCGATCTCTGCCTATATGGGGGCCTTGGGTGCCGCTCTCGGTTCGATGGTCGCCAACCTCTCCTCACACAAACGGGGATGGGACGACCGTTGGGAAGAATTTAGCGATTGGGCTGAAAAAGGAAAAGTATATCAGACTGAATTGATCAAACTGGTGGACGAAGACACCAATGCTTTCAATAAGATCATGGATGCTTTCAGTTTGCCTAAAAAATCCGAAGAAGAAAAAGCTGCCCGGCAGAAAGCTGTTCAGGATGCTACCCGCTATGCTACCGAAGTACCGTTCAAAACGATGAAACAATGTTACGAATGTATGTCTGTAGCCAAAGCTATGGCTGAAATAGGTAACCCGAATTCCGTAACGGATGCCGGCGTAGGTGCATTGGCAGCACGCGCCGGAGTCATGGGAGCATTTCTGAATGTAAAAATCAATGCAGCCGGATTGGAAGATAAGGAATTTGCAGCTCAAATCATACGCGAAGGTGAAGCTATCGTGGAAAAAGCCAATGAACTGGAAGCTGAAATTTTGAAGATTGTAAATTCAAAAATCTAAGTTCCCGATCTATTGCTATGTTATATAAAATCGTTTAGCCGGGCCACCGGTTAAACGATTTGCTTTTTTTATCACAGACTTTCTTACTTTCGATCGATTTTTCCGGATAGCAGGATAAAATATCGGGGGTTTTGCTTTATCTTTGCGTACGTATGACAAAGCAGAATTTAATAGTTAGAGAGATTTCAGGGATAACAAGGGTTTCAGAAATTAACCGTTGTGACTGTTGTCATTGGAAAAGGTACTTCTTTGGGGGGATACTGGTCGTTATCCTTACTGTTTTCCAGCAAGGAGCCGATCAGGAACCGATCTCTTTTGCCGGCCAGTATCCCGGAATCGAGACTGAATTTATTGCAGATTATACCCTGTATGGGGAGGACGACGAAAATTGTATCTGTCCATCCAGTTCGCGCAACCGGAAAAATCTATTACACTCTGTTGCTGAAAAATATCATTTTTCAACTTGCTTTTCTCCTGCGGGAGAAAGGAAAATAGTTTTTACACGTTTCTGCCCTATTCCCATATTGCGTTCTTTTTTATGCGTTTATAGAATTTGAAGTCAGCCAATGCAATCAAAAAGATTATTTACGAATGGAAGAATTAAAATATACTACACACAGCTAAAATGGAAACAAAACATTATTCCGGCTTGAACGATTCAGAAGTGCAGCAAAGCCGCAAACAATTTGGAGAAAATATCATCACTCCACCTCCGCATACTCCTTTGTGGAAACTTTTCCTTGAGAAATTTAAAGATCCGATTATCCGTATATTGTTGGTAGCAGCCGTCTTGTCGCTGATTATTTCTATCATGCACAATGAATATGCAGAGACGATCGGTATTTTCTTCGCTATATTTCTGGCTACCGGAGTCGGTTTCTGGTTCGAAATGGATGCCAATAAAAAATTCGAATTATTGAACCAGGTCAATGATGATATACACATAAAGGTTCTTCGCAATGGAAACATACACGAAATACCTAAACGTGAAATTGTAGTCGGCGATATTGTCGTACTCGAGACCGGAGAAGAAATTCCCGCTGACGGAGAATTGATCGAAGCTATTTCTTTGCAAGTGAACGAATCTACCCTAACGGGCGAACCGGTCATCGATAAGACTACCGATCCTGCCGATTTCGATCCGGAGGCTACCTACCCTTCCAACAAAATCATGAGGGGTACCACTATAGTCAACGGGCATTGTGTCTACAAAGTAGAAAAAGTAGGTGACGCTACAGAATTCGGAAAAGTGGCCCAAAAATCTACAGAGATCAATCACGATAAAACTCCGCTCAGCAAACAACTGGAAGGCCTGGCCAAGTTTATCAGTATTATCGGTTTTACAGTTGCCGGGGTTACTTTTGTCGGATTACTTACAAAAGATATTATAGCCGGAATTTTCACTGCCGATACGATCTTCACTTTAGAAACGGCAGGAAGGATTTTGAAATATTTCATGGTTGCAGTCACTCTTATCGTTGTATCCGTCCCGGAAGGCTTACCGATGAGTGTTACACTAAGTCTTGCATTAAGCATGCGTAAAATGCTAAAGACGAACAATTTGGTACGTAAGATGCATGCCTGCGAAACGATGGGAGCCACAACCGTTATCTGTACAGATAAGACAGGAACCCTGACTCAAAATCAAATGCAGGTTTATCAAACCCGGTTTTACGGTTTGCCGGACCAAGAACTGCAACAGGATAATCGCCTTCAGGTATTGATCAAGGAAGGGATTTCCATCAATTCAACGGCCTATCTGGAATACGGTAACGATCAGATCAAGACCTTGGGAAATCCGACCGAAGCCGCTTTATTACTTTGGCTGCATCAGCAGAAGATCAATTATATGGATTACCGGGATAATACTGAAATTTTGGAACAATTGACCTTTTCTACCGAACGGAAATACATGGCAACCCTGGTCCGCTCCGTGCTGGAGGGAAAGCTTATTCTCTATCTGAAGGGAGCTCCCGAAATTGTATTCGCCAAATGTAAACAGGTAGAAACCCCCGCAGGTTTAGTTCCTGCACAAGAATATCATGCTACTGTAGAAAAAGAATTGCTGGACTTTCAGAATCAGGCGATGCGTACATTGGGATTTGCCTATAAGCTAGTAGATTCTGCTTCAGAAGGCGAGATCGAAGCTATCGCTCAGGAAGATTTTATCTTTTTAGGAATTGCGGCGATTTCCGATCCGGTACGTCCGGATGTCCCCGCTGCAGTAGCCAAATGTTTGAATGCGGGAATCGATGTAAAGATTGTCACCGGAGATACTCCGGCAACCGCCCGGGAAATCGGACGGCAGATCGGTATTTGGAAATCCGAAGATTCGGAGGAACAGATTATCACCGGAGTCGACTTTGAAAAATTGCCGGACGAAGAAGCGGCGAAACGGGTTTTGAAACTCAAAATAATGTGTCGTGCCCGCCCTACCGACAAACAACGTCTGGTCGAACTGCTGAAACAATCGGGAGCAGTCGTAGCTGTAACCGGGGACGGTACAAACGATGCACCGGCATTGAATCATGCCGATGTGGGACTTTCCATGGGCTCCGGAACCTCGGTGGCTAAGGAAGCCAGTGATATTACTTTATTGGATGATTCGTTCAACAGTATTGCTACAGCCGTAATGTGGGGACGTTCGCTTTATCACAATATCCAACGTTTTATACTGTTTCAGCTGACGATCAACTTATCGGCTTTGCTGATTGTACTGATCGGTTCGATGTTCGGCCGGGAATTACCCTTGACTGTAACTCAAATGTTATGGGTGAACATGATCATTGATACATTCGCAGCAGCTGCCCTGGCTTCTCTCCCTCCCAACCCCAAAGTAATGAATGAAATGCCCCGCAAATCGACAGATTTTATCATCAGTCCCAAGATGCGGAATTACATCCTGGGGATAGGACTTTCGTTTACGGTATTGCTGCTCGGCCTGATGTATTGGTTTACCATAAACGACGGAGTCATGTCCCGACACGATCTGTCTGTATTTTTCACAACTTTTGTGATGCTACAGTTCTGGAATATGTTCAATGCGAAAGCTTTTCTTTCTCATGGCTCTGCATTCAAGAATTTAAAGGACAGTACCGGTTTCCTGATCGTTATGTTTATCATTCCCATCGGGCAGTATTTGATTGTACAATTCGGAGGAGAGGTATTCCGTACCGTTCCTTTAAGTTGGAAAGACTGGGGGATCATTGTCGGTTTGACTTCGCTGGTACTGTGGATCGGTGAAATCCTCAGATTGATGAAGAAACAATGAGTCATAAGTCCATTTTCTGGCAAAGCCAGAAAAAGATAAGGCTAACCTTCGGTTAACCGACGAGTGCCTTGCTGATTGGCGGAACCAGGTTCAGGATTGAAAGTCAGAACCGAAAATCCGCCAATCCGCCAGGACCTCAGTTCAAATGATTTATAAACTAAATCTTATCGTCCCGATCAAGTCTTCACTCCTTCGATAAGTCACTTTTCTCTTCCTGGGAATTCTCGCGGGATTTCGATAAGGTCTCTAAGAATTTGATCCTTTCCTTACAAAATTTTTTGATTACTTTCTCTGTTTTGCAGGTAAAAGTCAGACAGCGGGTCAACAGATCGGAGTTGACGGTATACGGATAGCTGAAGCGGGTTTTATAACTAAAAGATTGCAAGCGTCCGAATAAAGTCCATTCGGTCAATTGTCCGTCTCCATACCACAAGGCAGCAATTTCTTTCGTACAGTATCTGATTTTCAGGTAAGTCGTCACCAGATCTTCTCTCCCTTCGGCCAGAAAGCCATAATGTACCATATTTCCGGCCCGAAGAAATTGGACGACAGCCTGATACAAATAATAAGCGGCTAAACGGGGAATACCACCGTCGATATGTCGCTGTGCATCTTGCAGAAAAGCTCTTCCTAAGGCCAGACACTGATCGGAAAGGCCGACAATTTGCTGATAAGAACGGGTCGGTTTATAAGCGACAGACTCTTTTAAAATACAATTTTCACTCTCATACAACAAGATCCCCTCTTTTCTAATTGCATAGAAAAAATAACTTAAAGAAGTGCGATGATGAATAAATTCAGCTGTAAAAATATGAAGGGACAGATTCTTCTCCTTCCGGTTATCAAGCGGATAATGAGTCTTTAAATATCCGACCAACTCCCTAACCGTCAGCGTCGGTTTTTCCTCCATGATAACAAGCATTTCATACCCTTTCAAAGCGTTATGAAAGTCCATACCTGCATAATAACCGAACAAAATAACCATCTGAGGATGAATATACTCACAAATAAGATCTGTTAGCTTGTGGAGTTCTTCCATGTTCTGACAAGCTGGTACCATTGGAATTGTCTTCATAACCGTTAAGTTTTTAATTAGAGAAATTTTACAATTACCCCGTCAAATCTCTATATCATCCAAATCCGGAATATATACACATAAAAAATCGGCCCTTGAACTGATGGGGTGCCAATAATATTTTACAAAAAATTACCAGGTTTTTCACCTGCCCCATCAGCCAAGAACCGAATATTTAAAGCAGCAGGCAACCGAATGCCTGCTACGTTAATCAACAGTCCTAAGCTGCTTTGTAAAATATATTGGCATTACAAAGATAGGACAATTTTTCATTATATCCATATAAAATTGGAATAATTTTCATATTTATTTCACCAAGCTATCGTTTAACAGGTTAAAGATAAGTCTTTTTTATTTAAATCGCCATTATTTTTATTTATAATTTTGTATTTTCGGATAGTTTGTCCAATTTAAAACACATGTTTCTTATCTTATATCTTTATTTCTTATCTTTGTCAAATCAGTAATAGAAATATGAAAACCAGAAAAATCAGAACTGCTTTATATAATGTCCTTCCCGGAGAAAAAGCACATGCTCTCATGGCTCCTCGCCCGAAGTATATCGAAGGAATCGAAGGCGTACATCCCTGTCCTCCTGTCAATAGTGCCATCCTTGCCTTAATCGTTCCTTTTGAAAACGAATTGGCCCTTCCTCTCATCAAACGGGTAAACCGGGGAAAATATCATGGCGGACAAATTGCTTTTCCCGGTGGAAAGATGGAAAAAGAAGATGCCGATGCTTTACAGACAGCTTTACGGGAATGTCACGAAGAAATAGGAGTACCCGAAGAAAAAGTGTCTATCCTGGGAGTATTGAGCGATATCTATATTCCTTTGAGCAATTTCAATATTACTCCGATTGTCGGGACAACATTACAATTACCTGATTTTATCTTATCCCAGGATGAAGTGGAAAAAGTCATTTTAGTAAAATTAAGGGATCTTTTCGATGACCGGAATAAAACCACACACTCTTTTGTACGACACGATCATAAAATTATTGCACCGGGATATAAGATCGGAGAGAATTTTATTTGGGGAGCCACTGCAATGATTATTGCAGAATTAGAGCAATTAATGAAAACCAATACTTTCAATCATTTAGGAAAGCTGTAAGGCTATTTTAGCATTGCAATTGGGGCTGTAGCCGAATTGCAATGCCAGATTTATTTTTTCCGGCATACCAGATAAAGGGGATGATAGCTCAGCGGACAATACCCGTCTGTCAGGAAACGGATTTTGTAGTCTTCACAAAACTCGTGAAGACGTCCTTTGGTCCAGGCTGTCGGTAGACTGGTTGCATTCACTCCGGTTTTCTTTACATGCCGAAGAATATCCAGGGGATCGGAAAATTTTAGCGTATGTATCTGCTCTTCGGTATACAATATATCGTATTCTGAAGACAACCAGGCACTTAATTCCCCTATAGAACGATATTCCAGTCCTTGTCCGGTTACAGCTTTCAATTCTTTAAAATTATTCTTCCCGAAAGTACTGAAAATCAACCATCCGTTTGTATTAAGATGAGCTGCTAATTTAGCAAAAGTAGCCCGGGGATGAGCCAGCCATTGAAAAGTCGAAGCAGAAACGATCAAATCGAATTTCCCGGTCAAAGGTATTTGTTCGATATCCCCGTTCAGCCCGTGTGAGACAGGCAACTGGCATCTGTCTATCGTTTTCCGGCACATCTGCTCGACCAAATCATTCACCCAAAATTGCTGATCCTCCCAAAGCCGGTTGATTTTTTCGGATAAGAGTCCGGTGCCACACCCGATTTCCAAGGTCCGGGAAGAATAAGGTACATATTCCTGTAATAATTCTACCAGGCGCTGTACAATCCATTTCTGAACGGTTGCATTATCTTCATAGCTATCGACGCTCCGTCGGAAACGGCATTCTATTTCAGTCTTATCGATCATACTTTGCTATTTTTCTAAAATTTCTCTCCAACTCCGAAACCGATAAAACGGATAATGTCCGCCGGGTAAAGAAACGGCAGGAATCCCTTCTTTCTTACACCAGTTCAATTGATTCTGTGCAGGAAATACCGAGTCTTTTTCCGAAATGTAACTTTTATCCCAATTCAGTTTTCCTTTTACACCAGAGCATAACTCCCGTATACGACACAACTCTTCGCATACTTCTTCGATTCCACGATTCGGTTTTTGTCCGCTGAATTTCCGGCATTCGTCAGCCCCATCGAGCATCCTCAGAAAGAACTTTTCCCGTCCTCTCTCATTCATTCCTTTTTCTGTAAGCTCATAAATTTTGACCGGAATTCCATATTCATCGTCGACCGGACGTGTAGTTCCATTCAATGCGACACATCGCTCCGGTTTCATTTCAAGCCTGGAGATTACCCGATCTGCGGCCCACACTCCCATCGACCAGGCGACCACATAAATGCAGCGGTAATACCCTAAATCCGGAAAAGCAAAATCTAACGAACGGTAATCATAACACATCAGCACATCATCTTCTATTTGCAGATGAGATACACCGGCAGCATCCATTCCCCAACCATGGAAGAAAACGATCACCCGATCGGAACCTTTTTTGTTCAACCACTCTATTCGCATACCAGACACTCCAAAAATTCAAATAAACAACCATAATCTTCGGTTGGAATAGAAGCATTCAGGGAGAAACGGATACGGGCTTCATTTTTGGGTACGGTCGGATACCGCACCGGCAAAACAAAAAATCCGTTATCCCGAAGTAATTCCGACATTTCTACACTACTCTCATTAGAACCACATACCATAGGTACGATATGAGAGTCGCCCCGGGTTTCGAATCCTTTTTCGACCAATACCTGCCGTAACTTCGAAGCAATTTCGGCCAATTTGATCCGAAGATCGTAAAAATCGGGCATCCGGTTGAGAATAAACCGCGTCCACGCCACATTTACAGGAGGCAAAGCCGTTGTAAAAATCAGGCTTCTTTGCGTATTGATCAAATAATCGCGAAATACTTGTTCACACACGACAAAAGCTCCCATCGAAGCAAAAGCTTTTCCAAAAGTACCGACGATAAAATCGATATCTTCCATACAAGCTTGTTCTTCACAACAACCTAACCCATTCGTCCCCCTTACTCCTACGGCATGTGCCTCGTCTACATACAAAAAGGCGTCGAATTCCTTCTTTATTTCACACAATTGTTGTAAATCCGACGTATCTCCATCCATACTAAAAATAGACTCCGTAACGATGAATACATTATCATATTCCTCCCGGTGCCGGGTCAGTATACTTCGCAAATGTTCGTAATCCAAATGTTTGTATCTGATCATCTGAGCCTCACTCAACCGCAATCCGTCGATAATACTGGCATGCACCAATTTATCTGCAACGATCAGATCCCGCTTATTGGTTAAAGCAGGCAAAATTCCGATATTGGCATGATAACCCGAATTGAATACCAAGGCTGCCTCTTTATCGTAAAGATCGGCTAAATCGTCCTCGAGCATTTTGTAATAAGGATGATTTCCGGATAATAATCTGGAAGATACAGCACTGTATGGTAAAGCCATAACATCTGTCTCTTCACGGAATTCTTCAATCAGGCGTGGATTAGACGATAAGCCCAGATAATCGTTCGAAGACAGATTCAGCATCTCACGTCCGTCGTCGTGGATCAGAAAACCGTTGTGTTCGATTTCCCTCAGGATCCGGTAATTACCGGATTCTTTTATGGTTTCTAATTTGTGATAATAACGCTCTTTATTCATTTTGTATGCTTTTAACCGATTATTGAGCGATCACTTTCAATAAACCTTGAGTCAAACGGCTCAGTTCTTCGGGCCGGATGATGAATGGCGGCATAATGTATACCAGTTTACCGAACGGTCTCACCCATATACCTTCTTCAACGAACTTGGCTTGAAGGACAGCCATATTCACCGGTTCTTTCATTTCGATTACCCCGATGGCCCCCAATACCCGGACATCCGCCACATTCGGAAATAATGCAGCAGGCTGCAATTCCTGTTTCAATTGGCGTTCGATAGCCCCTACCGTCTTTTCCAGATCATACTCCTGAATCAATCCGACCGAAGCATTGGCGACAGCACAAGCCAGGGGATTTCCCATAAAGGTGGGCCCGTGCATAAATACAAAAGGATCCCGGGAGCAGATCCGAGTCGCTACCCGTTCGGTAGCCATCGTTGCGGCAAAGCTCATGTAACCTCCGGTAATCGCTTTTCCGATACACATAATATCCGGAGAAATCCCCGCATATTCAACCGCCCATAACTTCCCGGTACGTCCGAATCCTGTTGCTATTTCATCACAGATCAACAACACTTCGTACCGATCACACAATTCCCTGACCTGTTTCAGGTAATCTGCTGAATAAAACCACATTCCACCTGCTCCCTGAACAATAGGTTCAAGAATAACAGCAGCTATACCGGCATGATGTTCTTCCAGGCAGTCTTTCAGTTCCCGGATATCTTCCTCCCGGCAAGGAGCTCCGAAACGACATTCCGGACGATGAATAAAATACTGTATAGGGAGGGTACCATGAAAAATACCGTGCATACCCGTTACCGGATCACATACAGACATGGCATTCCAGGTATCGCCGTGATATCCTTTGGTGATAGTCAGAAAATGTCTTTTTTCTGTGCGTTCAGCTGCATACCAGTATTGTAAAGCCATCTTCATAGCCACCTCTACAGATACCGATCCCGAATCACAAAAGAAAATTTTATCCAATCCCCCGGGAGCAATAGAAAGAAGCCGTTCTGCCAGTTCAACGGCAGGCCGATGGGTAAATCCCCCGAACATCACATGGGACATTTCTTTCATTTGTTTTTCAAGGGCGGCATTCAATACCGGATGATTATAACCGTGTACTTCACACCACCAGGAAGACATACCGTCGATCAATCTGCGTCCGTCTTCGAGTTCGATATATACCCCTTCCGCCCTCTTTACAGGATATACCGGCAGCGGATCTATCGTCGAAGTATAGGGATGCCAGATGTGCTCCCTGTCGTATTGAAGTAATTCTGCTGTATTCATATTTTTAGATTTTTAGATTTTCCTTCTGTTTCGAAACCCAGCGCCTTCACCTTTTCCATATCTTCTTTTACTTTCGATCCCAAAGTGGTCAATAAATCACCTACTATCGCAGCATTTATCCCGGCCTGGATCGCCTCTGTCTCTAAATGGGATATCAGCATTCTCCCTCCGGCAAAACGCAGGTAGGCATCGGGCTGAATAAAACGAAAGAGCGCAATGGTAGTCAGGATCTCTTCATCTTCCAACCGAGCTGTACCTTCGAGAGGAGTACCGGGGATCGGATTCAGAATATTTATCGGAATAGATTTTATTCCCAATTCCCTTAACATCAAGGCCAGATCGATCCGATCCTCCATGCTCTCTCCCATTCCGATAATTCCTCCGGAGCACACTTCCATACCGATTTCCTGAGCTGCACGGATAGTCTCTATTTTATCGGCAGGGGTATGCGAGGTACATAAGGTACCGAAGTAATCGGCCGAAGATTCCAGATTACAATGATAACGTGTAATACCGGCATCCATCAATTTTTGTAACTGCGCCTTTTTCAGTAATCCCATGGAAGCACACAATTGAAGGTCCGACTGGGATTTGATTTTAACGGCAAAAGTACAGATCCGGTCTATATTTTTATCGGACAAGGCCCTACCGCTGGTCACAAACGAAAATTTATCCACTCCATAATCGGCATTCGAACGGGCTAAATCGAGACAAGTCTTCTCATCTACCAGTTCGTACTCTTCTATATTCGTTTTAAACAAAGCCGATTGGGCACACCATTTACAATTCTCCGAACATCTTCCGGAACGGGCATTTATAATCGAGCAAGTATCGAACCGACGGCCCACCCGTTTATCTCTGATTTCGCCTGCGGCCCGGTATAAAGCTTGCTTATCCACCGCATTACTCAATAAGATCGCCTCTTCGCGGGTGATCTGTCCACCGTTCAACACTTTTTCTTTTAATTGTGTAATCATACTTCTCTTTATTCAAAATAAAAAGGGCATGCTTACAGCACACCCTTTCCTTATTTACTTTAACATCACTTTCAGACCGGGGCATACTTCTCCCTCATGTAAACAGACCCCTTCCATTTCCCGTTTCAATTGTTCCGCTATTTCTCCCTCATTTTCTTCCCAAGCTAAAACCCCACTTACAATTAAGCCTTTCCGGGCAGATTTGAGCATAGCACACAAACAAATATGCAAAGCTAATCCTGCAATCTGTACTTGCCGGCCCAAAGCAGCAAAAACAGCATATCCTTTCCCGCTCCACTGGGAAAAGTAAAGTACGGCTTCCGGTATACAGGTATTTATTTTCATATTCGGCCGCAAGGTAATCAAAATTCGGGATACCACACCCAATTTATGGGTAATAATTGTAACTTCGCACCCGAAAATAAGAATAAATAGTTATGAAAAAGGCCATTGTTTTATTATCCGGCGGGCTGGATTCTTCAACAGCTCTTTATCTGGCCCAAAGCCAGGGATTCGATGAGATTTATGCCATCACTTTCGAATACGGTCAGAAGCACGACAAAGAATTAAAAAGTGCTATAGCCATTGCAAAAGCAGCCGGCGTAAAAGAACATAAAATAGTTAATTTACTTTTGAACCAATGGAGCGGATGCGCACTTACCGATCCGGACATGGAGGTAGAAGACGGCCATATCGAACGCCAGGATATTCCTTCCACTTACGTACCTGCCCGGAATATGGTATTTCTGTCGGTAGCCGCTTCGTGGGCCGATGCATTAGATATCACGGACATCTTTATCGGAGTGAGTGAAGTCGACTATTCCGGTTATGTCGATTGCCGGGAAGAATTTATAAAAGCGATGGAAAACGCGATCAACCTGGGAACCGTATTGGGAGCCGAAAAGAAACAGAGAATTACCATCCACGCTCCTTTCATGCATCTGACCAAAGCCGAAGAGGTCAAATTAGGCGTCAGTCTGGGGGTCGATTTCGGACTGACCTGGACCTGTTACCGGGGAGGTGAACATCCGTGTGGCGTTTGTGACAGTTGTTTATTGAGAGCCAAGGCTTTTGCCGAAGCAAACGAAATAGATCCTTTAGTATGCTGATTAGAAAACAATTCAAATTCGAAGGGGCGCATATTGTCCGTAATTGTTCCTCTCAACGGTGCCGGGAAAATATTCACGGACATTCCTATATCGTCGAAGTTTTTATCACCTCGGACAAACTCGACGACGGTTATATGGTTATGGATTTCTGCCGTTTGGATAAAGTGAAAGAATTTATCGAAAGTTTCGATCACTCTTACTCCCTGTGGCAAAATGAATCGCCCGATTTAAAAACATTCGTATACCGTTATAACCGGAGAGTTGCAGAAATCCCGGTCTCTCCTTCTGCCGAAGGTTATGCCTTACTGTTTACCTATGTCATCGACAAAATCCTCCGGCATACGGAACGTGTCAACGGGGAAGGAAATATTCAGCTTCATGCTGTCCGGGTACATGAAACGGCTACAGGTTATGCCGAAGCTTTTCAGGAAGATTTAAAACTGGCCAGATTCCAACTGAAAGACATCCATTTCTCCGAAGGGATCGTTGCAGAGTGGAAATCTACCGACTGGTGGGATAAACTGTTAGAGGCGTAAATATGCGATTAGCCAAAGACGGAATCTTTCCGATCGTTAAAGATAAAGACGGACATTTGCTCCCGGATTTGCCGGCATCCGGTTTTCAGTTTGCAGGTACCGTTCAGGGAGAAGGAAAATTGTGCGGTATCCCTTCTCTATTTGTCAGATTGGCCGGATGTAATCTGCAATGTCACTGGCAAACCTCCGACGGTCTGTCGTCACCTTGTGACTCTGCTTATGCTGCATATCAATTAAAAGATACCCGGCAAGTATCTGTGGAAGCCATTTATACAACCCTCTTGCAAAATGCCGGTCCCATCCGGCATATCGTCCTTACCGGTGGTGAACCTTTACTTCAGGTAAAGGAATTAAAAGCCTTATGTCAAAAGTTAAAGTCCGACTATCGATTCCATTTGACTTTAGAAACCAATGCCACCTTATTCGATCCTGAATTGGCCCGATACATCGATTTATTCAGTTTATCTCCCAAGCTAAGCAGTTCCTATACCGGAGCGAGTCCGCTTTCCATTCAACGGTTGAATCCGGAATGCATACAGCAATATATATCCTCTGCCCGGCAATACCAGAAAGATTTCCAATTGAAATTCGTATATGCTTGCGATGAAGATATAGACGAAATCCAGCAACTTTTATCTGTTCTTCAAGCTTGGAAAAATGACGACATCCTGTTAATGCCTTTAGGAGGGACACCGGAAATCATGCGAAGGAATATGCGAAAAACTTTAGAGTATTGTATTCGGAACGGTTGGCGATATTGTGACAGATTGCATATCTCGTTATTCGGGGATAAGGCAGGAGTATGATTAATGACGTAAAGCCAGTAGTGTCGGAGTTTTATAATAAATTTCACCTGCATCCAAAAGTTTGCGGATACAAGCCGTCGCTTGCTGTCGGGAACCCGCCGATTCATAGATCAGTTCCCTGATCTCATAATCTTTTTGTTTCAGCAGCTCAAGGATCTTCTCCTCGGTTTTCCGGTTGGTATTTCCCGGTCGTTTCTTCTGTTCGAGACAAAGGTCACAAATACCGCAAACCTCTTTTTCCCGTTGTCCGAAATAAGCCATCAAATACAATTGACGACAGGAATCGGTTAATTCGATGTATCCGGCCATATGCCCGACTTTTACAGCATAAGCTTGTTTCCTGTCCTCATAGGCCTCGGGACCGATATGCAGGTAATGAGCCGGAACCCGGGGCTGGTGATAAACGATATAAGGCCGGTCATTACCGGGAATATAACCGATGATCCTGCGACGGGCTAATAACAACAGACTTTCATAGACCTGTTGTCTTTTCACCCCTAACTTCCCGGCCAGTATTTCTTCATCGATATAAGCATATTGCACAAAAATCCCCGGATAATTCCGAAGTATATATTCCACCAATCGTTCCAATAAAAGGTCCCCCAACTCTATTTTATACAATTGATCTCTCAAAACCAGGAAACTGATACGCGAACGGGCATGTACTTCGGTGGTACATTCCAAATAACCGGCTACCTGCAATACTTTTATCGCCGACAAGGTAGTGGTCAGCTCCAGCTTATAAGTCTTCACAAAATGTTCAGGATCGAACTCAAAAGCCAGTCCATGCCCTAACCCTTCCTCCAATCCGAAAAAATCCCCCAACAGGCGATACACCTGACGGATATAATTTTTATCGGGAAATCCCTGAGTGACTCTTTTTTTCAGGGCTGTCAAAGCAGCTTCGTTGTATAACAATACCGCATAAGCCTTCTTACCGTCCCGTCCTGCTCTCCCGGCTTCCTGGAAATAGGCCTCGGGACTATCCGGAATATCGAAATGAACGACAATCCGAACATCCGGTTTGTCGATTCCCATACCGAAAGCATTCGTTGCGACAATCACCGGGACTTCACCTTTTTTCCACGCCTCCTGTTTTTGTTCTCTTTGAAAAGAAGTCAGTCCGGCATGATAAAAATCAGCTTCTATTCCCTTCGCTTTCAAAAAACGGGCCAACTCTTCCGCTCCCGCTCTTTTGCGCACATACACGATTGCGCTGGCTTTCAGACTGGATAAAATATGCAATAATTCTCCCAACTTATCGTTCGCTTTCCGGACTACATAAGCGATATTATCCCTCCGGAAACTTTTCGATAAAACATGGGGGACCTCAAATTTTAACTGTTGCTGGATATCTTCGGCTACCCGGGGAGTAGCGGTAGCTGTCAATGCCAATACCGGAATCTGCCGGAAATTCTCCCGGATTTCAGCGATCCGCAGATATGAAGGCCGGAAATCATAGCCCCATTGCGAAATACAATGGGCTTCGTCGACTGCCAGCATGGACAAATGCATTTGTTTCAGACGTGCGCGAAACTGTTCCGAAGCTAATCGTTCGGGAGAAACATACAGGAATTTGATTTTTCCGGCAATCGCTTTATTCAGGGTCGATTCTATCTGTTCTTTCCCCATACCGGTATAAATCGCCTCCGCCACAATTCCCCGCTTTTGCAATTCTTCAACCTGATCTTTCATTAAAGCGATCAAGGGCGTCACCACCAGGCATATCCCCTCCAACACCAAGGCAGGTACCTGGTAGGTAATCGACTTTCCTCCACCGGTCGGCATCAAAGCCAGCGTATCCTTCCCCTCCAATACCGAGAGAATAATCTCCTCCTGCAGACTACGGAATTCATCGTATCCCCAGTATTGTTTCAATATTTCGTGAATCCTGTTATGCATCTCTCTTCTTTCGGACAAAGATAGGGAAAATTGAAAATTATTTACTACTTTCGCCCGTGTCTTAAAACAAGAAGCTAAAAATGAGATTCACCCTATTGTTTATGCTGGTCCTGATCATTTGTTCCTGTGAGCCCCAAAGAACGCAGGAGCCACCTGTGGCACAAGTGTTCGAGAGTACCTTATCCCGCTCCGAGATCATCGATTTTATTCCGAACGGCACCTCCAGTGAAGATAGTCTGCTCATGGCTCAGAACTATATCCGCAATTGGGTGACGCAAAAATTACTTTTACATAAAGCGATCGAGAACCTATCCAACGAAGAAATGAATATACAAAAACAGGTTGAAGATTACCGCACTTCTTTGTTGATTTACCAATACAAACAAAAACTGATCGCCCAACGCCTTATGGACGAGATCAGCGAAGAAGACATCGAAACCTATTATAATAAAAACGAAAAAAACTTTATTCTGCCCACTCCGATCATTAAAGCGGTATTCTTTATTCTTCCTAAAAATGCACCTAATTTAAAAGAAGTGAAGAAATGGTTCAAATCGGATAAAGCAAACGATCAGGAAAGTCTGGAAGATTATTGCCTGACCCATGCTAAAAAATACGATAAATTCAACAATAAATGGATTGAAGTAAAATATATATTAAATCTGATTCCCGGAGATTTCAACACATTAGAAAAAGAAATTCTGGTGGTTAAAAACATCGAAAAAGAAGATGACGACAACTACTATTTTCTAAAAATCAATGAGATGCGTCATGAACAAACGTTAGCTCCCTTAGATTATGTCAGAGATGAAATTACCCTTATTCTGAAAAATAAGAAGAAACTTCAATTCGAAAACGACCTGGAAAAACAGATCAATGAAGAAGGAGTTCGTAAAAAGTATGTAAAAATTTACTAAACTTTCTACTGTTCTTCGCTGTTTTGAATAAAAATAGTAGTTTAGAGGTCTCAAATTTTGACTATATAATAACAAATTAATACACATGAAAAAGGTTTTATTATTACTTGTTTTATCTTTCTCTTTCAGCTTTATTTTTGCACAAAAAAATGTTATAGATAAAATAGTCGCTATTGTAGGAGATGAAATAATTTTGCAATCCGATATTGAAAATGCCTTTTTACAACAACAGGGCCAGGGGATCATCTCCTCGTCACCTGATTATAAAGCAGAAATTCTGGAACAACAATTGGTACAGAAACTACTTATGGCCCAAGCTCAAATAGATAGTATCATCGTATCGGACGAAGAAGTTGAAAATGCCGTTTCCAGTCAGATCGAATTTTTTATCAGTAATATCGGTTCTCAGGAACGTCTGGAGAAATATTTCGGTAAATCCATCCAGGAAATCAAAGACGACATGAGAAATCCGCTTAAGGAGCAATTGATTACAGAACAAATGCAGCAAAAGATCGTTGAAAAAATACGTATTACTCCTTCGGAAGTAAGAAGTTATTTCAAAAAGATCCCCAAAGACAGCCTTCCGGATATGCCCGACCGTTACGAATTACAACAGATCGTTTTAAAACCGGATGTCAGTGAAGCCGAGAAAGAACGGATACGGGAACAATTGCGCTCTTTCCGGGACCAGATCCTGAAAGGGGAAAAGACGTTCAATACTTTAGCCGTATTGTATTCAGAAGATGCTTCTGCTCCCCGTGGCGGAGAACTGGGTTATAAATCCAAGAAAGAACTGGATCCGGCTTTTGCAGAAGCAGCTTTCAGCTTAAAACCCGGAAAAATTTCTAAAATCATAGAATCGGAATACGGTTTCCATATTATTCAGCTGATCGACCGTCAGGGAGAAAAAATCAATGTCCGTCACATTATCCTTCAACCGAAGGTTTCCGATACGGAAAAACAGGAAGCTTTAAATCGTCTGGATACCATCCGGCAATACATCACCGATGGGAAAATGACTTTCGAAGAAGCTGCCTATTATTTCTCTACCGATAAGAAAACCCGGAATAACGGTGGGTTGTTCGCCGATCCCCAGACTTCGGAAGCCCGCATTGCCCGTCCTGATATTCCCGGCGATATGGCTCGAGAAGTAAATAAAATGAAACCCGGCGAAATCTCTCAGCCGTTCATCAGTCATACCAACGGCCAAGAAGAATACAAGATCGTGAAGATTAAAGAATTTTATCCCCGTCATAAAGCGAATTTGGATGATGACTGGCAAAATTTCGAATTGATGCTGAAACGGGAAAAACAAATGGAGAAATTGGAAAAATGGATCAAAGAAAAACAAGCGGATACCTATATTCATATCGATGAAAGTTTTAAAGATACCAAATTCCGGTACGACGGATGGATTAAATAAACAGAAACAGGGATTGAAAGTCGTGCTAAAAGCAAATGATCATGGAAGATTTGGTAAAAAGGATCGATCAGTTGAAGATTAAATATGAAACATTAAAAAAAGAGATCGCCCGCAAAATTGTCGGTCAGGAAGAAATCATCGATAAAATACTGGTAGCTATTTTCAGTAACGGACATTGCCTGCTCATCGGTGTCCCCGGTTTGGCCAAGACCTTGATGGTAACCGCTATATCCGAAACCTTAGACTTAAAATACAAGCGGATACAGTTTACGCCGGATTTAATGCCTTCCGATATTATCGGTACTGAAATCTTAGACAATCAGAAGGAATTCAGATTTATCGAGGGGCCTCTATTTGCCAATATTATCCTGGCTGACGAGATCAACCGTACTCCTCCCAAGACACAGAGTGCTTTACTGGGGGCGATGCAAGAGCAAGAAATCACTGCGGCCGGTACAACCCGGAAATTGGAACAGCCTTTTTTTGTGCTGGCTACTCAGAACCCGATAGAACAGGAAGGAACCTATCCGCTGCCGGAAGCTCAATTAGACCGGTTCATGTTCAGTTTGATACTCGATTATCCGACTCTGGAAGAAGAAATCGCTATCGTAGAAAGCACTACCGGACAGAAAACGGAAAAATTGAACCGTATCGTTACAGGGGAAGAAATTCTGAAATTCCAATCTGCAATCCGCCTGATGCCGGTATCGAAACATATCACCGAATATGCCGTAAAACTAGTTGCCCGGACTCGTCCCGGACGTTCTGGGGCACATCCGCTGGCAGAGCAATACCTCAACTGGGGCGCCGGACCGCGAGCTTCTCAATTTTTAATTTCAGGAGCTAAAACACATGCAGCTTTACAAGGGAAATATGCTCCGGATATAGAAGACGTAAAATATGTAGCGGAAACTATTTTGCGGCATCGGATCTTTAAAAACTATAAAGCAGAGGCTGAACATATCCGGGTCGAAGATCTGATCCGGGAATTTATAAAATAAACGGTCGATATAAAATGTACTTGAAAATCCTCCTATTGTCTATATGTTTTGCCGGCACAATATGCCCCTCATTTGCCCAGCAAAAAGATGTTATCGATATTCTTCATGCCGACACCTATGCCGTGAATATGAAGAGTAATATCGATAGCTTACTTGGAAATGTCAGGCTGAAGCATAAAAATATGCTGATGTTTTGCGATAAATTATACAACCATCGGGATAGTAATTATGTGGAAGCTTTCGGTAATGTCCACGTGATTCAGAACGACACCTTGAATCTGTGGGGAGATTTTATGCTATACAATGGCAATACGGAATTTGCCAAAGTCAGGGATAACGTGATCATGAAAGACCCGAAAATTACCCTGACCACCGATTTTCTGGATTACGATGCGGCCAACCGGGTCGGCTATTACTTCAATAAAGGGACGATAAAAGACAGTATCAACACCCTGATCAGCGACATCGGCTACTATTACCTCCCGATTAATGAAATGTTTTTTAAGGATAGTGTCAAGGTATACACTCCCGAATATACGATGTATTCGGATACTTTGAAATATCAAACGGAAACAAAAGTCATTACGATATTGGGACCGACCAATATCTATGGCGACAACCGAACCCTCTATTCGGAGAACGGCTGGTATAACTCACTGACTTCACATGCCGAATTATATAAAAACAATCACCTTACCTACAACGAATATTTAGGAAGGGCCGATACTTTAATTGTAGACAGCCTGTCCGGTAAGGCTATCATGCATCAAAACATCCATTTGTACGATACAGTAAATAATGTGATTGTAGAGGGAAACTATGGCGAGGTCACGAAAAACAACGATTATGCTTATGTAACCGAGCGTGCTCAATTGATTCTGGTCGGTAAAACCGATTCCCTCTTTGTCCATGGAGATACCCTTTCAAGTAGTAAAGATTCGTTAGGTAACAACGTCCTGAAGGCCTATTACAACACGAAATTTTTCAATCCCGATCTGCAAGGAATATGCGATTCAATGATTTTCCCGGTAGCGGATTCTACCGTATATCTTTTCGGTACTCCTATTGTCTGGGCCAGTGGTAATCAGCTAACGGGGACAACGATCGATATGCACCTCAAGAACAATGAAGTCGACCTGTTCCATTTAAATAACAAAGCATTTATCGTCAACCAGCTGGATACGGCCAAGTTCAATCAAATCAAAGGACGGAATATGACCGGTTATATCCGGCACAATGAACTTTATCTGGTGGAGGTCGATGGGAACGGCGAATCGATATACTACCCGGATGACAAAGGAGTAATTATCGGTTTGAATAAGACTATCAGTTCCGCTATTAAAATTCATTTAAAAGAAAAAAGGGTAAACCGGATTGTTTTTATTACCAAACCCGAAGGAACTTTGAATCCGCTGATCATTGTCGATCCGAAAGATCGCTTTCTCAAAGATTTTGAATGGCATCAAGACAAACAACCCCGCAGCAAAGAAGATATCTTTAACAAATAAAGTTGTGGATCCGAATAAAAAATTCCGATTAAAAAGATCAGTCTGGCTTTAACGTAGATTTTATTTTTTCTTTCTATTTCTATTCCGATTCCGGGTTTTGTACCGTCAGACCGGTCCGGTAAGGTTTTCCTTCACTGACCGGCGGAACTCCTCGTAGCGCAAAAAACTTTACGCTACGTTTCCGTCAGACACCACCGATCGGTCGTTCAGAAAAAGCCAGACGACCGACAGAAGCGACCGGGCCCCCGAACACGAAGGCACGTTTTATTTTCTCTCCATTTTATTCTTCAAAATAGACCGAATAGCGATTCCAAAATTCTTCGTTAGCCTCGATATCCTCGTAATAAATCCGGCCTTCAATAACTGTAGGAGAAGTCCTGTTTACACGGGTAGTGATATACTCCATCGTCCCTTTCACCTCTTTCCCCTCTTCTTTATAGGAATATTCCACCTGAACACCACTTAGAAAGTAAACCGATTTCAATTTCTTATAGGTTGTGGTGATTGTCATTTTCACGTCGCTTTTCGGTTTTTCATTGATCGTAACCAGATTCCGGCCTAATCCATTAAAATCGCGGGAAGTCAGGTTGACGACATTCTTTAAGACTGCCAGATCTTTCAGATTGACATAAATCTCTCCGCTATAGGTCTGCACTGCCGGATCACCGGTTGTTGAAATAGAAGGATGAGTAGCCTGGTAGCTGATCACCTGAACCGAATCACCTTCATAGACCAGCTTACCTTTACTTTTCAGTTTATAATCACGGGAATTGACGATATCCAATACATTACGGGTATTCCTGACGATATCTGCTGTCAGAATATCATCGAAATAGGTCAGGCCGTCCCACACCGAAGTCACTTCGGAATTTCTACGGACCTGATTGAATTTATAATTCAATTCTTTAAAAGCCGAGGCAACATCTTCCCGATGGTATCCCTGAGCATCATAGATCGTTACCGTCGCCTCTTTTACTTTTTCCTGTCCGTCGACCTGCCGGCTATATTTAAAGTAACCTTCGTAATTATAAGGTTTAGAAATATAATTCTTGTTGATGTTGGAAACGACATTTTGCAGCATTTTCTTATAAATCAGCAATTGTCCGTATACATCTACCTCCCCGATCCCATAAGTTTTCGGCTGCAACAGGATTTTGAGGTCGGGTTTATTTTGTATTTCATATACTTTGATATCCTTTGAAGCATAACCGATAGCCGAGAGACGCAGGACATGGGTTGCATACCGATCCGGGATGACCAATTCGAATCGTCCGTCTACATCCGAAGCAACCCCTGCTACCGTTCCCAACAAACCGATGTTGACAAAAGGTATAGGTTCGTTAGTCCGGGCATCCTGTACCACTCCCTTCAATACAATTTTTCCATCTTCCTGAGCCTGCCCCATACACAAGCCTCCACATATCAATAGCAATAATAAAAGAAATTTCCTGGCCATAATCATCAGTACATTTAGTAATTCAAGCTTATTTTACGTTACGTTTCTATTTTATTTTATATATTTGCCCCAAAGTAAGCAATTATAATGCTTAAAACCAAAATGTGTCAATAAATAATTAGAGTCACTTCATATGAGAAAAACGATTTTATACCTGAGTGGATTTATGATTATTTCATCTTTATCCGTGTCTTGCGTCTCTAAGAAGAAATTCGAAGAATTAGCCAGAGCAAAAAGAGAAGTCGATCGGAATCTGCTCGATCTGAAGCGCGATAAAAAACAGTTGGAAGATCAATTGCAACTAGCAAAGGACGATTTCAATACCATTCGGTACAAACTGACTGAAAATAATGCTGTAAAAGATAAAACGATCGACCAACTGTATACCAAATTACGCTCTTTGGAAAGCAAACAAGTGGAGTTGAAATCCGAATTGAGTAATGTTGCCGATCAGATCAAAACTACTACTCAATCTACCAGCGAGCAAATATCGTCATTGGAAAGCAGTCTGCAAAAAGTGAGCAATGAACGGGATCAGTTGCGTCGTCAGCTGACCGAAGTACAAACCAATCTGGAATTTGAGAATCAGAAAATCAAAGCACAGCTGGAAAGTGCAACCAATAACCTGCAAGCTCAAAACGGAGAAGTTGAAAAACTGAAAGCAGACAACGAGGAAATGACAAAAAAACTGAATTGGATCAGAAAAACAAAAGCCGACGCCGACGCAGAAATCAAAAAACTGACCAATCAGGTGAACTTATTAAAAAAAGAACTATTAAAATAACAGATCTACACAATGATCTATATTCTATCGGGATTAACAGGGCTGCTGATTTTAGTCGCCCTGTTTACTTTTATTCATAAACGCCGCCATAGTGAAGACCCGGAGACCATTGTCGCTCCTCCGGCAGATTGCTGCGGAGCTCATGCGATATGTGAAAAAGGATTGAAAAAAGCCAGTCCCCAAATAGATTACTTCGATGATGAAGAACTGGATGTTTACCGGCAAATTGCTCCGGAAGCCTATACCGACGAACAGATCGAAGTATTCAGGGATATTCTTTACACCCTTCGTCCGGAAGAAGTAGAAGAATGGCTGATCAGCCTGGAAAAAAGAGAAATCAATCTCCCCTTAATCCTGCGTCAGGAAGCGATCGAGTTAATCCCCTGACAGGATTTCAGATCAGCATATCTTTAAAATTTCCCGCCCTAATTTGCATTGCAGACAACGATGGCACTCGCAATATTCCCGGGTTAGTTCTATAATGGCCTGTGTTTGTAAAGCTGAATCGAAGCGAAATCCCAATTCTTGCCAGGCCCTCACGATATAATTGTTTTCAGGGGAACATTCTTCCAGCCATCTCAGCGCTTTTTCGGTATATTTTCTTTCCTCTCTTTGTTTTCCATACCAAAAAACAAAAGGGATCACTGCATTAATAACCAGTGTTTTCCGCACCTGTTCTCCCAATTTTTTAGGTCGTTCGGGAGCGATAATACCCGGACGATAATGCCGGTTCCAGTAAGCAGAAACATTTACTTCGAATAGCCCCATCAGTTCCTTCAATGAAGTCGCATCTAAAATACGGGAGGCCAAAGTCCTGTAATCACGGATCAACGAAGCCAGCAAAGCTAAACGGACAGTCGGAAAAACATCCGGCCGGATCCGCATAAACTTCCATTGTCCGGAAGGCATGGATTGTAAATCGTGTTTATTCCGGTAATACAGGAATTCCTTTTTCAATACAGCCACATATTCATCTTCCGCACCATCTTCCAACAGCCCGGCACATCCCAACAATAAAGCCTCTAAAACGGTTTGTTTATCCGCATACCTGAGTAATATCCGATAAGGCAAGCGAAGCGACAATTGATAAAAGGGCTCTGCATTGACATTACCGGTCCAATACTTACAGATCAGGCGAAAGAGGCATTCTTCCCAATCATTCCGGGTCAATTCAAGTATTCCCTCGATTTCCCGGCATTTTCTCATCAACCGCTCGATAGCCAGTGCCGGCAACATCAGATAAAAGCTACTCTTGTCGATTTTTTCTATTTTCCGCCGGCAGCCGGGTTTCAGTTGTCCGCCCAGCATATAAAGATACTCCTCATACAATCGATCGGCATAATCCAGAACTATCGTATCGATTTCGCGTCCCTTGCTGTTATAAATACGGACATCGGCCTCCAGGACAACAGACAGAATCACGTTGTCGTAAGCTGCGTCCACTTGATGACCATGCCTGTTCCAATCGCTATTACGCAAATGTACCTCGACATTACCGCCCCACTCTACTCCATCCAACCGGATTCTGGCATTGAAAAAATCCGGCCCTGCATCCCGGTTCAACAGCCCGACTTTCAATACCTCCACAGCATGACCGGAAATGGTTACAAACTCATTACTTCTGAACAAAGCATTCGCCCAGAGATAATGTAAAAATTCTTCTCGCATATGCTGATGATTTAGGACTATACAATAATACGTTAAAAAATTGTAAAATCCAAATTTATGCTCTCCTTATCGCCATGCTTTTAGTTTTAACATTTCTCCTTTTACTTTTATTTTTCCTACCTTTGCGGAAGTCAGGAGATAAAAACGAATAAAAACAATAATGTATTAAATTATGGAAGAAAATTCTATCATCAAGGACAAGAAAGACAAAATGTTAATGATCGTTATCGGTTGTTTGTCGGTAGTTCTTATTTTATTATTCATTTTCTTTTTAGTTGAAAGATCCGAAAATAAAAAACATATCGCCGCCATTCATGAGGAAAAGCAATTATTGGAACAGGAGCTTACCGATCTGAGCCATAATTACGATGATCTGAAAACCAGTAACGATACCCTGAATGAAAAACTGCAATTAGAACAGGAAAAGATCCTTACCTTAATGGATCAGATGAAGAAATTCCGCGATAACTCTTATGCAGAAATCAATCGTTATAAAAAAGAAATCGGTACATTAAAAAATGTATTGAGAAGTTATGTGGTACAGATAGATTCTCTCAATCAGCTGAATCAAAAACTGGCAAAAGAAAATACGGAAGTACGCAAACAAATGAATTGGGTCAGGGAACGGAATCAGAAACTTGAAAATCAGCAAAAGGACATGAAAGAAGTGATCGCCCAGGCCAGTGCCCTCCGGACAGAAAACTTCGTCGTATATCCCGTAAATAAAAGAGATAAGGAAACGAACTGGAAAAAATGTTACAACCTGAAAGCGGAATTTGTGATCACGAAAAATGTAACGGCCAAACGGGGCGACCGGGTGATTTATCTGCGTCTGAAACGTCCGGATGACAAAGTGATCGCCTTTAGCGAAAAATCATTCTTTAAATATCAGAATGTTTCTCTGACCTACTCCGCCAAACGGGAAATCAATTATGAAGGTGACCGGCTCGAAATGGCGATATACTGGCCTAACGACGGAAGTCTGGTCAAAGGAAAATACGTTGCAGAATTATTCAGCGACAACGAACTGATAGGGAGTACAGAATTTACGCTTAACTAATATAAAACCAACCAATAACCAACAAACAATTAAAAACATGACAGACATAGAGATTGCAAGTACCGTAAAACTGAAACCGATCACGGAAACTGCAAAAAAATTAGGCATAGATCCGGAAGTGATAGAACTATATGGTAAATATAAAGCCAAACTCCCCCTCGACCTGATTCAGCCCGCCCGGATGCAAGGCAAGCATCTGATTTTGGTATCGGCCATCTCCCCGACTCCGGCCGGCGAGGGGAAAACGACCATATCGATCGGATTGACCGAAGGGCTGAACCGGATCGGTAAAAAGACAACGGTTGTTTTGCGTGAACCTTCTTTAGGACCTGTATTCGGTATCAAAGGTGGTGCAACAGGAGGCGGTTACTCACAGGTGTTACCGATGGAAGATATCAATCTCCATTTTACAGGTGACTTCAATGCCATCGAGAAAGCCCATAACTTGTTGGCAGCCCTGATCGATAATAACATCCAAAGTAAAACTTCTTCCCTGGGGTTAGATCCCCGGACTGTGACCTGGAAACGGGTAATGGATATGAACGATCGTTCTCTGCGGCACATTATCGTCGGTTTGGGAGGTACATCATCCGGTATCCCACGGGAGACCGGTTTCGATATTACGGCAGCGTCAGAGATTATGGCGATCCTTTGCTTATCGGAAAGTTTCATGGATCTGAAAGAACGGTTGGGAAATATTTTCATCGGTTATACCTATGATAAACGTCCTTTATATGCCCGTGACCTGAAAGCTCATGGAGCGATGGCCGCTTTATTGAAAGACGCGATCAAACCCAATCTGGTGCAAACCATCGAAGGGAATCCCGCCATCATTCATGGAGGTCCGTTTGCCAATATTGCTCAGGGAACGAATTCCGTACTGGCAACGAAGATGGGACTTTCGCTTTCAGATTTTGTCGTCACGGAGGCTGGTTTCGGTTTTGACCTGGGTGCAGAAAAATTCTTCGATATCAAGTGTGTCAAAGCCGGTCTGAATCCGAGCGCCGTCGTTCTGGTCGCCACGATCCGGGCGCTGAAATACCATGGAGGCGTGAAAGTCGAAAATCTGAAAGAAGAGAATACGGCAGCATTGAGAAAAGGAATCGAAAATTTGGAAAAGCATGTTGAAAATATGAAGAAATTCAATATTTGCCCCATCGTTGCTTTGAACAAATTTGTCACCGATACAGATGCTGAGATACAAATTGTTGCAGACAAATGCAAAGAACTGGGCGTGCCCATGGAAGTAGCGGAAGTTTGGGCCAAGGGAGGTGAAGGAGCTGAGAAACTGGCAATCCTGGCAGCCAAAGTAGCCGAACAATGCGTATGCAAACTAAAACCGCTCTACGAATGGAGCTGGGATATCGAAAAGAAAATAGAAACCATCGCCAAAGAAATCTATGGAGCTGCAGCTATCGATTATACAGCACAAGCCAAAAGCGATTTGAAAAAAATCATCGCTCTGGGATTGGATAAACTCCCGGTTTGTATAGCCAAAACACAAAAATCACTGTCCGATAATCCTAAATTACTAGGTCGGCCGAAAGATTTTGTCGTTACCGTCCGCCAAATAGAAATTGCCGCCGGAGCAGGTTTTGTCATACCGATTACAGGGGAAATCATGCGAATGCCGGGACTTCCCGAGAAACCGGCTGCCGAGAATATCGATATCGACGAACAAGGTCATATCACCGGTTTATTTTAAAAACTTCTAAGGTTTACTATTTTGTCAGGAATGCGTATAATCATTCCTGACATAAATGTATGTCTTAGCCATTAAACATTATATCATATTTATGATATTATAATTTAAAAATTATATGCGGAGTAGTAATTTAATATTTATAGCAGGCCTCATTTTTATTCTATTGACAGATACCATATTCTGGATTCAATTGAAACAATATTTGAATAAAAAGTGGCAAATTCTATTATATGGATTACATACTCTCTTTTTCATCTGTACCTTAATTCTTTTTCAGTACAGCGTATCCCGCTTAAAAGGTCCCGACAGTTATTTTTGGATAGAAAAACTGATCGGTCTGTTATTTTTATTCTATACACCGAAACTCATTTATACCGTTTTCAACGGAATCGGTCTGTTATTACGGAGATGTTGTCAGAGGATATCCAAACTGATCCGTTTATTTTCGGGTATCCTGGCAGGAGCACTTTTCCTGATTCTACTATATAGTCTTACTCTAGGGCGTTATAATTATAAAATTGAAACCGTAAATCTGACTTTGGAAAATTTGCCGGCCGAATTCGATCATTTCAAGATTGTACAACTTTCGGATATCCACTTGGGAAGTTTCGGAGAAAGTTACCCCGGTATGCGGAAATTAGTCGGGGAAGTCAATCGTTTACAACCGGACATCATTGTATTTACAGGAGATATGGTCAATAATTTCGCAGCAGAAATGTCCCCCTGGATCACTCTATTTCAAGAAATGAAAGCTTCTTACGGTAAATATGCCATTACCGGGAATCATGATTACGGCGATTATACCCGTTGGCCTACTGAAACGGACAAACGGAACAACCTGAACCAATTTTTTGAAAATATGAAGTCGATGGGATTTCATATGTTGAACAATGACCGTATTCCCATCGTCGAAGGCAGGGACACGCTTTGGCTTGTGGGGGTCGAGAATTGGGGCAATCCCCCTTTTCCCCGTTACGGGAAATTGGATGTCGCTATAGATTCTCTCCCCGGGCAAGCTTGCATCATCCTTTTATCCCATGACCCGTCACACTGGAGAGGTGAAGTATTACAAGTACCCCGGATAGCCCTGACCCTTTCCGGTCATACCCATGCTATGCAATTCGGAATCAAGATCGGAAAAAACGAATGGAGTCCGGCACAATATATTTATCCGGAATACGACGGATTATACCGGCATCAAAATCAATATTTATATGTCAGTCGCGGACAAGGTTATCTTGGGTTTCCCGGTAGAATCGGTTTGAGACCTGTGATCACCGAATTCATCCTGCACCCAAACCGCTAGCTAACTTCTCCCTAAGTGCCTCTTTATCATCTATGAAAATAAGTCAGAACATCAGTTTTTCAAAACAATTGATTATTTACTTAGGGATATTCAGTAAATAGTATAAAATTAGCCAACTAATTCATACACAAAATGTTGCGAATTAGTTGGCTTTTTTGTATCTTTAGGTATTCCCCCGCAAATAAGGTTTGGAATCCAAAACGGGGGAAATTCCCCAACAAAGATATGGCTAAGATACAAAATATTTCGGAAATTCACCCTACTTTGGGCTTTACAGAATTTGATATTATAGAAAAATATCGCAAGAGTTTTCATGAGAGTGAGCTTGGCAGGCTTCATTCGGTGTTTCCGTTTGAGCGTATGGCAAAGACCATGGGCCTGTCGGAACAGCGACTGGGACGCAGGAACATCTTCAGTCCTTCGGCGAAGATCGCCCTTATGGTCCTGAAGGCGTACACCGGATTCTCTGACAGGCAGCTGGTGGAACATCTTAACGGGAACATACACTACCAGATGTTCTGCGGGATTATGATAAATCCGTCCTTTCCCATAACCAACTACAAGATAGTCAGTGCCATCCGCAATGAGATAGCGTCCCGTCTTGATGTTGATTCCCTCCAGGAAGTGCTGGCTTCACACTGGAAACCCTATCTTGACAGCCTTCACGTCTGTATGACCGATGCCACATGCTATGAGAGCCATATGCGTTTTCCTACGGATATGAAACTCCTTTGGGAAAGTCTGGAATGGCTCTACAGGCAAATCTGCCTTCATTGCAGAGATTTGGGTATAAGGCGTCCGCGCAACAAGTATGCGGATGTGGCGAAGTCCTATCTGTCCTACTGCAAGAAGAGAAAGAGGAAGGCTTCAAGGACAAGGATGCTCAAGCGTCGTATGATCAGACTCCTTGAAAAGCTCCTCATACAGAGGGATGAAATCCATAGAGAACATGGAACCTCACTCCGATATACCCAGGATTACCAGAAGCGTCTTTCCATCATCAGAAAGGTTCTTGTACAGGAAAAGGAGTTGTTTGAAGGCAGGAAGGTCAGGGACCGCATCGTCAGCATTGACCGTCATTATGTACGTCCCATTGTAAGAGGCAAGGAAACAAAGTCCGTCGAGTTCGGTGCGAAGGTCAACAACATACAGATAGACGGCATATCGTTCATCGAACACCTCTCGTTCAAGGCTTTCAACGAAGGTATACGCCTGAAGGACTGTATCCGCATGCAGCAGAAGCTCATGAATGTGAGGGTAAGATGCGTGGCTGCCGATTCCATATATGCCAATAATGCCAACAGAAAGTTCTGTACAAAATATGGAATATCCACATCCTTTGTACGCAAGGGAAGGGCGGCCAGGGATGAATCCTTGAGAAAGGTTCTCAGAAGTGAACTGTCAAAAGAAAGGGCCACCCGACTTGAAGGCAGCTTCGGCACACAGAAGCAGCATTACTCACTCTCAAGGATAAAGGCACGGAACAGGAAGACGGAAATCCTATGGATTTTCTTTGGAATACATACGGCAAATGCCATACTGATGATAGATAAAATCAGGAACCGGGCGGATAAAGCGGCATGACATAAATTTACCGACAGAACCAGAAGGGGTCATCAGACCTCTTCCGAAGCGTCGTGTCTAACAAGATAGGATTATGTGAAAAAACACAGAAAAAGGGCAATAATAATGGCATATAAAGTGATTATACTCTATCAACTTTATATGCCATCTTACTTTTTAGGGACATTTACTGAATATCCCTACTTAATCCTTGTTTTATTCGTCGTATTTTTCTTAATCTCTCTGGCTCTGGTCAATTCACTGGAACAATTTATCAACAACAATGCTTACAGCCAGGCAAAAGCAATCGCCAATAATGCCTTGATCATCTTCGAACGTGAAATTGCAAGAATCGAAAGCATTCCGCAAAATGTAACCGATATGCAGGGAGAACTGAATTATAAAAATATCCCTGATTTACCCATCCGAATTCTGAGAAGTTATAAGACACTCATCGGAAGTTCGGTCCATTACGATCTGAAAAATCCGGAAGTAGCCGATTTCATTCATATCAATGCTTACCGTACAGCAGATGAGAAAATCCATTTCACTCAACCCGATCCTTGTTGCAACTATTGTCATCCGGACTCAGCTAAAATCATCAAGTCGGCACCCAATAACGGATATTGGATTTATTCCGAAGTAAACCACTGCAAGACCATCGCTTTATGCCATCTGATCCACAACAGCCAGCATCAGCCCTGTGGTATTTTGAAAGTAGACTTTCCCTTGAAGAATCTGAATGCTCTGATCGGCAGCTATAAGTTGTTCAGATCCGGAAATTTATTTGTCGTCGATCGGGAAGGAAATTACATTGCTCATCCGGCTCCATCGCCGAGTGGGAAACAAAATCTGATCAGCCACCTCACAGGTCCCAAAGCCAGCTTTATCCACCGGAGTATATCGAGAGGGGAAACCTGTGCGACCACCGTGGAATTGGACAAACAAAAACACTACCTCTATTACACCCCTTTTTCTCCTATGGATTGGCAAATAGGTATCATCTGTCCCTATAACGAGATCTTATATTCATCCGGTAAACTTTATTTCATGTTATTCCTTTCTATGGGGTTGGGATTACTCTGCCTGTTTATCGGTATCGTTAACATTGTCAAGCGTTTATCCTCTCCTTTACTCGAGTTGGCTTATTCCACCCGTCGTGTTGCGGAAGGACAGTTCGATATCGTACTTCCTATCCCGAAATCTTGTAAAGAAATTTATGACTTATACGATTCTTTTCATTATCTGCAACAAAACCTGGTGAACTATATAGAACGGCTGAAAATCACTACGGCCGAGAAAGAACAGTACAATTCTGAGATGCGTCTGGCTCGCCGTATTCAACAACGTTTTCTTCCCCGCCCTATCCTTCTTCCTCCTAATATCGAATTGGCAGCAGACTTACGGCAATGCCGTGAAGTAGGCGGAGACTTTTACGAATATTTTCAGCTGGGCAACCAACTTTACTTTGCCATCGGAGATGTAGCGGGCAAAGGCACTCCGGCCGCCTTATACATGGCCTCCATCAGTAAACTATTCCGCTATATCGCCAGCAATAACACTTCTACAGCACAAATCTGCAATCTGATCAACAAACATATGTGTGACGATGCCGACGACGATATATACACCACGATCTTTATCGGGATTATAGATATCAATACCGGAATCATGACATTTACCAATGCCGGTCATCCTTATCCATTGATCATACATCACAATGGACAGACCAGTTTTCTGAATAAATACCCCGATGTTCCGATCGGTGTACTCGAGGAACATGAATTTTCAGAACATATCTATACTTTCAATAAAAATACAACCTTGTTATTTTATACCGATGGCATCACCGATACGGAAAATCAGTCGGGACAGTTCTACGGTCAGGATAAAATGATCAGATGTGTGGAAGCACAAACAGTGAAAACACCTGCTTTTATCATTCAGGCACTTCTCGAGGATATCCATAGCCACATCGGTCAGGGCAATCAATCGGACGACCTCACCTTACTGGCGATCAAATACAAAGGGATTCCGGGAAGCAAATGATCTACTGGCGGTTAAAATCCTCATTGATCGCTTGCAGATAGGCTTTCAGCAAGCGGCCATCTTCTTTTACACTGTCTTTCTCGACAAAAGTCTGGCTCTGTAAACTGAAATAAGTAGACCCTTTTTCGGTCACTACACCGGCTCCATTGGGATAAGAAAAGAAAGCAAAAGGAATCACCTGATCGGCCAATAAATTACGGCTGAACTTGTATCCGGAATGATCCATACCCAATTGGGCCAAAACCGTAGCCACCATATCTGTTTGTGACCCGATGGTCGTCACCACGGTATCCTGCACATTCAATGCCCCTCCTGACAATATCAGGGGGATGTGATAAGCTGCCGGAGTAGAAGGATCCACATGCCGGATATGACGTGTCCCATGGTCTGCCATCAGGATGAAAAGCGTATTGTCCCATAACCCCGAAGCTTTACATTTCCGGATAAATTCTCCGATGCAAGCATCGCTATAATGAATGGCATTGAGGAATTTATGCTCTGTGTCGTCGCCGGGTATCGCAACTTCGCCGGGGACATTGAAAGGTTCGTGGCTGCTCATATTAAAAGCCATGTACATGAAAGGTTGCCGGGCCTTGGCAATATCCTCATAAAGTCGTTCGAACATATATTGATCGTGTACCCCCCATTTGAAACGATTGGCCATAGCTTCACCGGAAAAGTCATCTTCGGTCACCATCCCCTGAAAGCTCATGGTGACTAAAGAACGGAAACTACCGAAATCGATATCCCCGGCATAATAATAACGGGTCGAATACCCGGCTTCTTCGAGATCTTTCGGAAACCTCGGACGTTCCATGATTTTATTGGGATACTTGATCATAGCAACGGCAGGATGTGAAGGAACGGCACTGATTGCAGCGACCATTCCGCGGTCGGAACGCGACCCCGTAGCATAAATATTCGTAAACAGTACTCCCTCTTTGGCCAGCTGATTCAAATTCGGCGTCACTCCGGGAATCCCCCCTAAAACTTCGACTGCATTCGCCGTAAAACTCTCCAAAAGTAAAAATACGATATTCGGACGTTCTGTTTTCAGCAAACGAGGATAATCGGTTCCTGTATGCATCAGGCTATCTACCACTTGTGCCACCTCCTGTTCCGGCAAATAATTATATTTTTTATCCAGATTTTTCATGTGCATCAGCTCGTAAATAAAATTCCAAACCGCATTTACAGCAGCCTGATTGGCATACATATTCTCAGCATGATAAAACACAGCACTACTATTCAACGGAGCCAGGTTCACTCCCCCTCTTACCGGTAAAATCATAGCACCACCGATCAGCAGAAATACGGGAATCCCCCAATAATTTCCCCTTTTATATCGCAACCCTTTCAAAACATAACGACGGAATACCCAAAAGGATAAAACGACACATCCCAGCATAAGCAAGGTAAGACATAAGTTCAGCCACAAAGGCGTAGAAGCCATCGCTTCTTTCGGGGTTTTCAGATACATCAGCGGAGTCGTATCGATGTGGAATCCCCAGTTCTTAAATAATTCCAGATCGACCACAACAACTCCCCAAAAAAAGAGAAGTAACGACAGCGTCAAACCGGCAAATACGGCCCGGATAATCTTTTCCCCGACGAAGACCGAACAAATCAGGATTACTGAAGAAAGCATCAGGATATAACCGCTCAAAGATAAATCCAAACGGATTCCTCCGGCTAAAATATGCCAAAAGTCAGCAGCGGACAAATGAGTCGTATCGGACCATTGATAGAATAAAAACATGATTTTTGCCACAATGGATATAACGACCCAAAACAAGTAATACTTCAGTAAAAAAATCAATTTTGCTTTCATCATCTCGTTATTTCTTAAACGGTTACCCGCTCTTATGTCTTATGTTGTTTTTTACGGGCAGCGGGAAACAATATATTATTCAAAATCAACCGATATCCGGCAGACTGTCGATGTAAATCCAATTCGGTTACAGGATCACCTACAAAGTGTTGATAATCTTCGGGATCATGTCCGCCCAAAAATGACCAGGTACCTTTCCCGTATTCCCCATGGATATACCTGACTTCTCCGGCAGCCTTATTTTCTCCCATAATCAGGACATTCGATTTGATCAGTTTCCGGTTATATGCGGTAGTCTGTCCCATAAACCCTTTAATCATGTTCATATGATTTTGGCACAACATCGTCGGCACAGGATCCCACTTGGCAGAAAATTCAAACAACAGGAAATAATCATCCCGTTCGGTTACTTTTCGGGTGTCTGTGACATCGATATCCGAGTATTCATAAATATTCGGATTCAACTGCAATTTAAAATCTTTGAAGGCAAATGTCTTCGAATAATCGAGCTTTTCCTGTGCGCCGGGCTCTACCGGATCACCGTCGAACATGACATCACAAATATCTACCTCCATCGCAGCCAAAGCAATATCGAAAGTATCGGTAGCCGAACACATCGCAAACATAAACCCTCCGGCAGACACATAATCGCGGATCGTCCGGACAACCGCTTTCTTCAATTCGGAAATTTTTGAAAAACCATATTTACGGGCCGTTTGTTTATTAGTTGTTTCTTCGGCTTTATACCAATCCATATGCCGATAATTCCGGTAGAATTTTCCCATCTGCCCTGTAAAATCTTCATGATGCAGGTGCAACCAATCGTACTCTTTCAGACATCCGTCCAGTATTTCCGAATCATAAACGACATCATAAGGAATTTCTGCATAGGTTAAAGCCAAAGTCACCGCATCATCCCAGGGTTTCTTTTCCTTCGGGGAGTAAACGGCAATCTTCGGCGCTTTCTCCAGTTTAACCGCATCTGCATTTACCTCCGGTGAAGCTATCTCAGCCAGGATCGCATTCAGCCTTGCCGGAGGAATCACTTCGAAGCCCACTCCTTTCAACAGACATTCCGTTCGTCCGTCCGCATCAAAAGGCAGTATAAAACTTCCTCCCCGGTAATTGAGCAACCACTGCACTTCCAATCCTTTTTTCAGCGTATGATAAACAACTCCATAAGCTTTCAAATGATTGCTCTGTGTATTATCCATCGGAATCAGAATATGATTCGCCAGACTGATCCATCCCATCAGGCAAAAACAACCGATAAGCAGCAGCCTCTTCATGATCCGATTTAAAAAGGAGCATTATTATCGAAACTATCCCTCATACCTTCGAATCCCTGATCCAATGCAGGCACAGGTTCATCGTTCATCTTCGAACTGAACGTTTGGGTAACGATCTCTCCGGTCGAAGTACTTGAAGCAAAAGGCGAAGTCGTATCGAGGTCACAGAATTGTGTCAATTCGGCCCGGAAACGCAAATTCACCTCGCCGACAGCACCACTACGGTGCTTGGCAATAATAATCGTCGCAATCCCCAACAGAGAGTTTCCTTCATTATCGACGGTTATCCCATATTTTTCAGGACGATGGATAAACATAACCATATCCGCATCCTGCTCGATAGATCCGGATTCACGCAGATCGGACAACATCGGTTTTTTATCCGGCCGGGATTCTACCCCACGGTTCAACTGGGACAAAGCCATAACAGGAATACTCAATTCCTTGGCAATAATTTTCAGCTGCCTTGAAATCAAACTCACTTCCTGTTCCCGGTTTCCCCGCATATCGGCACCGGCGGTCATCAACTGCAGATAGTCGATAATCAATACTTTTATTCCATATTTCTGTTTCAATCGCCGGCACTTGGCCCGCAATTCGAAGATAGACAAAGCCGGGGTATCGTCCACCAGGATGGGAGCCTCCACCAAAGCCTTGATCCGGCTGTGCAATTGCTGCCATTCTTCGTCGGTGAGACGCCCTGTTTTCAATTTCTCGGCACTCAATTCGGTCTCACTGGCGATCAAACGATTCACCAACTGCACGGCCGACATTTCCAAAGAGAAAATAGCGACAGCCTGGTGGTGTTTCACCGCCATATTCCGGGCCATAGAAAGCACAAAAGCCGTCTTACCCATAGCAGGACGGGCGGCAATGATCACTAAATCCGAAGGCTGCCAACCGGAAGTCACCGCATCCAAAGCATTAAAGCCCGAAGGAAGTCCACTGATCCCGTCCGGCTTTTCGGCAGCAGCCTGAATACCTTTTATCGCTTCGTCGATGATCGGAGCTATCTCGGCCGTATCTTTTTTAATATTACCGTCGGCAATATCGAATACAGCTTTCTGAGCCTTATCCATCAAATCAGAAACATCGGTCGCTTCATCATAGGCCATCTCCTGCAATTCTGTACAGACCCCGATCAGTTTACGCTGCAAATATTTCTGAACAATGATCTTTGCATGGAATTCGATGTGGGCGGCCGAAGCTACCCGGGTCGTCAGCTGGGACAAATAATAATACCCCCCGACCTGTTCCAGTTCCCCACTTTGCTTCAATGCCTCGCTCACCGTGAGCAAATCCACCGGGTCATCGTTCAGGAACAACTTATGAATGGCCCGGAATATCTTTTGATGCGCATCCTTATAAAAAGCATCCGGTTCCAATAAATCCCCGACGATAGAAAAAGCATCCCGTTCCAACATCAGGGCTCCCAATACTGCTTCTTCCAAATCGACGGCCTGTGGGGGCATTTTCCCATATTCCGCCTGCAAATCTTTTACGCTTCTACTCGTATTAAAATCCGATTTTTTTGCCATAATCAATAATTCAACCTCTATCTCCCTTTTACTGACCGCTTCATTTTTCCGGTTCTGTCTACTTGATGACTTTTCTATTTTTCAGTTCCCAAAAGCAACGGGCTGTAGCCTCCACATCTGCCAATGCATTATGCGCATTGTCAAAACCACTGCCGAACAATACTTGGTGTAATTCCGCCAACCGGGGAGATTTGAATCCTTTTTTCCCGGGAAGCTTACAATAATCTGTAGAAAGTTTCATCGTACAATATTTCGGCTTCAGGAACAGGGTCGTCATCATTCGCAAACGCTCGAATTCAGCCCCGACAATACATTCGTCGAAGCTGATATTATGCCCAACCAAAGCTGTCGCTTCATCGATCTTTCGGGCAAATTGCTCCATCACTTCTTGTAAAGGTTCCCCCTTTTCACGTGCCACCAAAGTCGTGATCCCATGCACCCGCGAAGCTTCCGGAGGAATAGTAAATCCTTCGGGCTTTACTATGACATCCCGGCTCTCGAGCATGTTTCCCCGGTCATCGTACATGATCCAGGCCAATTGTACTAATCTGGGCCAATTTTCCAAGTCTGTTACAGGTGCATTCCACCGTTTAGGTAATCCTGTCGTCTCTGTGTCAAAGAATAAATACATATTCCGGATTTTTAAATTGAAGACGGAAAATTACCCTTTTTTAAGACAAACTGCAAAAAGTTCCCCTATTTTTTATCTTCGTTATCAAAACTCTTATTATACTGGTGCATAGCCCTATAACTCATACCCATACTCGAAAATCCTCCATCGTGGTAAAGATTCTGCATCGTAATCTTCCGGGTAAGGTCGGAAAACAGGCAAACGCAATAATTGGCACATTCTTCTGCAGTAGCATTTCCAAGGGGCGACATCCGGTCGGCAAAGTCTACCAGCGAATCGAAACCTTTGATTCCGCTCCCCGCTGTAGTCATTGTCGGTGACTGGGAAATCGTATTCACCCGGATGCGTTTTTCCCGTCCATAAATATATCCGAAGCTACGGGCTATCGATTCCAGCATAGCTTTTGCATCGGCCATGTCGTTGTATTCGAACATCGTACGCTGAGCTGCCACATAAGACAAAGCGACCACCGATCCCCACTCATTGATGGCGTCCAGTTTTTTGGCCGTTTGCAGCACTTTATGGAAAGAAATTGCGGATATATCCAACGTCTTTTGCAAAAAATCGTAATCCAGATCGTCATAAGGACGTTTTTTTCTTACATTCAAAGACATACCGATCGAATGTAAGATAAAATCCACCTTCCCACCGAAATGTGTCATCGATTCCTGAAAAAGATGGGTCAAATCCTCCACGCTCGTAGCATCCGCCGGAATGAGCGGGATCTGATGTTTCGCCGCAAAATCCTGTATATCTCCCATCCGAATCGATAGCGGAGTATTCGTCAATACGATTTCAGCCCCTTCTTCTATACATTTCTCCGCCACTTGCCAGGCAATAGACATCTCATTCAGGGCACCGAAAATAATTCCCTTCTTTCCTTTTAATAAATTGTAAGCCATTCTTTTTATTTTAATGAATAATCTTCCTATTTACGATATTCTTCATAAATAGTAAACTCCGAACATATAAAATACGTTCAGAACCGGCCTGCAAAAATACAAAAAATTTCCGAAGCTCAATTGCCTGCTTTTGCCGAGAGCAGAATTTTAGCTGTTTCTATGGCTGCCGGTGTAATTTCCTGCCCGCTGATCATGCCGGCAATCTCCTGTACCCGTTCCTCTGGTGTCAATTTCCTGATTCCAGAGATCGTCGTTTCACCGCGATCTTCTTTATATACTTTAAAATGACAATTGCCGGCAGCCGCGATCTGAGGCAGATGGGAAATACTGATCACCTGCATTCGCCCGGCCATCTCACGCATAATCAACGACATCCGGTGGGCTACTTCCCCGGACAATCCGGTATCTATTTCATCCAGAATAATCACCGGTAATTGTTTTGCTCCGGAAAGCACATATTTCAATGCCAGCATTACCCTGGAAATTTCTCCTCCGGAAGCGACCCGGGCAATTTCTCCCGGCTGTTGGTTCTTATTGGCCGAGAACAAAAACTTTACTTCATCCCGGCCTGTCCGGGTAAACTCATCTACCGCCGTGATCCCGACCTGAAACTCGGCATGTTTGATTCCCAGTCCGACCAGTAGTTTTTTCATAGTCGCACACAACTTCCCCTCCATACTCACCCGCATTTCGTGGATTTTACCGGCCAGCTGCAACATTCGTTTTTCAGTCTCCTGTAGTTTCTTTTCCTGTCGCTCTATTTCTTCCGACCCTCCTTCTACCTTTTTCAATTTTTCCCGGATTTGTTCCCTCAATGTTACGAGCTCTTCTACCGACTCGGCTTTATATTTGAACAACAAATCGTAAATGGTATTCAAACGCTGATTGATTTTCTCGATACGCCCGGCATTATATTCCACACTTTCTGCTCTGCGTTCGGCCTCGTCGGCCAGATCGTTCAACTCGATAATCACAGAATCCAGCCGCTCCCGGTATTCGCCGGCTTCCTTAAAAGCATTCTCTAGTGCGGAGATGGCATTGCGGCTTCCTTTCAATACTTGAATGACAGACTGCTCGGTATCCCGCAGATTCCAGGATAACCCACTTAAGGCCGATTTGATATTTTCTGCATGAGTCAGTAATTCCAACTCTTCTTCAAGTGCTTCCTTCTCCCCTAGCTGTAAGCGTGCACTCTCCAACTGATTAAACTGAAATTGCAGATAATCACTTTCCTTTTCGGCATCGGCAGCCCTGTCTTTCAACTGCTTCAAAGCAGATTTCAATTGTTGACGCTCCCTGAAGTCTGCCTGGTAAAGTTCCGACAGTTCACGATTACCACAAAATGCATCCAATATATCGGTCTGATATTCAGGATGTCCCAACAACAAAGACTGATGTTGGGAATGGATATCTATCATATAAGTACCGAAATCTTTCAACAACTTATTATTTACCGGGGTATCGTTGATAAAACAACGTGATTTTCCTTCTGCAGTCAACTCCCTCCTGACCATAACCTGTTCTGAATAGTCGAGGTCGTTCTCGTCGAACCATTCTTTTAAAGCATATCCGGCAATATTGTATTCTATCTCTACAATACACTTTTTGGTTTTATCCATGATAGCCGACGAATCGGCCCTCTGCCCCAAGGTCAGACCGATTGCTCCCAATAGAATAGACTTTCCGGCACCAGTCTCACCGGTGATCACCGAAAATCCTTTTTCCAATTCGATATGCGTGTGATCGATCAGGGCATAATTATTTATACTGATATTTTCAATCATCGTTTTTTATTTACTATCAATTCGTTTTTTCCTGAATCAAAGCATTATACTTCGAACTATTTGCAGGATTTACTTCTGAGACAATATTAAAAATTCTTTTCCTCTCATCGGTAAAAGCAGGCTTGAAAATATGCACGATTTCATCGGCTTTGGCATCGAAAAACACCTGCATCAAGTAGGAATTGGGTTTTATCCGATGGGCCTTCTGTAACAAACCCAGAGCTTCCAGAATAGCCAAACGTCCGTCGGTCAGGTTATCCGACATCACATCCAGCCCCAACCGATGATACTTATAAATACATTCCCGGACAGAAGCATAACTGCGGTCCTGCAAATTATTGATCAACCAATAGCGATTGCGACGGTTTTCAAAAGACTTCCAGCCGGATTCCTTGGCATTCTGACAGCGGGCGACAATGGTCTCTGCCCGGTTAAAAAAGTCGTTTCCTCCCATCAGCGAAAAACTATCATAGTCAATCCCCAAAATGATATTGGCATAAAAAGCCAGCAGGTTCACCAGATTGGAATTTTGTCCGGTCTCACTATACTCCAGTGGCTCGAATTCCCGGTATATGTAATCGATGTCGTTATCCCTGAAATTCAATAACACCGTACTATAGGAAGAGTTGTACACCGGCCGGCTCACCCGTACTTGCATCGATCCCCGGAACTGGTCGCTCCCTATCTGTTCATCCAGGGTGATCTGTATACTGCATTCGATTCGTTCATCGTATTGAAAAATATTTTCCGACCAACGTTTATTATTCAGGAATTCGTACATATCCCGCTGCATATTGGTAAAAAGCTCCCGGTTCGTCCCTTGTATTTTTTGCGAAGAAACGGAAATATTACATCTTAACTCTTGAGCCGTAACAAAATAGCTCATAAGAATAAATAAACAGAAATAGAAGAGACGTTGTTTTAACATAAATAGAATGATATCATAGTACAAATATAAAGTTTTCTCCCGATACTAATAATTTTTCATTCCCGATTTTTCATTCTTCATTTTATTTCATACTTTTGCGCCGTCAAAATCGACATAATATTTATAGTTCTTCATAAAAATGACAAGCAGAAGATTGATCCGAATAAAAGTATTGCAACTGCTCTACGCTTACAGCAAAAAAGAAAGTGCTACTCTCGCCGAGATTGAACGCGATCTACTGAAAAGTATGTCTAAAAGTACAGATTTGTACTACGAAACTTTGTTACTAATCACTGAAGTCCGCCGAAAAGCTTTTCAAAAAATAGATACAGCACGTAACCGCCGGTTCGCTTCTAATGTCGATCTGAATCCGAATACCCGCTTCATCGATAATCCGGTTTTCAATATCTTGGAAAATAACAAAAAATTCCAGTACTATATTACAAACAACCTGATTAGTTGGAACGATAATCAGGAAACGGTATTGTATTTCTACAATAAACTGATCGAGTGGTCCAAATATCAGAAATACATGCACCAGAAATCGCCCTCTTTCGAGCAGCACAAACAGATCGTACTCGATTTATTTTCAGAACTGATCATACAGGACGAGATGTTTTATCAAACGATGGAAGAAAAGAGTATCTTCTGGAACGATGATTTTGAACTGGTACTCAGCATTGTATATAAAACACTCTGGCATCTTCAGGAAAAAATGAGAGAAGAAGACGATATTTTATACCCGATTTATAAAAAAGACGAAGATTTCGAATATGCAAGGACATTGATGCGTAAAGCATTTTATGAATATAACGCCAATATGGAGATCATCGATAAGTTTACCTATAATTGGGAGTTGGACCGTATCTCGGAAATGGACAAACTGATCATGTCATGTGCGATTTCCGAATTAAAACATTTTCCTTCCATTCCGGTGAAAGTGACTTTGGATGAATATATCGAAATCTCTAAAACCTATAGCTCGCCGAAGAGCGGAGCATTTATCAACGGAGTATTGGACAAAGCAGTGGCTTTACTCAAAGACACGAATGAAATTGTAAAAGCCGGACGGGGATTACTGGACGAAACAGAAGCCCGATAAAAAAGGGGGTATATCCCCCTTTTAGCTAAACTAAACTAAACGAATTAAAATACCGTTGTAATCCCTACAATGGTTTATTTTGAAAACTTTTTATTCCCACGCAACTATAATGCACTAAAATTATATAAAATATCAGTTCTTTCCAAATTATTAAACATCTAATATTTTTTTACCTGTGGGATAGGCTGGTATTTTTGAATATAATCTAAGGCCGGCTCTACAGCATCGGCTATATAATAAAGGTGATCGTAAGCAGAGGAAATAAATTTTGCTTTACGGCTGTGCTCGATAAATTCGAAAAACAGCTTATAATATCCGGCGGTATTAAAAAAAACGATCGGTTTATTGTGCTGACCCAATTGTTTCAGGGTAATGACTTCGGTTATTTCTTCTAAAGTCCCCCAACCACCGGGCAGAGCGATAAAAGCATCCGCATGTTCCCGCAGCAGGTGTTTACGTTCCTTCATATCGGGAGCGACGATCAATTGTTTCAATCCGCCGGCAGCGACACCACGGTCACGGATACACTCCGGTATAATCCCGGTTACTTCGCCTCCTTGCCGAATCGTAGCATCGGCAACTTCCCGCATCAACCCGATGTTCGTGCCTCCATAAATCAATTGCCACCCTAATTCTCCGATCCTTTTTCCTAATCGGCCGGCTTCTCTAAAATAACATGGCTCCACCTCATTGGCAGAAGCACAAAATACAGCTACTCTCATTTTAATTTATTGGGAACTATTTTATCTTACACTAAACTTAGCGGACCTTCGGTGCTGACTGCATTTTCCATCAGTACCGAAGGTCCGCTCATCTCTACCGAAGTAATAACAATTCGTTCTGACTTCTTTCTGCTTTAAGCATCGATAGTTGCATAGGTTGCATTTTGTTCGATAAATTGCCGTCTGGGCGGCACATCGTCTCCCATCAACATCGAGAAGATCCGGTCGGCATCGGCAGCATTTTCGATAGATACCTGACGCAATATCCGGTTCTCCGGTGACATGGTCGTTTCCCACAACTGCTCTTTACTCATCTCACCCAAACCTTTGTAACGCTGGATATGCAACCCGGCATCCCCTTTACCGTTGCTCATTTCATTTACCAACTGTTCCAGTTCTTTATCTGTCCAGCAATACCGTTGTTCTTTATTTCCTTTCTTCACAGAATATAAAGGAGGCGTTGCGATATACAGATATCCGTTCTCGATCACCGGACGCATAAAACGGAAGAACAAAGTCATAATCAAAGTAGCGATATGTGCACCATCGACATCGGCATCGGCCATGATCACAATCTTATGGTAACGCAATTTTTCCAGGTTAACGGCTTTGGAGTCTTCCTGAGTACCGATCGTAATCCCCAGAGCCTGGAAAATTATTTTTATTTCATCGCTTTCATATACCCGGTGCATCATAGCCTTCTCTACATTCAGGATTTTTCCCCGCAAGGGTAAAATAGCCTGGTAACGACGGTCACGTCCCTGTTTTGCCGTACCCCCTGCTGAATCTCCCTCGACCAGGAAGATTTCACATTTTGCCGGATCATTATCCGAACAGTCGGCCAGTTTACCGGGCAAACCGGAGCCACTCAATACAGTTTTACGCTGCACAAGATCACGGGCTTTACGGGCTGCATGACGCGCAGTGGCTGCCAGAATGACCTTATCCACAATTGCCTTAGCTTCTCTCGGGTTTTCTTCGAGATAGTTTTCCAGAACGGTAGATACAGCTTGTGAAACAGCCGTACCGACTTCTGTATTCCCCAATTTCGTTTTAGTCTGACCTTCAAACTGCGGTTCTGCCACTTTCACCGAAATCACAGCCGTCAATCCTTCGCGGAAATCATCGCTATTGATATCGAATTTCAGTTTTGAAAGCATTCCGTGACTCTCGGCATAAGCTTTCAGGGTCGTCGTCAAGCCCCGTTTGAAACCGGTCAGGTGAGTACCTCCTTCTATCGTATTGATATTATTGACATAAGAAAATACATTCTCTGAAAAACCCGTATTATAATGCAAAGCGACCTCCACAGGGATTCCATTCTTTTCTGTCGCTATATCGATCGTATCTTCGATCAGTTTTTCCCGGGTATTATCGAGGTATTCGACAAATTCACTCAAACCGTGTTGAGAAAAGAACACTTCATGCCGGGGAGCATTGGTCTCCGGATCGATCTCCCGTTTATCGGTCAACGACAAACGAATCCCTTTGTTCAAATAAGCCAACTCCCGCAACCGGGCCGATAAGATATCGTATTTATACTCGGTAACATAAAAAATCGTATCATCCGGCAAGAAAGTAATCGTAGTCCCGGTGCGATCGGTATCTCCTACCACCTGTACATCTCCGGCAGGAATCCCTTTGTGATATTCCTGTCTCCAGATTTTTCCTTCCCGGTGAATCTCTGCAATTAAAGTAGTAGAAAGCGCATTGACGCAGGAAACACCTACCCCGTGCAAACCACCGGACACTTTATAAGAATCTTTATCGAATTTACCTCCGGCATGCAATACGGTCATAACCACTTCCAGAGCCGATTTATTCTCTTTGGAATGGCGTGCTGTCGGAATACCCCGACCGTTATCTCTCACAGAGATCGAGTTATCTTCGTTTATAGTTACCTGAATATGATCACAAAATCCAGCCAAAGCCTCGTCTATAGAGTTGTCTACGACCTCGTAAACCAAATGGTGCAACCCTTTGACATTAACGTCTCCGATATACATGGAGGGACGCATCCTCACTGCCTCCAAACCTTCCAGTACCTGAATACTATCGGCGGAATACTCTCTTTCGTTTTTCTCAATCTCTTCGCTCATATTATAGTTTAATTGATTTTTTCACAAAACATGCAAATATAATCATTTTCCGGCGAATAACCTTCGTTTTTAACTATTAAAACACCTCTTTTCAAGGCAAAAAACAAGAAAAAGAAGAGTGGTACAAAAGGTTTCAAAAAGAGACCTGCAGCTTTTCAAACCTGCCGGATGAGTACGTCCCAAACTTCGATCGGCAAACCTTCGGTCCTGATAAATAAATAGAAATCAGGAATTTCAGGTTCGCCGATCCATCCTTCAGCAGAATGCCGGATCACATCGGGCCGCATGTCCGGCTTACTCCGTATTCAACCTTTACAGCAAGCTGAACATACAAGTCACACCAGCCATCACGATAGCTACCATGCTCATAAGTTTTATCAATATATTCAGGCTCGGCCCGGAAGTATCTTTGAACGGATCTCCGACCGTATCCCCGATTACCGTTGCCTTATGACATTCGGAACCTTTACCTCCCAGATGACCTTCTTCGACATATTTCTTGGCATTGTCCCAAGCTCCCCCGGAATTAGCCATGAAAACCGCCAAAACGAATCCGGAACCCAATCCTCCGGCTAAAAGTCCCATTACACCGGCTACACCAAAAATCAATCCGACAATAATCGGAATAATAATAGCCAGCAAAGACGGAAAGATCATTTCACGCTGTGCTCCACGGGTAGAGATCTCTACACAACGGGCATAATCGGGCTCGGCTTTTCCTTCCATAATCCCTTTAATTTCGCGGAATTGCCGTCTTACTTCGTTGACCATTTTCTGTGCCGCACGCCCTACCGCATTCATCGTCAGCCCACAAAATAAAAAGGCCATCATCGAACCGATAAATACGCCGGCCAACACTTTCGGGTTCATCAGATTCACATCGTAATAAGTCATCATATCTTTCAAACCTGCCGAAGCTGTATCGACCACTTTCCCTCCGACCTCGAGTGTCGTATGCCCTAAACGGATCAAACCGATTTTGATTTCTTCAATATACGAAGCCAGTAAAGCCAAACCCGTCAATGCAGCCGAACCGATAGCAAACCCTTTTCCGGTCGCTGCGGTCGTATTTCCCAAGGCATCCAATGCATCTGTCCGCTGCCGGACTTCGGCTCCCAGTTCGCTCATTTCAGCATTTCCACCGGCATTATCGGCTATAGGACCGTAAGCATCCGTCGCTAAAGTGATGCCCAAAGTCGAAAGCATCCCCACAGCAGCAATTCCTACCCCATACAATCCCATCGACATATCGGTCATATCGAATTGTGCAGCAAATAAATAAGCCAATATGATACCGACCACAATCGTAATTACGGGTATTGCCGTCGAAATCATTCCGGTTCCGATCCCTTTGATAATCACGGTAGCAGGACCCGTCTCCGAACTTTTAGCTATATCCTGAGTCGGTTTGTAAGCATGTGAAGTGTAATATTCCGTCGCCTTTCCGATTACGATACCGGTCAGCAAGCCTGTAATCACCGAGCCGCAAATCCAATAACTCAGGCCCAGCAGATGGATCACCAGAAAACTGGCAGCCACAATCAGCACGGAACTGGTATTGATTCCCCGGTCCAATGCCCTCAGCAATTGCAACTGAGATGCCCCTTCCTTGGTTTTTACCATAAATATACCCAACAACGAAAGGATCACGCCGAAAGCGGCAATCAACATCGGAGCCAGGATTGCATTGAATTGTAATTCCGGCACAGTGATAAAAGCAGCAGCCCCCAGCGCAGCAGTAGCCAACACCGAACCACAATAGGACTCATACAAATCGGCTCCCATACCGGCGACATCTCCCACATTATCTCCGACGTTGTCTGCAATAGTTGCAGGATTACGGGGATCGTCTTCGGGAATTCCGGCTTCTACTTTCCCGACCAGATCGGCTCCGACATCAGCCGCTTTAGTAAAAATACCGCCCCCGACACGGGCAAATAAGGCTTGGGTAGAAGCCCCCATACCGAAAGTCAGCATGGTAGTCGTAATCATCACTGCTTTGTGGGTAGCACTGGCTTCTTCGACAAAGCAATCCAGTACCAGCCACCACAAAGAAATATCCAGCAAAGCCAGTCCGACTACCACCAAACCCATTACAGCTCCCGAACGGAAAGCCACTTTCAAACCGTCGTTCATGCTCCGGCTGGCCGCATTCGCCGTTCGGGCCGAAGCATAAGTGGCTGTTTTCATTCCGATAAAACCGGCCAATCCGGAAAAAAAACCACCGGTCAAAAAGGCAAACCATACCCAACCGTTCTGCAATCCCGGACCATAAGCCATCCAGGCAAAAAACAGACACAAGACCAGGAATACGAGCCCAACAATCTTATACTGCTGTCTCAGATAAGCCATCGCCCCTTTGCGGACATGGCCGGCAATCCGTTTCATGGTCTCATTGCCTTCCGATTCCTTCATCATCCCTTTGAAGAAAAACCAGGCAAATAACAAGGCGATTACCGAACAAATCGGTACAATCCAAAATAATTGATTTAACATAAGTAAAATAGATTATAGTGAATAAAAAAACGATAAATAACAAATACTTACAATCCCGATTTGTTATTTATCGTTCGTTATCAAACGTCTGGGGACGTTATTCTGCCGGAGTACCGGTAGCTACGCTCTTACTACGTTCTATAGATTGTAAGGCCAAATAATGATCTCCGAATTTCTCCAGATTATCCAGCTCGGTTTCAAACTGATCCTGATGAACTTCTTCTTCGGCAGTCAGTGTCTCGAATAATTTTTTAGATACAGAATCTGCATTGGCGGCACATTCGTTGGCCCATTTGTTGTAATCGTCTACACTATTCATTTCCATCTTCACCGCCTGTTCCAACATATCTTTTACCTCGGTCAGCTTTCTCACTTCTCCGGCCACTTTCATTTCTACTTCTCCCTTGAGGAATAAAATACGTTCGGCCAATTGTTCAACGTGCATCATCTCCTGGATAGCGATCCGTTTGAATAAATTGGAAACCAGATCGAATCCCATATCATCACACCGGAAATGAAAATACATATATTTGGTGTACAGCCAATAACTCATCGTTTACTGCTTTATTCAACAGTTCAATACTTTTCTCTTTCTTACTCATATGACTTATTTTTTATAATTGAAAATATGACTGATACAAAAATAGCATTTCCACAAAATTTAGCAAACTATTTTTAAATTATCTGTTATTTATTTTTAAGCCATTTTTTCAATAAGTTTTGATTCCCTTTGTAAAAACCGATCCGAATCGCAGTAAATGAATAAGCTCCTGTCAATACCGTCGTCAGTGTAATTACTCACTACTCCCACGAGCTTCCGGTATCCCCCCTTCATCTGACATCAGAGCTAACCGGCAAAGAAAATACAACCGGAAATTTGCAGCAGCAGGAAGACGGACCATCCGGATTATTTCCAGTGAGAATAATCTTTCTTAAATTAAGACTGGGCTGCAATTCAGTGATAACGTTAGTCGGAGGTGATCGGGATTGGAGACCATTGGAACTCTGGCGAGTGTCGTCTTGCTTTTTCTGAACACCCGACCGGTGGTGTCTGACGGAAACGTAACGTAAAGTTTTTTGCGAAGTGAGGAGTTCCGCCGGTCAGTGATAGAAAAAGTTAGACGACCGACAGAAGCGACCGGTTCGACAATTCCGATCACCGAAGACGAATTATTAACGAAATAAACCTAGATTTAAATAACTTCATAAGTTCCCAAAAAAAGAGTCCCCGGCAATGAGGACTCTTTTAAGTTATCGATATTATTTGTCAGCTTGTTTATACAGTACCTTCCCCCGTTGTTCGATCACCCATTTCCCGTCGAGCCGGCGTACATTGTAAGTGTCGTCATCTTCCTGGTTCCAGACATATCCTCCTGCAGGAAGAGTACGGCGGTCGAGCACCGGATGATTATCATGCCCGGGAACATATACTTCTGCTTTTAACGAATCGGCAGCAAAAACGACATAAGCAGCCGAAGAACTGGATTTATCCGTTTCAGACACCAACTGCACGCCGTCTTCGAACAAACGGATACAATTCTGTTTTACTTCCGACCAGGTATAACCTGCAGCTGCATTACATCCGTGATCGTCCTCGGCCACTCCGATGCGTTGGGTGGTATCGACAGGTACATACACGATGAGCAGTTGATCTTTTCCTTTAAGCTGCAACTCCTGATCCGTTACCATATACTGCTCTACCTTGTTCAATGCCTTTAAATAAGCATCTTCGAAAGGCATATCCGGGCAAAACATCATGGTAGCCCCTCCGGTCTTAAAGGTCATTTTCCCTTTTTCCCCAACTTCATAAGTTCCGAAGAAACGATTACATCCTGCAGAACCATATACCGCACTACTATCGCTAAATACCAGAGTCGGAATTTGCTGAGGATTCTTTACTTCCTTTCCATTTTCAGTCATCGACTTCAATTGCCATTCTTTGGCTCTTAACAAAGTCAGTGAATTGTCACTACTTTTACATCCGGTTACCGCAACCAGCAGCACCAACAACATTAATTTCATTTCTTTCATTGTTTTCCGTTTTTTATTATAATTATACAGTGCAAACTATTCTTCTTCCCTGATTTCAGCAAATAAATCGTATTCGTCTGCCCCGGTAATCACCATCCGGTAAAATTCACCGACTTGCAAAGTTCTCTCACCAGGAATCAAAACCTCGGGGTCTACTTCAGGAGAATCGTGTTCGGTACGCCCGACATAATACTCCTCTTCCTGCCGGTCGATAAGTACCTTCACAACCTGTCCGATTTGTGAACGCCCGATCTCTTCGGCTATACCGGCTTGTATCTGCATGATTCGCCCGGCCCGTTCCCTCTTGATTTCTTCGGGAACATCATCCTGATAATGCCGGTCACACCAGGTGTCGTCTTCATGTGAATAAGGGAATACTCCCAAGCGTTCGAACCTCATTTCCCGGACAAATTCACAAAGTTCCTCAAAGTCTTCGGCAGTCTCCCCGGGATGTCCGGTCATTAGAGTCGTACGGATAAATATCCCAGGTACTTCCTGCCGGATTTTACGTATCAGTTCTATGGTTTGTTTCTTAGATATGCCTCTTCGCATCTGTTGCAGCATATGATCACTACAATGTTGCAGGGCGATATCCAGGTATTTGCATACATTAGGACGTTCACGCATCACCGTTAACAATTCTAACGGAAATCCGGCCGGGTAAGCATAATGCAGCTTAATCCATTCCAGGCCCTCTATATCTGCAATCCGCCCGATCAGTTCTGCCAACCGATTTTTTCCATACAAATCTATACCGTAATAAGTCAAGTCCTGAGCGACCACCAAAATTTCCTTGACTCCCCCCTTTACCAATGCCCGGCATTCTTCCAGCAATTCTTCAAAATCCCTGGACTTGTGTTTTCCGGTCATGATCGGTATAGCACAATAAGAGCAAGTGCGGTTACATCCTTCCGAAATTTTCAGATAAGCATAATGGTCCGGTGTAGTTAAAACCCGTTGATTACGGATCCGCTCGTCGAAATGTTCACCCATCCGCTCCAATACCCCTTTCCAATCGAACTTACCGAAAAAAGCATCAACCTCTGGAATTTCTTCTTGAAGTTCTGCTCCATAACGTTGTGATAAACAACCGATCACATATACTTGTTCTACAATCCCTTCTTTCTTCCGTTCCACTTGTTCCAAAATGGTATTTACCGATTCTTCTTTCGCATCCCCGATAAATCCACAGGTATTCACAATAACCACCTCTGCATCCGAATTTTCTACATCGGTTTCAGTATCATAGCCTGCCTGATCCAGTTGTTTCAACAGCATTTCGGTATCGACCAGATTCTTCGAACACCCCAGACTGATAATATTTACTTTTTTCATATCGTCAAAAACATCTAAAAATACCCAAAGACGCTCTTCGGTCACCGAGGTTTTCAACTTTGGGGAGGGCAAAGGTACAAAAATTAGTTATCTTTGCGCAATATCTCAAATGAATGAATACGACGCAAACATTACAATGGCTTCCAACTTCTGTCAGAGAAGTAAAGGAACGAGGCTGGGATGTTCCGGATGTCATCCTGTTCTCAGGAGATGCCTATGTCGACCATCCTTCTTTCGGAGGAGCTGTCGTAGGAAGATTACTGGAATCTCTGGGACTGAAAGTCGCTTTGGTGCCTCAACCCAACTGGCAGGATGATTTAAGGGATTTCCGAAAACTAGGTACTCCCCGTCTGTTCTTCGGTGTCAGTGCCGGAAGTATGGATTCGATGGTCAACCATTATACTGCTGCCAGACGCCGGAGGTCGGACGATGCCTATACCCCGGATGGACGGGCAGGTGCACGTCCCGATATGCCTTCGATCGTTTATACCCGTATCCTGAAAAAACTATATCCCGATACCCCGGTGATTATCGGAGGAATCGAAGCTTCTTTACGCCGTCTCAGCCATTACGATTACTGGAAGGATACCTTACAACCCTCTATCCTGATCGATAGTGGAGCCGATATGCTGATCTACGGTATGGGAGAAAAACCGTTGACCGATATTTGCCGGTTGATGCAAAAAGGAATTCCCTTCCGCAATCTGACCAACATACCACAGACCGCCGTCCTGAGAGCCGGTGATGAAACTGTCGCGACCAATAAAAAGTGGCGAACGATCATTCTACACTCCCACGAATCTTGTCTGAGTAATAAAAAACACCATGCCGAAAATTTCCGGTATATCGAAGAAGAATCGAACAGTATCGAAGCGGCCCGTCTGATTCAGCCCGTAGATAACCGGCAAGTGATTGTCAATCCTCCTTATCCTCCGCCGACTACCCGGGAACTCGATGCCGTCTATGCTTTACCGTTCACCCGTCTGCCTCACCCCCGTTACAAAGGGAAAGAAATTCCGGCCTATAATATGATCCGGCATTCCGTGACTTTGCACCGGGGATGCTTCGGGGGATGTGCTTTTTGCACCATCTCTGCCCATCAAGGAAAATTCATTGTTTCGCGCTCTCCTGAATCGATACGGCAAGAGTTGGAACAAATCACCGCCATGCCCGACTTTAAAGGTACCGTTACCGACCTGGGAGGCCCCTCGGCCAATATGTATCACATGAAAGGTAAAAATGAGGAAATTTGCCGGTTGTGTAAACGGGCTTCCTGCGCCTATCCGACCGTATGTAAAAACCTGAATACAGACCACGGACCCTTATTACGAATTTACGAAGAGGCCCGTCAGGTTCCCGGCATCAAACATTGCTTTATCGGTTCCGGGATCCGGTATGATTTGTGTTTAAGTGATACAGGAAATAAAGAAGTTGATAAAACGAATAGACGATATCTTGAGACTGTCATTCGTCACCACGTATCCGGACGTTTCAAAGTTGCTCCCGAACATTGTTCTCCTACAGTGTTAGGTTTGATGCGCAAACCTGCTTTCGGTTTGTTCCAGCAACTGAAATCGATTTTCGATGAGATTAACCGAAAACACCGTTTGAACGAACAAATCATTCCTTATTTTATCTCCTCTCATCCGGGTTGCCGCCCCGAAGATATGGCGGAATTAGCTGTAGCCACAAAAGCTCTGGATTTTAAACTCGAACAGGTGCAAGACTTTACCCCCACGCCGATGACTGTGGCGACCACCATTTACTATTCCGGTTATCACCCCTATTCGCTGCAAAAAATCGACACAGCAAAATCAGAAAAAGAAAAAAAACAACAAAACATGTTTTTCTTTTGGTATAAAAGAGAATTCCGGGAACAGATCATGACCCTGCTCCGTAGAATCCATCGGGCGGATCTAATCCCGAAATTATATGGAAAAGAGAGAGAAAAATAGAATCAATGTTTTAATTATTCAGGACGATTCGTTAACTTTGTCAAATCGTTGGGCATCTGCCCGAATAGTGTATAGAAAATCATATTCCAATGAGATATCAATTATTGCTTATAGTAGTAATTTTCCTGACAGCCTGTAACAGTAAAGTGAAACAGGCTAATAAGCGTGGACTGGAATATATGAAACAAAACCTGTATGAGCAAGCGATTACCGAGTTCGACAACGCTCTGAGTATAAACAATACCTGGTTTCCGGTTTATTACAACCGGGCTATTTCGTATGCCAATACCCGCCGTTACAAAGAAGCTTTAGCAGATTTCAACTATGTCATAGCCAATTATCCGGATCATGCAGATGCTTATTTTAACCGGGGTATTCTTTATGAAAATCTGGGTATTTATGCCAATGCCATTCAGGACTATTCCCAGACGATCAGCCTGCGTCCCGATTTTATCCAGGCTTACCATTACCGGGGAATAGCCCGGTTCAGGATGAACGATCTCGAAGGGGCTTTAAAAGATTATAACGAAGCCCTGCGCCTCGGAAAAAATGTCGATTTAGAAGTTGCGAAGGCAAAAGAATTCGGTTTGAATTCCAGTGCTCTGTATTTCAATCGGGGAGTAGTATTGCAGAAACAAGGCCAACTAGAAGCAGCGGTCAGGGATTACACCGAAGCGATCGATATCGATCCTTCGAGTGCCCGTTCCTATTATAACCGGGCCATTGCTAAAATGGCACTCTACCAATCCGAGGAAGCTTTAAAAGACCTGGAGATCGCTTCCCGGTTGGGCTTTGAAGCAGCCGACAAGGTGATCGCCGATTATTTCAAGAACTAAGTATAGCCCGAAAGGGTATTTAGGTGTGTGTATAATTCGATGAATATGAAAAATTTATTCTTACTTTTGGTATGCGGACTGTGCTTTCAGTCCGTCGGTTCGTTTGCACAGGGATATAAAATCCAGGTGAATATTCCACAAATGTCTAATAAACAAGTTATCCTCGCCAATTATTTCGAGGGAAAAGTTTACGCTGTAGATACGGCCCAAATCAATAGCAACGGTACGGGATATTTCCAGAAAAACAATAAAAAACTGGCACGGGGAATGTATATTCTCCTTTTCTCCCCCAGTAATTATTTCGATATTATGATCGGGGATAACCAAAATTTTTCCATCACAACCGATACCCTCCAGGTCATAGATAAAATCCGTTTTGAAGGTTCGCCTGAAAATACAGCTTTTCTGGGTTTTCAAAAAGTAATGACTTCGGCAACCCAAAAAAGCCGGCAGATCAAAGAAGCCATGGAAAAAGATCCGGCAAAAACAAGCCCCGAAGCAAAAAAGAAATATTCCGCCCGATTCGATCAGATCGATAAGGAAGTCCGTGATCATATCGCCGGACTTTGCAAACAATTTCCGAACTCGGCTTTAGCTACCTTCGCCAATTTTACACTCTCCGTTCCTACTCCTGATTTTTCAAAAGAAATACCTGAAAATACCCCCAACCGGGATTTTGAAATACAAAAAAAAGAATACCTCTTTTCAAAGGCACATTATTGGGACAATACTAATTTTCAGGACAGTACTTTAATCCGCACTCCTATTTTCAAAAGTAAGCTCGACGAATTCTTCAATACCAGAGTATTGATGATTCCGGATAGTGTCTATAAAGAATCGGTGAATATCATTGAAAAATCGAGAGGTTGTAAAGCCATGTTCCGCTATCTGGTAAGCTATTGTTTCAATTATGCCCTATCGAACAAGTATATGGGAATGGAGGCCGCCTTTGTATATCTGGCAAAAAAATATTACCTGACAGGCGAGGCCGACTGGGTAGACAAAAAGACCCTCGAAAATATCGAACGGGAAGTGATCCTTACGCAATATAATCTGATCGGCCTGAAAGCGCAGGAATTGAAGCTGCCGACTATGGACGGCGATTGGGTCAGTCTATATGAAACCGAAGCCCCCTTTACGTTATTGCTCTTCTGGGAAGCCGATTGCGGACATTGTAAAAAACAGGTACCTCAGGTCAAAACAGGATTACTGGATAAATTCAAACCTTATGGTTTCAAAGTATTTGCCGTACACACTCAGAACGATAAAGAAAAATGGGAAAATTTTGTTACCGAACATGAACTATTCGATTTCATCAACTGTTGGGATCCTCAGAATCAAACTAATTTCAGGGTATACTATCACATCGATTCTACTCCGGTCATGTATCTCCTGGATAAGGAAAAAAAAATCATCGCCAAGAAACTGGATATCGAACAATTTGCAGATATCCTAACCAAAGAATATAAAAGAATCGGTGTCGAAGTGAAAAACGTTTAGTTTTTCACTTTTTTTATCCCGAAGCCGATTTTCTGAATCAATTTTAAAGTCTCCATGGCTGTCCGGCGGTCGTAATCTTTTTCCGTTTCGGACAATTCCTCATAAGGCACCAAACCGGGATGAGTACGAAGCATATCATTTCTTTCGGAACCATATTTCCATCCTTCGGCCAAACGGCCTGCAGCCCATACTTCATGTACATTTTTTGCAATGATCTCGGCCAATTCGCATAATTCCGAAGGTAGTTGTATATCGCTGACATCTATCGGGGCCGGAATATAATCTGATTTCATCGTTCGATCGTTTTATTTGTACAAAGATACAGATTTATTTCCGACACGAGGTGTCTTAACACCGGGTCTTTGAAACGGATTTTTAGAATAACCCGCTTCTCTCCTTTGTCTATGATCTCCTATTCGGCAGTTCGATAAAACAAAATTCGGGGAAATAAAGTATAAGCGGTTATAAAGATAAGCATCTGAAAAATAAGTCCTGAAAAATACTTATATTTACAGCAGTCTATTCAGCTATTTTGTCATGAGCAAGTATACGACAAATGAAGAAGAAAGCCAATGTCTGCCTAACCGGCTCGGTTTAACCCGTCCCGGGGAGATTGCAGAAGCAGAATTCGAAGGATTCCTGTTAGCTGAAATCATGCTGACCGAAACACTGACTACCGCCACTCGTTTCGACTGTCAATATATCCGCAATATACATAAACTGGCTCTGAAAGAACTCTACACCTTTGCAGGAAGATACCGGACGGTCAATATGTCGAAAGGAGGATTCCTCTTCCCTTCTGCTCTGTTTATACCACAGAGCATGCAATTTTTTGAAGATGAAATTCTGAAAAAATTACCCGATACTTATCCCGATAAGGCTTCTTTAGCCAAAGATGTAGCCATCGTCCACGGAGAATTGCTTTTCATCCATCCTTTTCGGGAAGGAAATGGCCGGACGGCCCGTATCCTGGCGAATCTAATGGTACGCAAACAAGGCTATGAAGGATTAAGGTTCGATAAAATACATTTCAGGGACTACGTCGTTGCTGTACAGCGGGTCAGCGAAAAAAATTATCTCCCGATGCAAAGAATTATAGAAACTATTTTTTGAGTTTTTCATTTACCCGGGCATAAATAGCCTGAACTTTTGCTTCCGGAATAAAAATCCCTTCTATACGGAAAGAAGCTATCATAGAATCAAGGATAAATTTTCGTTCGGTAGGACGTACCGGAGTGATAAAAACTGTGTTTTTCGATATCTTTTTCATGTTACAAATATACAAAAAATCCCCCTAAAAACCTCAAACAAACAGCATTTTTTATCGATTTTTCAGCTATCCGAAATCTTAAATTTCGACAATAATTCTTTTACAATTTGCGCATGAAGCTCTACTGAGAAAGGAACTGTCCACACCAGATCATTCTTTTCACACACCACTGTCAATAATCCCTCTGCAAGTAGATTAGACAGATTAATACTTTTTTCATGTTTCACCTTTTTCATTGTATGCCCACACTCCAAGATATAGAAGTGACCGATAGTCTACCTCTCAATAGTGGAGTCGGCAGTCCCAGAAATAAGAGGATAAACGTATCGCTCACATATCTCTACGCGACATACAGTTCATCTTTCTTATTTCGTAAAAGTTTTGCCGACTTCCTATTGAAAAAGATTAAACTTTACATCATGTTATTACAAACTTGGGTACAACTCTTTGTACCGAAACAAAGGTAATAACTATTTTTAGATAAAAAAGCAAATGAATTATACAATTTATTCATTTTAGCTAAAATTTTATTCTATCTACTTTGGACTATATTATTCCTATATAAAAAAAAACCACGCTTTCACGTGGCTCCTTTAAACAGGAAAGGATTTATTTTTTCCGGGAATACTTATATTCCAATATAAATGCAATCAATAATCCGAGCCCTCCGAAGAACAGTACACAACCGCAATAGCCCGATTACCGGTTACGAAAGACTTTTTTGAAATAGTTCAATGGCTGAATTCGAATTCTTTAATCAGATACCCGATCCCTTTTTGTTTTAAAGCTGCAGCAGCTTGTTGTGCTTCTTCACGGGTATCGTATACACCGGTACAATAACGCACAACCCCATGGCTTAATTTCTCTGTAAACACTACCCGAAACTGATTGAGGACAGCAGGTACATTTTTAAATACGCCCAACTGCAAAGTAAAAAAACGGCCTTTTACCGCCCTTAATTCCCTCAACTGAGTCTCTCCGATTTTTTTAGTTCCTTCTTCAGCAGCAACAGCCATCTGGTTCGGATTGAATAAAGAGTTCGGTCCCGGCTTATAATTCGTACGCAATACTTTAAACTCGATTCTCCGATTCAATTGCAAGGCCGTTTCCCGTTGCTCTCCTCTCAAACGGCCGAAAAACCTTTCGTTCAATACCTCCCCGACTTTAAAGAACGGATATTCACGGGCATCCTTTTCATTGATTTGGCGGGGTTGAGTTTCCCCGTATCCTTTCGCTTCAAGCCGGTCCCAATACACCCCTTTCCCGATCAAATAATCGACCACAGCCCGAGCCCGGTGTTCGGATAAAATCCGATTAGCTTCGTCGTTTCCCACCATATCCGTATGAGCGGACAACTCTATCGTTATATTCGGATTATCCTCCAGAATAGTCAATAATTCTTCCAGATTCTGTCGTGCCTCCGGACGTAACTCCCATTTAGCCACATCAAAATAGATATTAGGTATGACGATCGGTTTTTCTATCGGCTGCATCCCGATCTGTAATTCATAAAGCCGGTCGGCTTTTTCCCGATAAGTCGATACCAGTCCCTTCCCTTTCAGGAAACGGGGATGGTCGGTGACAAATACATACTCACAATCAGAAACGACTTCCATTTCTGCCCTTCCCAGTGAATCCGTCTCTAAATAAGAGACTTCTCCATTATCGGCAGTAACCGTAACATTTACTTTGGCTATCGGAAGTTCGGTCACTGTATTGACTGTCAATAAATTGATTTTCAATTGTTGCGGTATAAAACTAAAACGATAAATATGATCGTTTCGACCGCTTCGTCCCGAAGTAAGCAAACCGTCCTCCGTTCCCGGTTTAAAGGCAATACCGAAATCATCTGCAAAAGAATTTAAGGGTGCAGGCAAATGAATGATAACCTCCTTTCCAGCTACATTCCCCACTTTATACAAATCCAATCCCCCAAAACCATAATGCCCGTTAGAAGCAAAATAAAACTCTCCATTCTCTCTCACATAAGGAAACATCTCGTCCCCGGCCGTATTGATCAATTCGCCTGCATTCTGAGGTTGCCCCCATTTTTCCTCCAGCCTGTCCACATACCAGATATCTTTTCCTCCGAACCCTCCGGGCAGCTGATCGGTGACAAAATACAACCGTAATCCGTCAGGAGTCAATGCCGGATGTCCGATAGAAACAGAATCCCCGCAAATACCGGCTAAAGAAACGCTACCCCATTCTTTTTTTTCGGTTTCCTCCCCGGAATTAGCGGCTTGCCGGATTACTTTATAAATACGGGTACCTACCTGGCTCTCTTTGATCATACGTGAAGAGGTGAAATAAAGTGTACGCCCATCGGGAGCAAAGCACATGACTCCTTCACTCCGGTTGGAATAAATAGAATCTTTCTGCAATTCCGGTTGCAACCATCGTGGTTCCTTAAAACGCTTTACCTTCACTTTACCTTGTTTATCCGTAGATCTGATTTCCTGCACATACCTCGTCCCGTAGATATGGCTATACCCTTCGCCGGTAACCGGGTCTGTCTTTATTCTCTTTTTTCTCGGATCGGGTTTGCGCGTAGAAGCCAATAAAACCCGGGTCGTATCCCCCGGCACATACACCGGAGCGAAATCGCTGTACCTGGAGTTAAACTCCCGCTTCAAAGCTATCCGGTAACGCCCTTGTTCTCTCAGATCGTTATCCACTTGTTCCAGATAATAAAGGCCATCGTTTCCTTTTCCATCACCGAACAATGCTTCTTGTTTACGATAATATTCCCTCGCCGTAGCGGTATCGTCGTTCATCACCGCAAGCTGAGCCACTTTCAGATAGATTTCAGGCATTTGCGGATTGGCTCTTTCGGCTTTTCTCAACCAGTTGTAAGCTTCTTTCAGCCGATTTACATTTTGATTTACCTGCCCAGCCTTTATCGCTGCAAGTGCCTGAAAATCTTTGGATTTTGTTTTATGATAAGCCTTTTCGTATTTCGATCCGGCCTTATAAAATCGTCCGGTCTCCGCCATACGATCCCCTCTCCTCATATAATATTTTGAAGAACAGCCCATCATTCCGACGAGCACACCACAAATAATCAGAAAAAATTTCATAACCACATCCAACTAACCGACATCTGCCCCGATTTTACAAAGCAGCGATCAATAAATTTATATCTCTGGCTATCAAGCCCAACTTATCCGCAATCACATTCTTAGTCAAAATTCCGTTATAAAGATAAACCCCTTCCCTTAACCCTGCATCCATCCGGATGGCATTGGTAAATCCTCCTTGCCTGGCAATATGCTGAAGCATAGGTAAGAAAACATTACTATAAGCGATCGAAGCAGTCCGGGCTACCCGCGACAATACGTTCGGAACACAGTAATGGATTACTCCTTCATAAGTATACACCGGTTTTTCGTGAGTCGTCGGACCCGCTGTCTCAATACATCCGCCATGATCGATAGACATATCCACGATCACCGCTCCTCTTTTCATCAACCTCACCTGGGCTTCCGAAACAACGGTATTCTCTCCGTTATCGAAACAACGCATAGCTCCGATAAGCACATCGGCCGAAGCCAACGCTTTATCCAATACCGGTTTATGAAAAACAGAGGTAAATACCCGCTGTCCCAAAACCTCGTTCAGCTTCCGGAGACGCTCGACCGAATGATCGAAGATTTTCACGGTCGCTCCCAGGCCTAAGGCTGCACGGGCAGCGAATTCACCCAAGGTGCCTGCTCCCAGAATAACGATTTCCGCCGGCGTAATCCCACTGATACCTCCCAAAACAATCCCTTTACCTCCCCGCGAATTATTAAGATATTCACTGGCTATCATGATGGCCGAATTACCGGCAATCTCACTCATAATCCGGACCACCGGATAATACCCCTCTCCGTCTTTCAAAATATCGAAACCGACTGCCGTCACTTTTTTCTGCATCATTTCGGTAATGGCATCCTTCCGCATGTCACAGAGTTTCAGAGGGGAAAGAATCACTTGCCGGTCGTGCATATAAACCGTATCCCCGGCAGAAACAGAAGTCGCCTTAAGCACAACGTCGGCAGTATACACTTCACCTAAAGTCTCTACGATCATAGCACCGGCATCGGCATATTCCGTGTCACCGTAATAGGCATTATTACCGGCCCCACGCTGGATCAACACTTCATGTCCCATAGAAACCAGGATATGAACAGATTCGGGAGTGAGACAAATCCGGTTCTCCCCTTTCTCCAGCTCGTTCGGTATCCCCAGAATCAATTTCTTCTGCCTTTTATCCTGAAAAACTTCTTTTTCCTGATAAAGAAACCATTGCTTATTAATCGTTCCCGACATTCTGCCTGTGTTGTCCATAGTCTTAAAAGTTAAATTTCCACCTTCAATTCACGACTTCCATCCGGATTTTCAGTAAAATAACAATCGACGATACCTTCTGGAAGCAGCTCGTCTATTTTTTCAGGCCATTCGATAAAACAACGGTCTCCACTGAAAAAATACTCTTCATAACCGAAATCAAGCGCTTCAGCTATATGGTTTACGCGATAAAAATCAAAATGATATAGGGATTTCCCATTTTTTGTCTGATACTCGTTGACCAGGGCAAAAGTCGGGGAACTCACATCGTCGGTTACCCCCAGACAGGCTGCGACGGCCTTTACAAAAGTAGTCTTCCCTACTCCCATCGGTCCGTACAAAGCAAAAATAGTTTTGTCTCCGACATAATCCAAAAATTCTGCCGCCACTTTATTCAGATCTTCGAGATGATTGATTGTCCATTTCATAGGCTTCTAAATCCATTAGTTCAAATAATATTTCTTAAAAAATTCAAGATAAACCTCTATATTCTTTTTGCCGGTCAATGTCTGCAAATTCACTTCAGTAATAATGAAATTCGTATAATCGACATTTCTCAGCGATTTGAATAATTTCCGGTTACCGATGACTGTCGTGAAATAACGCATCGCTTCTTCTTTGTTATTGAAACCGGACACCACCATACAATCGTGTTCTTCATCGAACTTCAAATTGTTCAAAGTCAGTCCTGCAAAATTGAATTCTTCGAAAATTGTTTTCAGCCGGTAGGGATCGATCGTATTGGGATAGAACAAAACGAACTTGTGTGCTACGCTCTTATTGTAAATATAATCCCCATCTTCAACCCCGATAGCTCCCGCACTTTTCAGATAATGATCATCGAAAAATTTCAGGTATTCTTCCAGGTATTCATTTTCCTGCATAGCTTTGAGATTATGGGGAGTGATCAGGAATACTTCATAATCTACCCCGGCCAGCAAATCGAACAATTTCTTATTTTTCAGGACTGCCGACATATAGTCCAACGCCTGTTTCTTATTACCGATATGCTTGACCACTATCAATTCCAGATCCCGGTTATAATCCCCTTTTTCGAATGTAAATGCAGGATCCACTTCCTGCAAAGCTTCTACAATGCGTTTCGTATTGACTTCCCGGAAAGGAACAGCCAAAACAAAATGATGATTCTCTTGTTCTTCATTGTTAAAGACATGGGCAGCAGTCCCCCATTTCCCTACAATTTTCTCACCTTGGTAACGATCCTCAAAATAATTCTCGGTAAAGAAATCGACATACTGATCGATATTATTCAATCGCTTCAGGATAGAGAAGTTGTCCGGCGATATAGCGAACATCCGGTAACTTTCGTTTCCCAGAATCTTCAACAAAAACTTATCCGTAGCTATTTTATACAAATATTCGGAAGCTTCCGAATACTGTCCGAACCGACGAACAACCAGCACCTCTTTTTTGTACCCGAGCTCTTCTTTTTTCATTTCATAACTTTTCCCTTCGGCCATTTCGGCAGCATGAATAAACTTCAAACGCGCTTTAAATCTGGTTTCCTGAACGGTTGTAAATTCCTGTGGCAAAAACAATACCACCCATTGTTCTTTTTCTTTCTCGATTTTATAAGTTGTTTCTTCTTTCCGGCTACGACCAGCCAGTACTTCTTCATCGAATTGCCAATTGCGGTTCGCCTGTAAAGAACGGACCTGAGCCATTTCCGCTTCGGAATACCGAACAGGTTTTTCTCCTACCGCTAAAGAAGCCAGAATGTCGCTAGTCACCTGCAGGATCTCTTTTCCGGGACGGGCTGCGATTACCTCTTCCAAAGCGTTCTTCGCCTCCTGGGGAGAACCGGTATTTACAACACACATCGCTTTCAGAAACAGCACATTTGCTTTCAATTTATTATCCGGGTACGCTTTCAGGATTCTGTCACAAATTTGTGCTGCTTCGTGGTAATAAACTTTTTGGTAATATCGGTAAGCTTCCTGATACTTTTTCTCTACCACTTTCAGCACATCTTCGACCTGACGGAAATAGTTCGGGTCTTGTAGTCCCCGGGCGAAATCACTTTCAGGGAAAAGAGCGGTCAGCTCTGTTTTATATCTTTCAGCCTCTGCCGCCTTACCTGCCTTGAGAGCGGTCGTGGAAGCCAGATAATAGACCATCGGCAGATTAGCGGTATTTTTAAAACGCTGAATATAAGCATCGAAACACTCTAAAGCCTTTTCCGGATCATTCAAACGGTACAAATAAATTTCGCCGGCTTTATAATAAGCTTCTTCGATCTGTTTTTCAGATGCCTGCAGCATTTCCGGTGTCAGGGGGAGATCCTGCAAATAATACTCCCTGCTCTTTACATCTTTCACTTCCCTTTCCCCTCCCGTCATCTCTGCTAATTCTTCGCCGGTTTCGTCTGCCAAACCGATACTTGCTTTGTTTCGTCTGCGCCAATTGTCTTCCAGCTTACGCCGTCCCCATTTCCGCTTAAAATCATTTTTCCCCAGAGCAATCGTCACGGGATTATAAAAATACCAATCCCCTCCGCGGTTACCCTGTGAAAAAGCATCTCCCCGGCTAAGCATATCGTTACGGCGATAAAAATTACGCTCGGCCTGCTCCCTTCGTTCCTGTTCTTTGCGAGTATTTTCCTGCTCTTTAATCGCAGTGATTTTATCGTCGATCAAGCGGTTTCTCTCTTCTTCCGGTAACACCGCTATCCGCTGCAAACTATCCTGCGTTTGTATAATTCTCAGATTCGTAACCAATTCGGTCAGATCGGTCAGTAAAGATTTTAGTTTTTCATAATCTTCATAACGCGAATCCATGACAAGCAAACAAGAATCGTAACAACTCTGTGCCTGCACATAGGCCTTGTTTTTGAAATAATAATCCCCTAATTTTACAAAAGACAAAGCCTGCTGATTATCGTTATCTACAGAGGCATGCACGGATTTCCAATACAAACCGGCCGCTCCTTCCTCATTTCCACGTTTATTTTCGATATTGGCCAAAGCATAATAAATCCGATCCTGAAATTCCTCGTTCCGGGAATCCCGCAACATTTTCTTCAATTTCTTTTCTACGGCCGCATCTCCTTCCTGATAGGCTGAAGCCATACCGATCCGGGCATTGAAGACCATTTCATAATTGAAATTGAACCGGGTAGCTTTTTTCAATGCCAGTTTAGCAGCCCCATCCTGATTTTCTTTTACATATAATTGAGACAACAAAAAATTGTAGCGCGGTTTACGTTTTATGCTTTTACAAGTCCTGACCAATCTTTCTGCCTCAGGAATCGCTTGTTCGTACATACCTTGACGCACATAGAAATCGGTTCTCGCCGCAGCAACCATCTCCCGTTGTTTCCGCTTTAATGTGCTCCCGTCGAGCCGGTCCATGATCCGGGCAGCCTCTTCGTAGCGTCCCATTTCCGTCAGGCTCCGGAATAACCAGATCGACACCTCGGTCATCAAGGCCTCGTCTTCGGCATATTGCCTTTGTATAAAACGAAAAGTGTTATTGGCCATCGTGTATTTCTTCTTATAGAAATAAGCTTTCCCCAATAACAGATAGCATTTATCCAACTGGTTATTAAATTCTTTTTTCTTTCGGAAGGTCTGATAATTTTTGGAATCTTTATTCTTTCTCCGCCTGGGTTTAGCCGTGATCGAATGTTTATCGATCGCTTTAGCCGCCTTTTCGATCACGTAGTCCATATCGGAGCTGCAAATACTACGCGTCTGTTCGTCATTAGATACGAAAACAGGCAAAAGGTGGGTATAATCCTCCTTATGCCTGTTTTCCATATGCTTTATCCCGGACTTCAAAGCCTGGTCACCGTTAAAATATACGTTATAACGGGTAGTCAACTGGTGATAGTTACGTGAAAAGAAATTGTTTCTCTTCACCGAACAACCGCACAGCACCACCATCATCCCCGTTAATATATAAGAAGAATATTTCATTTAGACATGCTGTCCTATTGTCTGGTGACTCTCACTCTTTTTGCCGGGTCGTGATTTTCCTCTACGGCTTTCACAACTTCATCCGCCAACTGCCTGAACGCTGTTCCCGTAATCGAATCGGCATTCAAAGCTACAGGTTTACCTGCATCGCCTCCATCACAAATAGTCTGTACAACAGGTATTTCGCCCAACAACCGGAGACCTCTTTGTTCGGCCAGTTGTTTCGCCCCTTCCCGTCCGAAAATATAATATTTATGATCGGGCAATTCAGCCGGAGTAAACCAGGCCATATTTTCCACCAGGCCTAGCACGGGCACCTGTATACCCGGCGACTCGAACATATTGATTCCTTTGATTGCATCGGCCAAAGCCACCTGCTGAGGTGTACTGACTACAATAGCTCCTGTCAGGGCGACAGTTTGTACCAAAGTCAAATGAATATCGCTGGTTCCCGGCGGAAGGTCGATCAGCATATAATCCAATTCGTCCCAAAAACCTTGCTCCACCATCTGTTTCAATGCATTGGAAGCCATCGGCCCCCGCCAGACAGTGGCAGAAGCCGGATCGACAAAGAAACCGATAGATAACAATTTTACGCCATATTTCTCTACCGGCACAATGAAATCCTTTCCGTCGATCTGCTCCATATAGGGCTGAGCCTCTTCGCAACCGAACATTTTCGGAATAGAAGGACCGAAAATATCCGCATCCACCAAACCCACTTTATATCCTTCAGCAGCCAAAGCAACCGCTAAATTTGCCGCCACGGTAGATTTTCCTACTCCTCCTTTACCCGAGGAAACAGCGATTATATTTTTTACCTTTTCCAGGGACAACGGTCTCTCCAAATCCTGAACAAACAGGTTTTCGATCTCTACCTCCGTATAAGAAGTTTTTTCTTTTATCAGGGCTTCCGCTTTTTTCTTCACCGACCCGACAAACGGATCGCTGGCTTTCTGAAACACCAGCCGAAACAACACTTTCTCTCCCTCGATCCGGATATTTTGCACCATATCCAGTTCCACAATATTTTTAGAAGTACCGGGATACTTCACTTCTGTGAGAAGATCCCTGATTTCTTTAAGTTTTTCCTGCATCATAACATTTAAAAATTTAATATCCCTTTAGGGGTAACGAAAATAGTAAAAATAGCCGATTCGCCAAAACGACTCTCCGTCCAGATTAAATCCGGGTATTATATTTCCTCAGCCTGGCCCTTAAAGTCGGATAAGCCGGACATACTTTGCCGACCAACTTCCAAAATGCAGCCGAATGATTCTTCTCTACCGTATGGCATAACTCATGCAAGATCACATAATCGATAATTTCATCCGGTAGCTTCATCAACTTGATATTGAGACTGATATTATTGTCAAAAGAACAACTACCCCAATTGGAAATATTGTTCCTGAACGTAACCCGTCCGTAACGAAATCCGAATTTTTCGGCATAGTTTCTGATCCGCTGCGGCAAATATCGACGGCATTCCATCGTATAGATTTCCAGCAAAAACTGCTGAACGATTTTCTCTACTTTACTGAAATCGACTTTTTTAGGAATAAACAGGGTTATTTTTTCCTGTTCAAGCCGATAAGAAGGCTTCGGTTCCTCGGTCTCCACAATCCTCAGCACATGCAACTTCGTCTTAATTTCCGCCCCTATTCCCAAACCGACTCCGGTGTCTTCCTCATAAACTTTCATATCTTTCCGGTTTTTGAGAATCCACTCCCGATTCTCTTCCAGAAATTTCTCCACCTGTTTCCGGCTCACGCCGAAAGGAACACTCACCCAAACCCCACGCCCCGGAGCCATCCGAATACGCAAATACTTGATATTCGCACTCCGCCGGACCTTTATTTCACCAATACCCGCAAGTTCCAATACCTCCATGATCTGAAAAACTATTTTTCATTAAAGAACAATAAAAGGAGGATGCCTTCATCGCATTCTCCTTTTATTCTTTTCTCTACGAACAGCTTAAGCCTGCTTTACCAAATCGCTTAATTTTGTAAATGCACCGTCTACAGAAGCAATCAAATCCTTTCCGATAGTCCTGTAATATCCTTTTCTATCTGCTTTCGCCACTTGTTTTCCAGCATTTACACGTTGTCTTAAATCATTTCTGGAATCTATAATATGCTGTACTATTTCGCTGATATCATCCATACTTTTACCTACAGCCAGACAATTTAAGCTATCGTCAACAACAGCAAAAGTCAAACAATCGATGTCTTTCTTTAATCTTCTAATACTTGCCATAATTTTCAAGAATTTAAATTTTTTCAAAAATAAGAAAAATCCCAGAGATTTCTCCCCTTTCTTCAACTTTTTTTTAGCTCTTAGCTCACGGGGACGCGGGCAGCAGGCTATAGCCCGTCCCCGTGAGCTATTTTTAACAAGTGATCGACAGCTTCCTCCACCGTAGGCTCCGTTCCCAGTAATTTTACAAATAAGCTTCCGATAATAGCTCCGCTACTATAACGGCAAACGGTCGACAAGCTCTCGCCATTAGATATGCCGAAACCGATCAAACGTTTATTTTTCAAATTCAAACGGTCTATTCTTTGGAAATATTCAATCTGTCCGGCTGTAAACCGATCTTTCACTCCGGTCGTCGAAGCCGAAGAGACCATATAGATAAAACCGCCACAATATTCGTCTATCAGACGGATCCTTTCATCCGAAGTTTCGGGGGTAATCAACATAATCACCGGAATATCATATTTTTCACAAAGCGGTTTAACCGACTCCAGGTATTCCTGAAACGGCAAATCCGGAATAATCATTCCATCGATCCCGATTTCCATCCCTTTTCGAAAAAGGTTTTCTATACCGTACCGCAACATCGGATTCAAATATCCCATCAATAGCAAAGGCAATTCAACCCGACTTCGTATACTAGTCAACTGCTCGAGTAATACAGGCAACGTCATGCCATTTTTCAGTGCCTGTGTACTACTTTGCTGGATGACTACCCCATCGGCCATAGGATCGGAAAAAGGAATCCCGATTTCCACCAGATCGACTCCCCGGTTTTCTAACATCTGTATGATTTCGACCGTATCTTCCAAAACCGGATAACCGGCAGTAAAATACACGGACAAAAGATTTCTATCTTTTCTTTGAAACAACTCTGTAATCCGATTCATAACTAAAAAAATTAAGGTAGTTCAGCTAAAAAACGAGACAATAAATGGATATTTTTCATTCCGGGAGCCGTTTCGAACCGACTGTTCAAATCGAGTCCGGCAAGCTTCGGATGTTTGATTTTTCCGATCTCTTCTCTATTTTCCCAGGCAATTCCTCCACTTAAGAAAAAAGGTACACTCCCCTCGTACCGGTTCAATAAATTCCAGTCGAACGATTTCCCGGTCCCTCCAAACTGTCTGCTCCGGGTATCGAACAAAAACAACTGACAAGCCGATTCATAAGGCAAAGTCCGTTGAAAATCACCGGCCTCTTCTATACCGAAAGCTTTTATTACCCGGTAGCCTTTCCGTACAAAATAGTGACCCATTTCAGGGGGTTCATCCCCATGCAGTTGAATCGTATCCATCTTATACCTTCGTACTATATTTTCGATAAACCCGGTTTCTGCATTCACAAAAACTCCTACTTTCCCGATAGCTGCAGGTAAACGTTCCAAAGCCCGGGGAGACAAATCACCGGCATAACGCGGTGAGGATTTATAAAAAATAAAACCCAACATATCGGGATGTAAAGCAGCGACTTCCGTCACATTCCCGGGTTCCTTCATGCCACAAATTTTAATCAGCATATCCGACAAAATTTTTTAATATAATCGGCAAAACGAAATGCGAGCGGTATAAAAAACGAAATGCGATAATCAGGGTATAAAACGAAATGTGAAAAAAATATCGCACACACACGATATAAAAAGGCTTTCAAACGTCATTTGAATGGCGTTTGAAAGCCTTTAAATTTATAGCATTTTCACGCAAAAAGCACATTCAAATATTTGTGCAATTCATTAGGAATGACTATCTTTACATAGTATTTAGGAGGCATCTGTTGTATCGACAACGCCGCAATCTTTGTAATCAAACAAAGTTCGCTGCGGGTGTTCTTCATAATTGCATACCATCCACTCCTCCTGCTTTCTTCGGCTCGTCTTTGATGCGCTGATGGTTCTTTCTACCCGGTGGATTATCCATCCGTTTTTGTTTGCGTATTCCTCTATCATTGGCAGGGGAAACATTGTCAGCATGAACTTACCTTTCACCTGCTCCAAAAGCTGCAGGAGCTTCTCCATGCAATACTCATCAAACGTACCCTCGTAATGACCACAATCGCTATTGATATAAGGTGGATCCACAAAATGAAACGTATCGGGCGAGTCATAAGTGGAGATGACATCCAGCGCATCCCGGTTCTCTATGGTCACGTTGTCAAGCCGGGCGCATAACCATTCGGTAAACTCATCCTTTGCATTACGCAGTTTCTTCGGCATTCCGCCACCAAAGTCATAACCGAACGAACCATCCATCATGCTGGCAAAGGACATTTTACATAACGCCCAAACAGCCCATGCACGTTGCACCGGCTGAAAGAATTGAGGATACTGCAATATGTGTCCGGCATGGGCGTGCATATCCCGGCTGTGCAAAGTCTTCTCAATCTCCTGTTTCAGGTCACGATAATAGACTTTAGCCATCCAATAAAAGTTCGTTATATCCATGCTGATATCGTTTATAACTTCGCCATCAGCCGGACGCTTGGCAAACAATACTGCAGCACCGCCGCAGAAAGCCTCTGTATAAAGTTTATGCTTGGGGATCAGAGGCAGAATATGTTTAAGGAGGGTTTGCTTGCCTCCGTAGTAAGAAATAGGTGTTTTCATTGCTGTTATTCCTTTAAATGTTACTATCTTTGCGACATCTCACTCACATAACATACAAATGCGACCAACCGCAGCAGAGGGTATTTAGCCCCCGGCTGTGCGGTTGGTCGCATCTTTGTGTAAGTATGTGGGTGAGATAACTACTTACAGGCCGGGGGCTTTTTCTTGCCTGCCCCCGACAGGCATTTATCCGTTTATAAGCGCATTAGCTTGTTCCTTGCATTGTTCCCGGTAAGACTGGAAATCATCCCACTCGGAAATAAATTCGGATGCCCGTTCATGCTCCGGATTGACAAAGGCTATCATACGGTTTGACTGGATTGCCTCCACCCGGCTGGCCGAGTACCTCGTGCGGATCAACCCAGAAACAAATTCGTCATAAGTAGCCTCCCTCGCTTCAATCAGAGTACCTCCGTCCGCCATACTTCCTGTATAGGCATATCCCAATATGGGAGCGGACACCGGTTCAGTCACCTCACCCGAACGGGCATCCGGTTCAGGAGAATACTCCTCACGCTGCTCGTTCAGATAGCACAAATAATGTTCATTATCGAACTTTGAAAAAGTCTTTTTTTCTGCATAAATCCCTTTGTACATAATCACCGATATTTTAATCGGGATCGGTTATCTTATAAAAGCATTTACCCCGGTCACCGATTGGTTGTTTAATAATCTTTGCCGAACAGGGTTCATCCAATACTACATCCTTTAACTGTTTTATAAGAGCCTCCGAACCGGTAAAGGAGATATGTTCCACCCAATCCATTTTCGGAGTGCCGTCCTCGTTAGTGAGCAAAACTCCGGTTTTATCCTTTACCTGCTCGTAGATATCATACTGAATGATCAGGCATTCACCCTTATACTTGGATTCTTTTACCTCGAAACCTTTCAGGTGGATTTCCCTGTTCAAAATGTCATCAATGTGGTATTTATCTCCCGTGAGATTACCACCGCTGTTTGTTACTTCACTGAATGTTTTCATATTGAGAGTTTTTAATAAATAAATGCTATTGCAATGCTGCATGAACCCCAACCGGCTGGATGCCTGTATTCGGATCTCCTCATCACTCAGCCCACGTTTGCGTAATTTTGCCACCTCACGGCAGAGGTTTTTCTTGTTCTGCTTACGGGCGAGGCAATAATCATGAAACGTCACGTATCCCACGTAATTAATACCCCTGCTCTCTACCGGGAAAACCTGATAATTCGGCTTTATACTCAAAGCACGTTCATTATTCAGGTAGTGGTTGATAAACACGAGGGTTCCGTGGAGCTTCTCCTTGTTTCCATCCAGCAGGACAATATCATCGGCAAAGCGGTAATAGTACCGGATGCCCATTTCTTCTTTCATGATATGATCCAGTTCGGATAAATAAAGGTTGGCAAAGAATTGGGATAAATAATTCCCGATAGGCACTCCGTTCTCTGCCGAGTCCACGATACCGTCAAGCAAAGCAAGCAGCCGGGCATCTTTCAGCTTTCGGCGGATTACCTGTTTCATGATCTCGTGGTCTATACTCGGATAGAATTTGCGCACATCGATTTTCAGGCAGTACCGGGTTCCCTCCGGATCCGCTTTCAAATCACGGCGGAGCTTGTATAAAAGAGGGTGAATACCACGCCCACGTATGCAAGAGAATGTATCATGGGTGAAATTAGAGAGCCATATCGGTTCAATAACCTGCATTATCGCCCAATGAACGACACGATCCCGGAACGGCAGTTTAAAGATCTTCCGCTCTTTGGGTTCGTAAATGATGAAAGTCTTATATTCGGAGGTGCGGTAAGTACCGGTGATAAGTTCACGCTGGAGCTGTAATAGGTTCGCCTCCAAATGGGAGCCGTACTCTATTACTTCGCTTCGGCGAGTTTTGTGACGGGCGGCGTTGTGAAACGCCTGTTCGAGATTGCCATATTCGACAACTCGTTCAAACAAATTTCCATACCTTTTCATGGTCTGTTTCTGCGGTTCTGAGTGTCTGAGTGTCTGCTTTGCCTTACTCGGAAGCGTTCGAACCGTTACCGGCCTACCAGCGTCCTTTTGAGCGTTCGTCATCTTTTGCCAAGTGGCAAGGTCTTTCACCCCATCTAACCGTTTCCTAACTGCAAAGTATAGGGGAGCGGACACATTCGCATTCGAATTCGAGGCTGCATTGTTCGTATTCGTAGCAAACGCCCCTGCATTCGTGCCATTGTTAGCGTTAGCACCGGAGAGGCGGACACGAAGCCTGCGTCACACTAAGGGTAAAACAACCTGTTAAACTTGGTTTAACGATGCAAAGATAAGCCTTTTAACTACATTTTCCCAAAACCGGCAAAAAAATCACAAAAATCGACTCGCCTAACGGCGAGTTCCGAAACCCGCCGAACAGCTTTCCAAAAACTCTCAATACAAAATTTCAAAGAACGTTCTTTTCCTCTTTCCGTTTTCGTTTTAGGCCGACATCACCGGATCCGCATCGAAAAAGCAGAGGGGAGCGGACACATTCGCATACGAATACGAGGCTGCATCGTTCGCATTCGTAGCAAACGCCCCCGCAGACGCGCCACTGTAAGCGCTAGCACCGGAGAGGCGGACACGAAGCCCTTTGGATGATGCTGAATTCTCCCAAAAATAGTCACAGAAATAAGTCGAGGCGGTCGCTCCGATTTCGGTCGGCATGGCGCAAAGCAAGTAGTAACTTTTCTGTTTGATATAACCGCCGGTTCTCGGAACCTCGCAAACCTTGATTAGACCGGAAATCGAATTGTCATCATAACCGGCATAAAGGGACGGGGCAACATAAACCTCGGATTTCTCATCACCCACGTTATCGATAAGCCCCCGGACAATTTTCCATATATGGCCGAAAGGATGTTTCAGGCCAAAGAACACCGGAACCTTTGCCGCATAATGCAGCGAGCCGTCCTCCTTTAGCACGTTGAACGTGGTTTCACCGCAACCGTCACCCAACTCGATACCCGCAGAGGTCGGAACAACCGGATAATAACCCCACTGATCCCAATTCGGCATATTAGTGGTTCCGGCTCCGAGGCCACCCTGAT